>JALYZG010000171.1 GCA_030948965.1 Candidatus Dormiibacterota bacterium | reverse complement strand
CAAATGGGCCGTCTGGTCGCGGAACAGCACCAGCTTTTTAGATCGCGCGCGCGAAACAAGCCGCTCACCGGGCCGGCGACGACTCCATTCGCGGTGACGGCCCGCGGCCGGGTGTGGGCCATCATCCGCCAAGCGCCTGCCGGATCTTGTCGGCGATGGCGGGTACGATGTCCGGCGTCCAGAGCACCAGGCCGACGACGATGCCGAGGCCGAGCACCTCTCCGACCAGCGACATCCGTCGCTTGATCAGCCCGGCGTAGAGGATGCCGCCGGCGAGTGCGATGAAGTAGATGTTGTGGAGGCCCTTGTAGATCAGGTCCTTGAGCCCGCCCAGAGTGGGGTCGATGTCGAGCAGCGTCGCCAGCGCGTGGACCGTCAGCAGCTCACGCACCGCTGGCGGCTCCCCGGCCGGCGGCGTCCACCGCGGCCACGTGCCACTGGCCACCGACCGGCACCAGCTGCAGCCGGTAGCTCTGCTCCAGGGCGGCGCCGGTGGTCTGGTCGTGCCAGACAACCTCGCAGTCGGCGACCCGCGATCCCTGCTGGCCATCCTGCTCGATCACCAGCCCGCTCAGCTGCTGCAGCTGGACCTCGCCACCGAGGCCACTGAGCCGCACACCGGGAGCGGTGAAGTAGGCGAGCTCGGAGGAGTCGCCGGAGGCGTAGGCTCGGAAGAAGGCGGCCAGGTCGTCGTGCAGCGACTGTTCGAGGGCGGCGTCGTCCACCCTCTGCTTCGCCACAGGCGGCGCGGCCAGCGCGGGCGCCGGCAGCAGTGCCGGCTTGCCCACCACCGTCACCTCCGTGCCGTTGGAAACCACTGGGACGGCCAGCTCAAGCCAGCGCGTCACGGGCGTGGCGCCCTGGGTGGTGGGGGTGCTCTCGACCTCGACCGCCGCCCTCACCACCCGAACCCCGTCTGAACGCCTGGCCGAGCCGTCGACGACGACGGCCACGGCCACCTGCTTGCCGCTGCCGTTCCAGAGCCCGTCGCCAAGGCGGGAACCGTATCCATCGAGTCGGGCCGAGTAGCCAGCCCAGTCGGCGCTGTCGTAGGTGGCGTAGCTGAGCGCGAAGCGCTCGGCGAAGCTCTCCGCTAGCAGCGTCGCGGCCCCGTCCGACGAGGCCGCCGGTTGCCGCTGACCCCGAACCAAGAGGGAGCCGACCAGGGCTCCGCTCAAAAACAGAAGCAGCAGGGCCGACGTCAGGGCCGCAAGCCGCAGCGACCAGCGGAGCACCACTTCGCGACGGATGCCGGGTTCACTGCGTTGGCGCGCCTTCAGGCCTCGCCATCCGGCTGCCCGCAAGTTGGCGCCGGTTGGGATAAACCTCATGCTGCGTGACTCCCACGTCGTCGTTTCGGCATCAGGTTGCAAGCCAATTGCCGGATCTCATCGTCTGTCAGACCCTCAGCCCGGGCCAGGGCGACGAGGTCCTCCGCGTCGATCAGACCACCCTGCTGATGCCGCCTGCGCCGCATCAGATGCCAGGTCTCGGAGCGCACCGGCCGTCGCATTCTCGATTCGATCACCTCACTCACCTCCGTAGCTCGCTTGCCCGGCCAGCGCGACGCTGCCGGGATTGATCTGGTCGGTCTCGTCATCGCGGGGCGAAGCCGCCAGGCGCTTGAGCAAGCGCTGGGCGTGGCGGCTCGAGACCGGGTGGCCAAGCTCGTCTAGGGCCCGCGCCAGGCTCTCGCCGGTCAGCCGCTCGCCTTTGAGCCGCAGCCGCCGCACGCCCACCGCGACAAGCTCCTGGAGGAGCGCGCGCGGCCCTGGCTGACTCGCGCGCCCCCGATCCGCTCCGGACACGGCGCGGAGGGCGTCCGATCGTCCGGACACCGCAGCCGGCTCACGGACGGCATGGGCCAGTGCCAACCGAGCACTATCGCCGGAGGCGACGAGCCGGAAGAAGAGATGCCAAGCGGCCACCATGCAGCAGGCCGGCCACGCGTGCAGGGCTCGCGCCACCGGGTCGGGGCCGGCCGAGAGCATGTTGCCGGCCACCGTCACCAGTGCCGCCACCACGGCCAGGGTCCAGGCCTCGTTGGTCGGTCCACGCCTGCGCCGGGCGGTCGTCAGCGCGATCGCCGTAGCCACGAGAACCAGCAGGTCGACGGTCAGTGGCCAGAGCCTGGCCTCCCAGGCGAGGTAGCCGTGGGCCTCGGCAAGGCGTCGCAGAGCCGTATAGGACAGCACCCATCCGAGGATCGTGATCATGGCGATCGACACCTCGGCGGCGCGCAGTGTCCAGCGGTCCTCGGTCGACCTGACTGGACCCGTCATTCTGTGCGCGTCCATTGGCGACGAGGAGCCGAGCCAATGCGTACCGGCCATGTGGCGACGCGTTCATCTCTTGTCTGCTTGTTCTCGTCGTCGGCCGGCAGCTCCACGGTCAGTAGCGCGAAGGCGGTGGGGAGGGGTGGATTGGCCTCAAGGGCGAGGAGGATCTTTCGAGCGGTCGCCTCGCTCACGTCGTGGCAGGCATCGGCGAGGGACGCGGTCGGCCAGGTGACTCCGGCAAATCGCGCCACGTCCGCAACGGTCCAGCACCGAAGCTCTCGCTGGCGCCTCAGCCCCGGGAGCCTCACGCCCGTTCTCCCGTGGAGGACGGTGCACCGATCGACGAGCTCGCTCCGTCTAGCAGCAGCTTCTGCGGAATCCGATCATCAATGCGGAGACGCACCATGAATGCGGATATTATACTGCGTGTGCGCCGACTGTCAAGACGAAATCGCACTAAATTTGCGATGGTGGCTCCGTGGCTACTCAGGTCGGCGTCGCCAACCCGCCCCAGCGCCGGAAGCGTGCCAGGATCCCATCTAACCGGATGGCGCGGATCGCCCAGCAGGTCATGGAGGCCGCCCTCGCCGAGACCGGAAAAGCCGAGGCGCTGGTAATCGCCATGGAGCCGTACCTAGGCAAGCGCTACGTCACGAGCGCGATCTACGCCTATACGGCCGGGCGGTCGACGCCACCGGCGGACGTGCTGTTGGCCGCAGTCACCGCCACCGGGCTGTCGCTGGACACGTTGGTCGCCGAGGCAAGCGGAGCCGGACCGCGGACTCGGCCCGAGGAGCGCCTGATCGAGGTGGAGCATCAGCTCGCGAGCGTCATGGATGTGCTGTCCCGGCTGCAGAAGACGGTCGAGGCGCAGGGACAGGTCATCGACCGGCTCGCTCCACGTGGCCGCCAGCCCCACGGCAGCAGCGAGGCAACTGATGAGCGCGCAGCGATCGGCGATCAGGACGTTGATCCGCGCGGCCGGAGCGGGTTACGCTCGTCCTAGGGTTCGACTCGTTAGATCCGGAAGTCATGGCGCGGAGGTCGAGATAGGTGGAAGTGCCGAGAAGGCGGCCACGCGATAGGG
>JALYZG010000158.1 GCA_030948965.1 Candidatus Dormiibacterota bacterium | reverse complement strand
CTCGAAGATGGCGGCATCCTGCCAGAGGCGGGTGGGATGATCGGCCGCCGGCGCCGTAGCCGGTCGGGCGCCCGAGCCCGTGCCGGGAGCAGTTGCAGGCAGAAGACCGGAAGGTGGGGCGCAGGCGGAGGCGAAGACGAAGACGAAAACGAAGACAATGAGCAGGCTGGTGCGAAGCGTGGGCCGGAACATGGCTGGCCCAGGCTAGGACTGACCACCGGCGACGCCAATCCAGCCCGTTAAGAGTCTGCCGAGCCGGGCTTCAGGTCAGGATCTGGATCGCGCTGCCTATCCGCAGGCCCAGCTCCTCGTCAGCCCGACCCTGGCGGACGCCGATCTCCACGTAGCCCAGGCTGCCGAGATAGAGGAATGGCTCGCTCACCGGTGCGGCTCCGTATGTCGCGGCCCGCCGGGTCACGAGCCGGCCTCCGATCCGCACGCCTGCCGGCATGACTTGCAGGCCCGTGACGACGTTGCCGAAGGTGTCAACCCAGAGCACCACGGCTCCAGAATCGGGCAGGCGGACCAAACCCTCGGCCGGCGCCCCGAGCAGACTGAGGTCAGCGCCCGCGGCCAGCCATCCGGCCGCAGGCGCGAACACGTCGCGGCCGTGGAAGGTGGGCGCGGCCTCGGCGGGGACGGCCAGCGACACGACTCGGGAGGGATCGAGGTGCCGCAGAGCGAACTCCAGGAGACCGTTGTCCGGGGCCACGTAAAAGGCGCCCGATCGGACCTCGACGGCGACCGCCCGGCGGCCGGTGCCGACGCCCGGATCGACCACAGCCAGGTGCACGTGGCCTGGCCCTCCGAAGTCCCGCGTCCCCGCCCAGAGCACGAACGCCGCGGCTCCGATGTCGAATGAGGGCAGGTCGTGGGCGACGTCCACGAGGGTGGCGCCCGGGCAAGCAGCCAGGAGACGCGCCTTCATGGCCGCGACGTAGGGCGAACCCGACCCGAAATCAGTGGTCAGAGTCACCACCGCCACGGCGGCCCTACCAGTAGCGCTGCTCCCGCCAGGGGTCTGCCTCGTCGTGGTAGCCTCGCTGCTCCCAGAAACCGAGGCGGCCCGAGGCCATGAACTGCAGACCCCGCAGCCACTTGGCCGATTTCCAGAGGTACTTCTTCGGCACCAGGAGGCGAAGCGGATACCCGTGCTCTGGCGCCAGTTCCGCCTCGTTCCAGGAGTGGCAAAGGAGCACGTCGTCGGAGTCCAAGACCTCGAGCGGGACGCTCGTCGTGTAGCCATATTCGCAATGGGCCATGACGTGCGTAGCCTCCGGCCGAGGGCCGATCAGCTTCAGGACCTCACGAAAGGGCACTCCCGTCCAGGTGTCCCCGAGCCGGCTCCAGCCGGTCACGCAGTGGATGTCGGCCACCACGTCGACTGTGGGTAGGGCTCGGACCTGCTCGTATGAAAGGGTCAGCTCCCGCTCGACCAGTCCGAACAACTTCAGGTCCCAGCGCCGGCTGTCAAAGGCAGGCGTAGGGCCGAAGGTCAGTACCGGCCAGCGATTGGGGGCGGTCAGCGTCTGGCCGGGCGGGATGCGGGTGCGCTCGTCCCCGGGCTGAAGCTTGGTCGCGGACGAGGAGGAGGCCACCGGCCGAGTCTACGGACCGATGACCTGGAACGACCAAGAGCGGGTGAAGGGAGCGCCGTCAAGGGTGCCGTTGAACGTGGCCGAATACCGGGATCCAGGCTGCAGTGGGGTTCGAGCGACCATCGCCGCCTCGCCGGGCTCCAGGCCTGAGCCAGGGCTGACCGTGATTGTCGGCACCGGCACACCCTGAGCGTCCACCAGCTGGGCTGACGTTAGCGTCAGGCGTTGCCCGGACCCAACCTGCATCGACACCGGGTAGCCGACCGGGTAACCCGTCCCCGACGGCAGTGGATCCGGCACCTCGCCGCCGTTGTAGAAGGCCGGGACCGCCGCCGCGCCGGAGGCCGGTTGAACGACCACGTCCCCGCCCGGATCCGGGCCCTGCCCCACGTCCAGCAGGGAGATCGAGAACAGTCCGGCCCGCGCCTCGCCGAAGCCGAGACCCACGGCCTGGCGCGATAGCAGGGGGTAGCGCTGGCCGACGCCCGCGATCCAGGCGTCGACGCTCGCGGCCGGGCTGAAGAGGTGGCCCGCGGCCTCCCTGACGGCCGCACCCTGGTACCCGTGCGCCCGCGCGCGGGCCAGTGCGTCAGCACCAGTGAAGCCGGGCCGTCCGGGTGTCTCCAGGAGGATGCCCGCACCCGCGACCGCCGGATCGGCGAGGTTGAAGAGGTAGTAATAGGCGTGCGCCTGGGCCGCCTTCGTCAAGGCCGGATCGGCAGCCAGGGGGCTGACGCCCGCGGCTGCTCGCTCGGAGTTGACGCGGGCCAATACAGCGGCGGTGTCGCCGGCCAGGCTCGCCGCCGCCGCCGCCGCCGGCGCCAGGTCAGGGCCCGGGTCGCGCTTCAGAACCTGGCTGTCGAGCTGGCTCAGGTATTGGTACGCGGCCCCACCGGCCGGGTTGGCGGTCAGGGCTGTCAGCAGCACGCTGCGCGCTCCCTGATAGTCCTGGCTCAGGGTGGCCAGCTCGGCCCGCGAGACTGCCGCCGACTCGCCCCCGGGCCGGGCTTGCAGGGCCTTGTCGTAGACGCCCGCGGCACCGGCGGCATCGCCGCCCAGAAGCGTCGAGTCGGCCACCGCCAGGAGCACGCCGTAGTCGCGCGGGTGAGTCCCGGCCAGGTGGGTCAGCAAGGCGCTCCCGGCTTTGGGCCGCCCGTGGGCGCTGTCGAAGCGGGCGACGGCGATCTGCCGCTGCGGGAAGTCCGGCTGCTCCCGCGCCGCGAGGAGGATGTGGTTGAGCTGCGCGATGGCGTCGCCGCGGTCGTTGTCGTACAGCGACCAATCACGATCGATCTCCGCGCGCACGGCGGCGTCACCCGGCAATGCCTCAGCCTGCTCCAGCTGAGCCCGGGCCTCCGCCAGCCGCCCGGCGTCAGCCAGGGCCTCAGCCAGGAACGGGCGGGCCAGGGGGTCGAGCGGCTTCGTCGCGACCGCCCGCCGGCACTGCTCCAGTCCGGCGCTGACCTGGTCGGCCCAGTCGAGCGCCCGGCAGAGGCGCGCGTATGACTCCGAGTCGGCCCGCACCTGGATCCCGTCCCGAGCCTGCCCGATGGCCTCGTCGAACCGATTCTCGTATGCGAGAAGTGTCGAATAGTGGGCCGCGGCCCCGGGCGTGTGCGCCGCCACGAGCCGCAGGTAGGCCTTCTCGGCCCCGTCGTAGTCGCCCGCGTACATCCGGCCGTCAGCCTGCTGGAGGGGTGTGCCCTGGACGCCCGTCGATCGCCCGGCAAACGGGTTGGAGGGGAGGGCTGGCGCCGCGCAGGACGCGACCAGGAGAGCGGCGCAGATGGCTGGGCCGAGGCGGGCGAGGCGGCGCAGCATGGGGGCAATTCTAGGTCGGGCCGGTATACTCGCCTCCGACCCAGGGGCGGTAGCTCAGCTGGGAGAGCGCCTCCCTCGCACGGAGGAGGTCAGGGGTTCGAATCCCCTTCGCTCCACATCCACCCTTTTTGAACTCAATCAGGACTCCTCCCATGCTCCAAACACGCCATGCCGAGTTGTAAAAACTAGGCTGGGGAGATTGACTAATTGGCAGCTCCGAGCAGAACGTTGACAAAATCGAGGTTCAACGCGTAGCCTGCGCCGCATGCCTGCTCGCGACCGCCAGCTCGCCGTTGTCCAGAAGGAGAGTCAGACCGCGATACAGGAGGCCGGGCACGCCTGGCTGGCCCACCTGCGCGCGGAAGGTCGCTCCGTCAAGACGCTGTACGACCGCGAGCGCAACCTGTTCGCGATCGTCATCCCCCATCTGGCGGACCTTGGCGCGACCGACCCACAAGCGATCACCAGCCGGGTCCTGGACAAGCTCGCCGTGGCTCTCGCCGACGGCGGCCGCAGCCCGGCGACCGTCGCAACCT
>JALYZG010000140.1 GCA_030948965.1 Candidatus Dormiibacterota bacterium | reverse complement strand
GGCCGCGGCGCCGATGCCGAGGGGCGGCAGGACCGCCAGGACGACACTCGCGCCGGCGATCAGCCACGTGCCGGCCACCATGGCCGGCGGCACTTCGCGAGCGGATGCCGCCCGCCTGCTCCGCGGCACGCCTAGAAATACCCCGGCGAAGATGCGGATGAAAGTCGTCGCCGCCAGCCCGAATGTCAGCGCCACCAGGGCGCCCGCGGCGGCCAGGCCGAGGCGCGCGCCGGGGTCCCTCAGCAGATGGCCCTGCAACAACACCTGGAGTCCGAGCCACTCGCTCTGGAAGCCGTTGAGGGGCGGGATGCCGGCCAGCCCGGCCGCCCCGATGAAGAAGGCGGCGGCCGACCATCGCATCTTCCGCCACAGCCCGCCCAGCGCGTCCATGTCGCGCGTACCGGCTGCGGCCTGAGCGCTGCCAGCCCCGAGGAAGAGCGTTCCCTTGAGCAGCGCATGGTTGATGGCATGGAGGCCGACCGCGACCAGCGCCACCGCCTCCAACCGAGCCTGGCCCAGGCTGCGGAAGAGGAGGGCGGCGCCGATCAGCGCCACCATGAAGCCCAGGTTCTCGATCGTGCTGAAGGCCAGCGCCCGTTTGAGGTCGTGCGCCAAGAGCGAGAACAGCACGCCGTAGATCGCCGTCAGCACGCCCAGTGCCAGGGCCACGTAGCCCCACCAGGCAGGCGGCGGCCCCAGCAGCTGCAGGAGGCTCAGCAGCAGTCCGTAGATCGCCATCTTGACGATCACGGCCGACAGCAGCGCCGAGATGTTGGAGGGCGCTGCCGGGTGCGCCTCGGGCAACCAGCCCTGGAATGGGACAACCCCGGCCTTTGCCCCGAACCCGAACAGGAAGAGCAGAAAGGCCGCGCTTTGGACGCCACCTCCGACCGGGCCGGCCTCGAGCACGGCGAAGTCGCGACCGGGTTCGAAGGCGCCCAGCAGGGCAAACGCAACCGCCATGGCGACAAACCCGATCTCGCTCAGTGCCAGCATTAGGAACGCCGCGGCGGGCGTACCAGAGTGTTCGTATTCGACGGCCACGAGCACGTAGGTCAGGATCGACATCGACTCCCAGGCCACAAGGAAGGTGAGAGCGTTGGCCGCCGTGAGCAGAACCGCCAGTGAGACCAGGGTGAGGTTGAGGAGGGTGAGGAGCGCCGCCTGTCGTGGCGGTCCACCAACATGGTCGAGGTAGCCGGCGCTGTACACCGCGACCGCAGTGCCGACCACCCCGGTCAGCAGCAGGAACAGGCCGCCCGGCGGCTGAATGCGCACCTCGAAACCGCCCAGCGGCGTGCTCGCCGGCAGGTTCAGGGTCGCGCCGCCGCCGCTCAACGCCGCGACGCCGGTTGCCGCCAGCAGCAGGGAGCCGATGGTGGCCGCCGAGGCGGAGAGATAGCGCGCGAACGGGACCGCCGTCGCAGCGACACCCGCGGCAGCGCCCACCCCGAGGACGCCGAGCGCAGCCGCCAGCAGGCTAAGTGCCATCGTCTTGGGCCAACACCCGAAACCGCTCCTCGGCCTTGCCAACCGCCAGGAGGAGCCCGTGCAGCAGGGCCAGCGGAGATGGAGGCGAACCGGGGATGAATACGTCGACCGGGAGCAGCTCCTCGAGGGGACCGCGATGGGTCAGGCTGTCCTGAAACAACCCGCCGCTGATCGCGCACGTTCCGGCCGCGATCACGACCTTCGGAGCGGGCATAGCCTCGTACGTCTCCAGCAGCGGGCGGACCATCTGACGGGTGACGACGCCTGTCACGAGAAGGGCATCCGCGTGCCGCGGCGTGGGGGTGAAGAACAGGCCCAGGCGATTCAGGTCGTAGGCGGGCGAGGACAGGAGCTGCAGCTCAGACTCGGTGGCGTTGGACGAGCCGGCATCGACGTGGCGAATGTGCAGGGAGCGGCGGAACGTTCGATTGACAGCGGCCGCCGAGATGCCCGGTTCGGCGCCATTGGTGATCGCGACCTCATGGCCGTCCCAGGCCAGCGATGTGCGCAACATCGACCGCGACCGGACGGCGACCTCGGGATCGTTTACGGTCTGGAACGTGTCCGGCGCTGCGCGGCTGCAGCGACCGCACATGACGCAGAGGCCGAGGTCGAATTCGAGAGTCCCTTCTAGGGCGCTGCCGGACGTCTTGATCGCGCCGGTCGGGCACTGCCTGGCCGCGGCCAGCACCGCCCCCGCGACCAGGTTTCGCGAGCTCACGGTCACCGCGGTCGGCACATTCGCCGCGCCGGGGTCGGTCTTCTCCGGGAACGGCGTGGTGCGCACGCCGGTCTTGAGGCCGAGTGCGATCCAGCGCGACATCAGCGGTCGAACTCGGCGTGGGAGAGCCCGAAGCTGGCCTCGATCACGGGGTAGTCGGTCAGGTTGTTGCCGCTGGTGCAGGCGTAGGCGAACGGATGCCAGTTAACGCATGCTGGGGGGCGCGCGCGCCAGCGTCGGACGAGACCGAACCGATCGACCTGCACGAAATGCAGGGTCTCCCCGCCCGGCGCCTCCGCCCAGCCCAGGCCCGAAGCCACGGTCTCAGCGGCCGACCAGTGGACCTGCACCTGGCCGTCGCGAGGCGATCCCAACAGCTGTTCCAGGATGTGCAGCGACTGGTCCGTCTCGGAGAGCAGGACGCGCACCCGAGCCAGGGCGTCGCCGTCCGACTCCACGGGAACCTTGAAGTCGACGCTGCCGTAGCTCGCGTACGGGTGGTCGCGCCGCGCGTCCCGGTCGCCACCGGAGGATCGGCCGATCGGCCCGACCAGGTTGTGCTGCAGGGCGTACTGGAGCGGGAGCACGGCCGTGGTGTCCAGGCGGTCGACGAACGTCGCTGTGTCCTCCAGCAGCGTCGCCAGTCGTTGACTGCGCCGCCGCCACGGTGTCAGCGACCGCTCGAGGTGCACGAGCCCCGCCGTCGCCAAGGACGCGTTCAAGCCGCCGATCGCGATCGATCCGCGTAGGTAGCGGTGGCCGGTCAGATCCCCGCAGACACGCAGCACCTCGTCTTTGAGCAGCGCGTACTGCGCGGCGCCAACGCTGAGACCCGTCGCGTCGGCGACGCGGCCCAGCTGGCCGAGGTGGCCGTGCAGCCGTTCCAGCTCGTTGAGCAGCGTCCGCGACCAGCGAGCGGCCTCGGGGGGCTCGACCCCCATGGCCCGCTCGGCGGCATGGGCGAAGGCGAGGGCGTTGCTCAAGGTCGAGTTTCCGGCCAGGCGTTCGGCGAGGAGTACCACGTCCTCGACATCGCGCGACTCGGCCAGCCGTTCGACGGCCCGGAACTTGTATCCCAGGCGCGGCGAGACCATGACCAGGTCCTCGCCACCGGAGTTGAACAGAAACTCGCCCGACTCCTGGGGGCCGCTGCGAACTGGCCCCAGCGGGAGCTGGAAGACGCCCTGGCCATGTACCTGCGGGATCGTGTCGACCGGCTCGGGCTCCCCGATCGCTCTGATTTGCCTGGGATCGGCCACCATCGGCGGCAAGTCGGCCGGCCATCCGTAGAGCCGGAGCCCGATCGGCGCGGGGTGCCCCTCCGGCTGGAGCCCGAACATCTCTTTGATCTCGCGCTCGTACCAGCTTGCGGCGTGCAGCCTGGGGGTGAGCGAGCGAAAGGAGCCGGCCGTCAATTCGGTCGACAGGAGCAACCAGCCCCGATCGCCGATGGCGGAATAGACCGCGGTCAGAGCGGCGCCCCCCTTGGTTTCGGAGGCGAACAGGTCGCCGAGGATGGCGCGTTTGCCGATGGCGAGGGCCACATCCGCGAACTCGTCCTCGTCGACCGCGGCGCGAAGCTCCCCCGGCGGCCCAGCGACCACCTCCAGGCCCAACGCCTTGGCGATCTCGACCAACCCGCTCACGGCGCCAGCCCTCGAGCCGCCCCGGCGAGAAGGTCGCGCAGGGGGCCGGGGACCCAGACTCCCAACAACACAATCACCGCGAGCGAGACAACGGCTGGCACGAGGGTGAAGGCGTTGATCTCGGACTCCGCGACCGCAGCCTGGCGGGCCGGATTACTGAATACCATCCGGTTGAAGGGCCAAAGGATGGCGAGGAAGCCGACCACCAGCAGCGAGGCGACGAGGACGGTCGGGATCCACTGCCGGCTCGAAGCCGCGCCGGCCACGATCGAGAACTCCGAGACGAAGAGGCTGAACGGCGGGGCGCCGCCGATCGCCAGCGCACCGGCAAGGGTGACCATAGCCGTGACCGGCATCAGGCGCACCACGCCGGAAACGGAGGTCATGGTCCGGGTCTCGAAGCGCAGCAGCAGGTTGCCTGTGCCGAAGAACATCAGTGACTTGGTGAAGGCGTGATTGACCATTTGCAGGAGCCCGCCGAACACCGCGAGGGGCACCCCTAGGCCCACGCCCACGGCGACCAACCCCATCTGCTCGATCGAGGAGTAGGCGAGGAGCCGCTTGAAGTCGCGCTGCGAGACGAGGAACACGACCCCCACCGCAACGGAGACAAGCCCCAGCAGGAGCAGGCCGAAGCGGAGCCGCGAGGCTCCGGCCGCCGGCGCCGTGAGCTCGAAGACACGCAGGATGCCGAGCATCGCGCAGTTCAGCTCGACGCCAGAGAGGAGGGCGCAGATGGGCGACGGCGCCTGGCTGTGGGCGTCCGGCAGCCAGCTGTGCATGGGAGCCAGGCCGGCCTTGGCGCCAAGTCCGACCAGCACCAGCACGAAGGCGGCGGCAGCGGCCTCGGCCGGCAGCCGTGGCGCCACCGCCGCTAGGGTCAGGAAGGAGAAGTCATAGGAGCGCCCGAGAAGGTGCACGCCGGCCTGGTAGAGGACGAGAAAGCCGAAGAGCGCGATCATGCTGCCCGCGGTGGTGAGCAGGATGTACTTCCACGCCGCCTCCAGGGGGTCGCGTGAGCCGAAGAAGTCGACCAGTGGCGCGGAGGCGATCGTGGTCCCGGCGATCGCGGTCCAGAGTAGGCCCAGGTTGCCCGCCACACTGGCGACCAGCATCGTGAAGACGAACACGTGGAAGAGCAGGTAGTAGCGGCTGAGATCGCGCGCCGCGATCGCCCCCACGCTCAGCTCGTGACCCATGTAGCCGATCGAGTAGATGGCGGCGGTGAAGCCCACGCAGGCGACGATGAGCAGCACGAGCCCGCCCAGGTGATCGAGCACCAGCCAGCCGCCGAAGAGGTGGGGCGCCGAGCCTCGCAGCAGCTGGGTCAGTAGGGCCAGCGCGCACGCGAGGACGAGGATGTGGGTGACTCCGGCCACCGCGTGCAGCAGGACGGTGGACCGCAGCCGCCAGCTGAGCAGAGCGCCGATCAGCGGGATCGCCAGCAGGGCCACGATGAGCGTCCCGCTCACCCCCGCAGCCTCGTCAGCTCGGATGTGTCTGTGCTGTCGACGGTCTCGTGCATCCGAGTGATTAGGAAGCCCATGACCACGGCGCCGACCAGCACGTCGAGGAAGAGCGCGAAGTCGATGAGCAGCGGCAGGCCAGCTCCCATGACCAGGCCCAGAAGGAGCAGGCCGTTCTCGGCCACCAAGAGACCGGTGAGCTGCATCACGGCGTCCTTCCGGGCCAGGGTCATGAAGAAACCGATCAGGAT
>JALYZG010000138.1 GCA_030948965.1 Candidatus Dormiibacterota bacterium | reverse complement strand
CACCGATCCCACCCAGCGGGCCCTGACGGTGGGCACGTCGGGGGCGCTTCGGGTGCTGGCCGCGGAGCGGCCGGCGGGCCTGCCGGCGGGGCTCTGGTGCTACCGCCTGGATGCCAACCGCTACGTGACCGGCGGCGCCCTGAGCAACGGCGGCAATCTCTATGCCTGGCTGACGAGGACCCTGCGCGTCGAACCCGGCGGCTGGGAGCGCCGGCTTGCCGCCATGGCCCCCGCCTCGACCGGCCTGACCTTCCTTCCGTTGCTGGCCGGCGAGCGGAGCCCGGGTTTCGCCGCCCACGCGACGGGCGCGATCGGCGGGCTGACCCAGGCCACCACCGCCGACCAGATCGTGCGGGCCGGCCTGGAGGCGGTGGCGGTCGAGTTCGCCCGGGTCGACCGAGCCCTCGACGAGATCAGCTGGCGGCAACCGGCGCGACGCCTGGTGGCCAGCGGCGGCGGCCTGCTCGCCTCGCCCGGGTGGATGCAGATCATGGCCGACGTGATCGGCAAGCCGGTGGCGGCTTCACGAGCCGCCGAGGCCTCGAGCCAGGGGGCGGCCATCATGGCCCTCGAGCACCTGGGGAGCGCCGTCGCCCGCCCGGCCAGGGTCGGCCGGATCTACGTCCCACGGCGTGGGGCGCATCTGGCCTACCGTGGAGTCATGAGGCGCCAGGCGGCGCTGTATGAGGCGCTGATCCGGGATCGGATCCTTGACTCGCGGGGCACCGGGGCGCATTTGGAGGTGGAGAGGTGAAGATGGCTGCGACCACGACGTTGACCGACCGGGAAGTCGAACGCCTCTTCGAGCTGGGCCAGCAGCTGCGGGTGGACAGCATCCGCTGCAGCACGGCCGCGGGCTCGGGACACCCCACCTCCTCGATGTCGGCGGCGGACCTGATCGCGGTTCTCCTGGCCCGCCACCTACGCTACGACTGGTCGCAGCCCAAGCAGGCCAACAACGACCACCTCGTCTATTCCAAGGGCCACGCCTCCCCCCTGGTCTACGCGATGTTCAAGGCCGCCGGGGTCATCAGCGACGAGGAGCTGCTGACGTTTCGCAAGTTCGGCTCCAAGCTTCAGGGTCACCCGACGCCGGTGCTGCCCTGGGTGGACGTGGCCACCGGCTCGCTGGGCCAGGGCCTGCCGATCGCGGTCGGCATCGCGCTCGCCGGCAAGTATCTCGACAAGCTCCCCTACCACGTCTGGACGTTGTGCGGAGACTCCGAGGTGGCGGAGGGGGCGATCTGGGAGGGCCTGGACAAGGCCGCCCACTACGGCCTCTCGAACTTCACGGCGATCTTCGACGTGAACCGGCTGGGCCAGCGGGGCGAGACCGAGTTCGGCTGGGATCTGGACGTCTACCGGGCTCGGGCCGAGGCTTTCGGCTGCCAGGCCGTGGAGATCGACGGCCACGACATCGGTGAGATCGACCGGGCCCTGGGCGAGGCACGCAAGTCAACCGGCAAACCGACCGTGATCATCGCCCGGACGGAGAAGGGCAAGGGCTTCCGCGAGATCGAGAACAAGGACGGCTGGCACGGCAAGGCGCTGCCGGAGGACATGGCGGAGCGCGCGATCAAGGAGCTCGGCGGCGAGCGCCACCTCACGATCGACGCCCTGAAGCCGGAGCCCCGCGAGCCGGCCAGGACCGGCACCGGCCGCAGCGTCCAGCTGCCGACCTACAAAAAGGACGAAAAGGTCGCCACGCGCAAGGCGTACGGCGACGCGCTCCTGGCCCTGGGCGCCCGGGAGGGCGTGGTCGCCATGGACGGCGAGGTCAGCAACTCGACGCACGCAGACGAGTTCGCCAAGCAGTACCCCGACCGCTTCTTCGAGATGTACATCGCCGAACAGATGCTGGTGGCGGCGGCGGTCGGGATGAGCGTGCGGGGCTACATCCCTTTCGCCTCCACGTTTGCAGCCTTCCTCTCGCGAGCCTACGACTTCATCCGGATGGCGGCCATCTCGAACGCCAACATCAGGCTGGTGGGCTCGCACGCGGGGGTGGAGATCGGCCAGGACGGTCCCTCGCAGATGGCCATGGAGGACCTGGCCTCCCTGCGGGCGATTCATGGGTCGACGGTTCTCTACCCGAGCGACGCGACCAGCGCGGCGGCCCTCACGCAGACGATGGCGGACACCGACGGGGTCGTCTTCATGCGGACGACTCGGGGCGCTTACCCGGTGCTCTACGGCGCGGATGAGAAGTTTCCTGTGGGCGGCGCCAAGATCCTCAGGAATCCCGAGCGCGGCGCGGTGGCGCTGATCGGCGCCGGCGTAACGCTGCACAACTGCCTGGCGGCCGCCGAGGAGCTGGCAGGGGAGGGGATCGAGGCCATGGTCCTGGACCTGTACTCGGTGAAGCCGGTCGACGTGGCGACCCTGCGCAGGGCGGCGGCCGCGACCGGCGGCCGGTTCGTCGTCGCCGAGGACCACTCGCCTGAAGGTGGTCTGGCGAGCGCGGTCCTCGAGGCGCTCGCCGAGGATGCCGAGCGGCCGCGCGTAGCTCACTGCGCGGTCCGGAAGATGCCCACCTCCGGCACTCCCCAGGAGCTGATCGAGGCTGCCGGGATCTCAGCCGCGCACATCGCCACCGCCGCTCGCCGGCTGGTCGGCGGAGGCCGGTGACGGTGGCTGGAAACGCTCTCAAGGAGC
>JALYZG010000129.1 GCA_030948965.1 Candidatus Dormiibacterota bacterium | reverse complement strand
GAGCCCGCCCTCAGCCACGTTGAGGACCACGACCGACGGCTTGGCGGAGACGGAGAAGAGCGGCGACATGAGCGCTGCCGACTCGGGGTCGAGCTCCAGGTCGGCCAGGCCGCGGCCTTCGTCCAAGTGTGCCTTGGCCCGCTCCAGCACGGCGACCTCGGTCGCGCCCTCCTTCTTCCCCGCCCGCACCTCACGCCCCATCAGCTGCAGTCGCCGCTCCACCGTGGCCAGGTCAGCGACCGCCAGATCGAGCTCGATCTCGGCCAGATCCCCCGCCGGGTCCGGATCAGGACCAAAGGCGCGGACGACCTTCAGCACCACGTCGGCCTCCCGAGCCGCCGCGATGCGCTGGGCCTTGCTGCCGGGAGGCGCGTCGACCAGGCGCACCTGGGCCGGCACGACCTTCTTCGGCTTGACTGCCGCCGCCAAGCGCTGGAGGCGGGCGTCGGGGACATCGACCATGCCCACGCCGTCCGCTCCGCCGCCGCCCGTAAGCGCGTGGAAGAGGGTGGTCTTGCCGGCCCCGGACGGACCGACCAGCGCGACGTTGACCGGCACCGCCTGAGCTTACGGGGAGATGCGCTGCTGCTGGCTCAGGCCGTACTACCAGGCCTCGACCAAGTCGTCAGGCGTGGGCCCGGCTTTGCTGGGCCGATTGAGTCGTCGTTTCCGCTCCTCCACGTTAGGCGTCGCGCAAGCGTCCCGCGAATTCGAAGATTTCGTGGAGCTGGTCAGGAGAGTGGGCCCACGGGGGGAACCTAGGTTCCCTCCGAGTCTAGGTCGTAGGCGGAGTGCAGGGCCCGCACCGCGCGCTCAGCGTCGGCCCGCTCGATGATGCACGTGATTCGGATCTCGGAAGTCGAGATCATCTCGATGTTGATCCGCTCGGCGGCCAGGGTGCGGAACATGCGGGCCGCGATGCCGGGCGTGCCCAGCATGCCGGTGCCAACGATCGAGATCTTGGCCAGGGCGCCAGAGTGGCTGAAGCCCTCGGCCCCGATCGCCTGCCGGACCGGCTCGACCAGCCCCAGCGCCTCCTTCAGGTCGGCCTCGCCGAGGGTGAAGGTGAGGTCGGTCTTGCCATGCACGGAGACGTTCTGCACGATCACGTCGACGGAGATGCCGCGCTCGCTCAAAGGCTCGAATACAGCGGCCGCGACGCCCGGTCGGTCGGGTACACCGAGCAGCGTGATCTTGGCCACCTCGGTCTCGTGCGCCACCCCGCGGACGCGGTTGCGATCCTCCATCGGCACCTCGGCCACGATCATCGTACCGGGGCCCCGCCGGAAGCTCGAGCGGACATGGATGGGCACCGAGTACAGCTCTCCGATCTCGACCGCCCGCGGATGCATGACCCGCGCCCCGACTGCCGCCATCTCCAGGATCTCCTCGTAGGCCACGTGGCGCAGCAGCCGGGCCCTGGGAACGACGCGCGGGTCGGCGGTGAGGATGCCGTCCACGTCCGTATAGATCTCGCACTCCGCCGCGCCCAGGGCCGCCGCCAGGGCCACCGCGGTCGTGTCCGAGCCGCCCCGGCCCAGCGTCGTGATCTCGGCGTCGGCGGTCGCGCCCTGAAAGCCGGCCACGATCGGCACCAGCCCTCGCTTCAGCGCCGATTGGATGCGAACCGGGTGGATGTCCGCGATCCGCGCCCGGGAGTGATGGGCGGTGGTCCGGATGCCGGCCTGGGCGCCGCTGAGTGAGACGGCCGGCACCCCCATCCCCTGCAGGCACATGGCCACCAGGGGCGCGGTGATGGTCTCCCCGTTGGCGACGAGCATGTCCAGCTCGCGGGCGGGTGGTTCCGCGCAGACGCGCCCGGCGAGGGCGATGAGCTGGTCGGTGGTCTGGCCCATGGCCGACACGACGGCCACGACCCGCTCACCGCCCGCCACCGTGGCGGCTATGCGCCGGCTGACCCGGCGGATGCGGGCGGCGCTGCCCAGCGACGTGCCACCGTACTTCTGGACGATCAAACGCGATAGTCCAGCCCGCTCTTGGCCACCTTCGTGACGAGTCCGTAGCCGCCCTCCGGGCCTGCCGCCTGCATCGCCGCCGCCACCTCGGCCCCTGCCCGGCGCTCGCACAGGGCGAAGACGCTAGGCCCGGCGCCAGAGATGGCGGCCCCGTAAGCCCCGGCCTCGCGCGCGGCCTCGATGGCAGCGTCGGCCCAGGGATAGAGCGGCAGGCGGTGCGGCTGGTGCAGCCGGTCCTCCAAGGCGAGGTCGAGCAGCTCCCACTGGCGCGTGTGGAGGACGCGGACGAGCGAGGCCACGCGAGCCAGGTTGAAGACCGCGTCCTCGCGGCTCACAGCCTCCGGTAGGGCGGCGCGGGCCGCCTCGGTGGCCACCGGCGCCGGCGCGATCAGGAGCGCCACGTCCAGGTCTGGCGGCGGCAGGGCGTAGGCCTCACCCTCGACCACCACCACGACGCCGCCCATCACGGCCGCGGCCGCATTGTCGTAGTGGCCCTCCTCCCGGCCGGCGGCGCCGATCGGGTCATCGGAATTCTGCAGGACCGCAGCCGCCACACGGGCCGCGGCGCTGCTGCCGAGCCCGACCCCGACAGGGATGTCGTTCTGCACCCAACCCCGAAAAGCCAGGCTCGAGAGCGGGTTGGGCGCGGCCGCCAGCAGCTCGGCGCCCTCGCCCTCGAACTCCCACTCCGGGCGGTCGGACGCCTCCGCCTCCACCTCCAACCAGAGGTCGACGGCCATGGCCAGGACGTCGAACCCGGGCCCGAGGTTGGCGATCGAGGCCGGCACCGAGATCCTCAAAGCTTCAAGGCCTTGGCCAGCGCCCGAGCGTCGCCGTCCAGGGACACGGGCGGCTCCACGTTGCCGAGGGCCGCCTCCGGGTCCTTGAGCCCGTTGCCAGTGAGAACGACCACGGTCGTCGCGTCCCTGTCGACCCGGCCCGCCTGGACCAGGCGCACGAGAAGCGCCAACGGCGCGCACGAAGCCGGTTCGGCGAAGATGCCCTCACCCGCCGCCAGCCGGATCTGGGACTGCAGGATCTCGGTATCGCTGACGGCGTCGATCAGGCCGCCGGACTCGTCACGGGCGGCGGTGGCCAGCTCCCAGCTGGCGGGGTTGCCGATCTTGATCGCGGTGGCCACGGTCTGAGGGTCGGCGACCGGCCGGCCGAGGACGATCGGCGCCGCGCCCTCCGCCTGCGCCCCGACCATCCGCGGCAGGACCGTCGCCCGGCCCGCTCGCTGGTACTCCTTGAAGCCCCGCCAGTAGGCGGTGATGTTGCCGGCGTTGCCCACCGGCAGGACCAGGTAGTCGGGCGCGTCGCCGAGCTCGTCCACGATCTCGAAGGCGGCGGTCTTCTGGCCCTCCAGGCGGAACGGGTTGACCGAGTTGACAAGCGCCACCGGGTAGTTCTCGGCGAGGTCGCGCACCATCGTCAGGGCCGTGTCGAAGTTGCCCTGAACCTGGATCACGCGGGCGCCGTACATGAGCGCCTGGGCGAGCTTGTTCATGGCGATCTTGCCTTCGGGCACGAGCACGATGGCCCTCAGCCTCTGGCTGGCCGCGTAGGCCGCGGCCGAGGCGGAGGTGTTGCCGGTGGACGCGCAGACCAGGACGTTGGCGCCCGCCTCCATGGCCTTGGCCACCGCCACCACCATGCCCCGGTCCTTGAAGGAGCCAGTGGGATTGAGGCCCTCGTTCTTGAAGTAGAGGTGGCGGAGGCCGAGGGCGGGGCCGATGTTGCGGCTCTCCAGTAGAGGCGTGGAGCCCTCGCTCAGATTGACTGCCGGCGTGGCAGCGGTGATGGGAAGCCACTCCCGGTAGCGTTCTATGACGCCCACGCGTCACACGACCCTGATGAAGGAGTTGACGGCCATCACTCCGTCCAGCTGCGCCGTCCGCGCCCGGGTTCGCTGCAGGGCGGCGTCCGGGGCCGGGTGGGTGGTGACCACGAAGTCGGCCGCGCTGCCGTCGGATTCCTTCTGAATGGCGCTGGCCACGCTCACGCCCTCCTCGCCGAACACGTTCAGGACCCTGGCCAGCACCCCGGGCCGGTCGCGCAGCAGGTAGCGGAAGTAGGCGCGCGTCTGGACCTCGGCCATCGGCAGCACGGTGACGCCCGGGTCGAACACCGGCGCCGCCCGGTGTTGGACGCCGCGGCGCACCGACCGAGCCAGGTCGAGGATGTCGCCGACCACGCTCGACGCGGTCGGCGCGCCGCCCGCGCCCTGGCCCTGAAGCAGCACCTGGCCGACCAGGTCGCCGTCGACGAAGACCGCGTTCGCCACCCCCTCGACCGCGGCCAGCGGATGGCCGTGTGGGACCAGCGCCGGATGCACGCGGGCCTCGACCCGACCGGCGCCGTCACGGGCTGCGTAGGCCAGCAGCTTCACCTCGTAGCCCAGCTCGCGGGCGTAGCGGAAGTCCACCGGCTCCACGGCGCCGATCCCCTCACGGTAGACGCGGCCCGGGTGGACGCGGGCGCCGAAGCCGACCGAGGCCATGATGGCCAGCTTGTAGACGGCGTCGTGGGCATCGACGTCGTCGCTCGGGTCGGCCTCCGCGAAACCGGCCGCCTGGGCTTCGGCCACCGCCTCGGACAGGGTCAGCCCCGAGCTCGCCATGCGCCCCAGAACGTAATTCGTGGTGCCATTGATGACGGCGGCGATGCGCTGGATGTCGTTGGCCAGGAGGTCGACCCGGAATGTGCTGATGAGCGGGATCCCGCCGCCGACCGCGGCCTCGAAGTAGATGTCGACGTTCATCTCCGCCGCCAGCTCCAGCAGTTCCGGTCCGTGCTTGGCCATGACCAGCTTGTTGGCGGTAACGACGTGCTGGCCCGCGCGCAGGGCCCGCTCCACGTAGGAGCGCATCGGCTCCTCGCCGCCCGCCACCTCGACCACGACGTCCACGTCGCGGGCGCCGACCACGTCCTCGGCCACGGTCGAGATCAGGCTGCCCGGGACACCAGGAGGCCGCGTCCTCTCCGGGTCGCGCACCAGGACCCGGACCAGGTCGAGGTCGGTGCCGACCCGGCGGCGCAGAACGTCACGGCGCTCGAGGAGGCGCGCGGCCACCTCCCGGCCGACCGTGCCCAGGCCGATCAGCCCGATCCGCAGAGCGGGTTCTGTGCCCATGCGCACAATTCTTCCCGAACGGAAGGCGCAGGCCCGGGCGCTGCGTGGTTTCTGGCGGCTCCCTATCCTGCTCTGGTGACGCTGCTCCTGCGCGAGGCGGATGTCAAAAAGCTGGCCGAGATGGGGCCGGTGGTCGCGGCGGTGGAGGCGGCGATGCGCGACCTCGGCGCCGGCCTGGCCGAGAACCAGCCCCGGCGCCGCGTCTTCCCGTCCGGCGGGGTTCTGAACGTGATGTTCGCCGCTTGGCCGGCCGGCGGCCTGGCCGGCCTCAAGTCTTACTCGGTGGCGGGAGGCAAGGCCCGCTTCCTGATCGTGCTCTACGCACTGGACGGAAGTGTCCGGGCGCTGGTCGAGTCCGATTGGCTGGGCACCTTCCGCACGGGCGCGGCGACGGGCGTGGCGGTACGGGCGCTGGCCGGCCCCGGACCGCACACCGTGGCGGTGATCGGCGCTGGGTGGCAGGCCCGGACCCAGGTGCTGGCCCTGCGCTCATCCGTCGAGGTGAGAGAGCTGCGGGTATTCAGCCGTGACCCGGAGCGGCGGCGACGCTTCGCGGCCGAGAACGGGGCGATCGCCGCAGCCGACGCGGCCAAGTGCGTGCGCGGAGCCGACGTGGTCGTGACCATCACCTCGAGCGCGGACCCGGTCCTGGAGGCGGATTGGGTCGGGCCCTCGGCCGTCGTGGTCGGCGCGGGCTCCAACTACCCGAACCGGGCGGAGCTGCCGGTGGACCTGATCGCAGGGGCTCGCGCGGTCGTGGTGGACCAGCGCGAGACCGCCGCCCTCGAGTCCGGCGACCTGCTCCGGGCGGGGTTCGACCTCGGCCGCGCGCTGGAGCTGGGTTCGGTGCTGGCCGGTCGGGAATCGATCCCAGCCGGCCCCGGCCCCGTCGTCTTCGAGTCGCACGGTCTCGCGCTCTGGGACGTCGCCGCGGCCAGCGTGGTGGTGGAGGCCGCGACCCGCGCCGGCACTGGGGAGCAGGTCAGGCTGTTCGAGCCGGAGCCGCCGACCGCCTGAGGGCCGGCGGCCAAATCCCGACAGGCTGCGGTATTCAGGGGCCGAGCAGGCGCTCGCGGACCGACTCGCCGCCTGGGATCTGCGGAGCGAGCAGGACGAGGGCCAACGCGATCACGAAGACCACCGCCAACCCAACGAGGGCCAGCACCGACCCCAAGGCAACCGGTCCCCGCCAGGGCCGCTCGACCCGGTGCACGAGGTCGCGGAGGTCCGGCCCCCGAGCCGGGTCCCAGGCCTCGACCTCGCGCCGCACCGCCTCGCGCATCTCCATGTCGTCGCCCTTGCCCAAAGCCATCTCTCAGAGTTGAGAACGCGCCGGCGCTGGGATCGGGTCGCCCCTGACCTGGCGGCGCATGATCGACATCGCCTTGGCCATCCTGGAAGCCACCGTGCCGGAGGGGATGCCAAGGATGTGGGCGACCTCCTCCCGCGAGTAGTCGTGGAAGTACTGCAGCACGACCGTGGCGCGGAGGTGGGCGGGCAGAGCGGCGAGGGCCTCTTCACAGATACCGCGGGCTTCGCTGCGGGTGTACTCGCGGTCGTCGGGAGCCTCGTAGAGGCGCAGCGGGAGCAGCCGCGCCAGGCGGCGGCGGCGCAGGTGGGAGAGAGCCGTGTTCACGGCGATTCGGTGCAGCCAGGCGCCGGGCGGGGCCGTCGGCTGGTAGCGATCGCGGGCGCGGTAAGCGCGGGCGAAGCTGTCCTGGGTGAGGTCCTCGGCCTCCTGCGGGTTCAGGACGATGGCCCGGATCGTACGGAAGACCGCCCCGTACTCGCGCTGGTAGAGCAGCGGAAACTGCGTCGCCGGATCCAGCTCGCCCTGAGGCTCGGGACCGTCCATCCCGGATTAGATGTGCCCCGGGCGCCCGACCCTCAAACTGTTTCCCGCCTTCAGTCGAAGAGCCCGGTCAGGAATTTGCGCAGCAGCCTGGGCCCGGCGGGCTCGACGTAGGCGGGCAGGAGCCGCTCTACCTCGGCCCGGCCGGTGGCGGTCAGGGACTCGGCCGTGTGCGCGGCGGGATCGACTGCCGGTCCGATCAACACCCGGACGGTCTTGCGCAGCCAGAGATCGCGGGTGCCCGACAGGGCCACCGGCACCACGGGGGCTCCGCTGGCGACCGCGAAGTGGGCGAAGCCCTTCTTGAAGGGCAGGACCGAACCCTCCCTAGGCCCGTACCGGCCCTCGGGAAAGATGGCCACGGCGCCACCCAGGGCGAGGCAGCGGAGGACGTGGTCGTAGAGACGGGGGTCGCCGTGACGGCCCATGTCAACGGGCACGTAGCCGCCGGTGCGGCGCACGAGCCACCACTCCAGCGGCTTGCGCAGGAGGCCGGCCGGGTCGGCCAGAAAATGGACCCGTGGCTCGACCGGCAGCACGATCAGGAGGGCCATCCAATCCATCCAGGCCAGGTGGTTGGCGATCGCGATGTACGCCTGACCGTGGGGTACGTGCTCCCGCCCCTCCACCTGGAAGCGGAAGACAAGGTGAGCCAGCGGCACGGCCACCAGCCGGAGGCCGCGATAAAAGCGGTTGGCGCGGCGCCCGACCGGCAGCAGGTCGGCCGGGGGCACGGGGCCGGGCGCGATCGGGGGCCGTTCCGGCACGCGCGGATTATGGTCAAGTCGGGCACAGTGCAACGCGACCTAACCGCCGCTGTCGGGGGGCGCGCCGATCTGGGTCGTCTCGACCGCGGCGTTCCGCACTTCGTACCGTTCGACATCCGCGCCGGAGACGCCGAGAGGCACCTCCTGGTCCTGGGGATTGGCGCCGCCGGGCTCGTACGGAGTCTTGGACGAGGGGTGGTGGGCGGCCCGGGACTCGAACCCGGATGGGTTTCCCCACACGCCCCTCAAACGTGCGCGTCTACCAGTTCCGCCAGCCGCCCAGGCCGGGTGCCAACGCCGGGGCACCTGCCCGCTAAGGGACTCGAACCCCTAACCTCGTGGTCCGAAGCCACGCGCTCTATCCATTGAGCTAAGCGGGCGCACCGGCAATTATAGGTATGGGTTGAAAGCGGTCAGCATCGCCGTCGTGGGCAGCCTGAACTACGACCTCCTGGCCTACGTCGACCACCTCCCGCGTCCCGGCGGGACGATTCCGGCGACAGAAGTCCGCCGCGCGCTGGGCGGCAAAGGCTTCAACCAAGCCGTGGCCGCCCGCCGCCTCGGCGCCAAGGTACGCATGGTGGGGGCAGTCGGGTCTGACGATTTCGGCGCCGATTTCGAGCGCCGGCTGGACGAGCTGGGTATCGACCGCGCAGGGGTACGCCGCCTCGAAGCGCCGACGGGCCTGGCCCTCGTCACCGTCGACCGGCGGGGCGAGAACACCATCGTCCTGGCCGGGGGCGCGAACCTCGAGGTCCGGCCGGCGGACCTCGACGCCCCGAGGGTCGCGGCGGACGCGCTGCTGGTCCAGGGCGAACTCCGGCCGGAGGCAGCGCAGAGGGCGATGGAGCTGGCGTCCGGGCTCAAGGTCCTCAACTGCGCGCCCGCCTCGTTGGAGCTGAGCCCCGCCGCGGGCCTCGCGGACGTGGTCGTCGTCAACGAGGGCGAGGCGGCCGAGATGGGCGGCGCCGATCGGCTGGCCGAGCTCGGGGCGGGAGCGGTGGTCGTCACCCTGGGCGCTCGCGGAGCCCAGATCGAAAACACCGTCCTCCCCGCCCCCCGCATCCGAGCGGTGGACACGACCGGCTCCGGCGACGCCTTCTGCGGAGCCCTGGCGGTCGCCCTGGCCGAGGGTCAGGACCTGGAGGC
>JALYZG010000115.1 GCA_030948965.1 Candidatus Dormiibacterota bacterium | reverse complement strand
GTGTGGGCCCTCTGCGCCAGGAGCCGGAGCGCCACGAGCTCCGGCTCCGGAGCCGCGGGCATGTCTAGTCCTCGGGGACGGCTGTGCCGGCCAGGACTGGGGGCGCCGTACGCTGAGGGATTGTCGCCTGGCTGGCCGCCTTCTCGCGCACCTGGGTCTCAATCTCACCTGCCAGCGTCGGGTTCTCGCGCAGGTAGTTGCGCACGTTCTCGCGGCCCTGGCCCAGCCGAGTCTCGCGGTAGGACATCCAGGTGCCGCTCTTCTCGATGATTCCGTGCTCGACGGCGGCGTCGATAAGGCCTCCTTCTCGGGAGATGCCCTCGTTGAACAGGATGTCGAACTCGGCCGTCCGGAAGGGGGGCGCGATCTTGTTCTTCACCACTTTGACCTTGACCCGGGCCCCGATCGAGTCCAGGCCCGACTTGATCACCTCGACTTTGCGGATGTCGAGGCGGACCGAGGAATAGAACTTGAGCGCCCGGCCACCCGGCTGCGTCTCCGGGTTGCCGAACATGATCCCCACCTTCTCCCGCAGCTGGTTCAGGAAGATCACGGTCGAGTTGGATTTGGAGATGGCCGCGGTCAGCTTGCGCAGCGCCTGCGACATGAGCCGGGCCTGCAGCCCGACGTGGGCGTCGCCCATCTCGCCCTCGATCTCCGCCTTCGGCACCAGCGCCGCCACCGAGTCGATGACGATCACGTCCACGGCCCCGCTGCGGACCAGGACCTCCACGATCTCCAGCGCCTGCTCGCCGGTGTCGGGCTGGCTGATCAGGAGCTCGTCGATGTTGACTCCGATTCGCGAGGCGTAGAGGGGGTCGAGCGCGTGCTCCGCGTCGACGAAAGCGGCCACCCCGCCCTGGCGTTGGGCCTCGGCCACGACGTGCAGAGCGACGGTTGTCTTGCCGGCCGACTCGGGACCGTAGATCTCGACTACGCGCCCGCGGGGCATGCCGCCCACGCCGAGCGCGAGATCCAGGGGCAACGAGCCTGTGGGAATGACAGTGATGTCGCGGCCGGCGCCGACCTCGCCCAGCTTCATGATCGAGCCCTTGCCGTAGCTGCGCTCGATCTGCTGGATCGCCGTGAGTAGCGCCTTCTCTTTCTCCATCTCTTGCTAGGTGCCTCCAAAGTGCTTGGTCTGTTGCTGCGTCGTCCGGTGCCGTCGAGTCTGGGGCCGGCGGAGCGTGCCGTCAAAGGCCTTTACACGCCTGGATGATTGATCATCTGGGACCAGCATACGAACAGGCGTTCGCGAAATCAAGTGGCGTCAGCCGGCTCGCGTGGGGCGGGCACCCCCTTCAGCAGCAGCGCCAGGGCTTCGTCGGCGGCGCGACGCCGGTTCTGCCAGCGATCGCCTTCGAAGATGAAGTGCCGGCCCTCGCCCCCGGCCGGCCGGGCGAGCCAGATGTGAACCTCGCCCACCGGCTTGTCCGTGCCGTCGGCGTCGGGCCCGGCGATGCCCGTCACGGCGATCCCAAGGTCCGTGTCCAGGGCGGCCCGAACGCCTTCGGCCATGGCCCGCGCGACCTCGGCGCTGACCGCGCCGCGAGTCCGAAGCAGCTCGGGCGGGATTCCCAGCAGCTTCTCTTTGGCCTCGTTCGAATAAGCCACGATCGAACCCTTGAAGTAGGCCGAGCTGCCAGGTTGGTCCGTGATCGCGGCGGCCACCATGCCCCCAGTGCAGGATTCGGCGGTGGCCACAGTCAAGCCCGTGCCCTGAAGGCGATCGTGAAGCTCGCGGACGGCCGGGTCGACGGGCGACTCGGCGCCGGGCGCGCCGCCCGAAGGGGCCGCGAACCCGGGCCCGATGCCGGGATGCAGGAACACGTGCCGGAAGCGCCAGAGATAATCGATGCCGCTGAGGACCGTGAAGCCGATGGCGAAGGCAACTGCAACGTCGGCCCAGACGCGCAGGCCGGGATACGGACGGGCGAGGATGACCAGGAAGATGGCCAGCACCTGGGAGACGGTCTTGGTCTTGCCGAACGGCGTGGCCGAGATGACGCGGCCCTGGCTGGCGCTCAGGGAGCGGAGGATTGTAATCAGCAGCTCGCGGCTGAAGATCACGACCACGACCCAGGCCGCCAGCTCGCCCTCCTGGACCAGGACGATCAGCACCGAGAGGATGAAGAGCTTGTCGCTGAGCGGGTCCAGGAACTTGCCCAGCTCGGTCACCTGGCCGCGGGCGCGCGCCAGGTTGCCGTCCAGGGTGTCGGTCAGCGACGCGACGACGAAGACGAGGGCGGCGGCCTGGTCGTGATATGGAAAGCGGGCCAGCAGCAGCACCATCAGGATCGGAATCGAGAGCAGACGGCTGATGGTCAGCGCGTTGGGCAGGTTCACCTCCTCGCATTGTGGGGCCTGCCTGGCCGCCCGGCCGGCTGCGCCGATCGAGCCGAGGCCGGGGGCGTCGCGCTAGGATCGTGGCGCCCCCACCGGGGCACGGCCGTCCGGCACCTAACTTCAGGGAGGAGGCACCATGGCAGAGGCGACCGCGCAGCCGGCGGCGGCAACCGAGCGGGCGGCCCCGATCGGCACCATCCACATCGTGGACCCGCATCCGTTGAACTGGCTCTACATCACCTGGAACACGATGGAGGAACCGGTCCGCACCGATGCCCAGGGCCATCTGGTGGGCGCCGCCATGGAGGAGTCGCGCTGGATCGACGAGCACACACTCGAGGTGCGGATGCGCCGCGGCGTCCGCTTCCAGGACGGAGAGGAGTGCAACGCCCGCTCCTTCCAGCGAGCCTTCGCCGAGGTCCAGCGGTGGCGTGCCCCGCACCCACCGGGTACCTCGCTGAACTTCCACCCCGATACCCGCCTGGAGCTGGTGGACGACTACACCTTGCGGATGCATTTTCCTGAGCCCGACGGCATGGTCCTGGGCAAGTTCCGAGGCTTCCACATCCCCAGCACCCGCTTCTGGGACGAGGTCGGCTTCGGCTACAAGAAGCGCGGCACCGGCGAGGGCCACTGGTGAATCATCGACTCGCCGGGCCCGTGGGGCACCGGACCGTTCGCCCTGACTGAGGGCCACTCCGCGATCGAGAACGAGATCGCGCTGATCAGCGCCGACCCGTTCACTGCCATCTGGCTGGACCAGAGGCAGGACCGCTCGCCGCGGGTGGTCATGGAGGCCAACCTCGACCACTGGAATCGTGAGCGCGGACCTCGCCTGCAGAAGGTCGTGTTCCGCAACGACGTGACGCCGGCGGAAGCCTTGCGGCTCGTCTGCGACACCGAGGGTGAGGTCGACATCGTGACCGAGGTCTCGCCCGCCGACGCCGACCGCGTCCAGGCCTCGGCCCACGCCCGCCTGGTGACGACGGACGCCATGCGCCTGCTGGTCGGGATCGTCAACCGCGACGCCGCCCCCTTCGGAGACGTCCGGGCGCGCCGCGCGCTCAACCTGGCCGTGGACCGCGACCGCCTGATTCGTGACGGCCTCCGCGGCTACGCGTACGCGACCGCCGGGCTCACGCCGCCTTACTGCGCGGGTCACGACGCGGACCTGCAGCCCTACCGACACGCGCCCCAAGAAGCGCGGAGCCTGCTGCTCGAGGCCGGCTACCCGGAGGGCCGACCGCTGGTGCTGGCCACCCTGCCCGGGTTGGCTGGACTCGCCGAGCTGCTGGCGGCCGACTTCCGGGCTGGGCTCGGGATTGAGGTCTTGGTGGTTGCGATCCTGGAGAGCGACCTGTTGACGGCACAGCACGCCTTTGTCGAGAAGGTGATCCCCTCCGCCTTCGACGTGCTCCTCTTCAGCTGGTTCGACCTCACGTCGGACGCGCCGGCCGCTTTCATGCACAGCTGGCTGTACCACTCGATGGGCCCGTTCCGCGCCGGGCCGCCGATCCCGGAGTTCGAGGACCTGATGGCGCAGTACGTGCGGCAGACGGACGCTGACGGCAGGGGTCGGCTGGACCGGGAGATGGACCGACTGGCCCACGAGCAGGCTCTTTCAGTATTCATCTGCGCGCCGAAGGCCTTGTACGCGGTCAACCAACACGTGGCCTTCGTCGGCCACGCGACGACGTTGGAAGTCGCGGAAACCGAAGTAGGCACCGAGCACTGGTCCAGAAGGTAGTCCGGTCCTATCGGGGAGGGGTTGCGCAAGGGGAGGG
>JALYZG010000084.1 GCA_030948965.1 Candidatus Dormiibacterota bacterium | reverse complement strand
GCGCCACCGCCGCTGGTCTACCCCTGGGTTGGCGTCACCTTGCTGAGGCTGCGCGGCGCGTCGGGGTTCAGAGCAGCAGGATCTGGCTGTTCGGCTCGACGAGCCCCGCGGCGATCTTGGTGCCACCGACATCGACCCCCAACCGCGGGCGCCGTCTCAGAAGACGGTGCCATCCTCAGACCATCTACGGTTTGAGTTGCCGGCGGCGCAGGGGGCTCAGACGTAGGCGAGCGTGCGGGCCTTCAGGTCCTCCAAGACGCGGTCGCCGGGGGTGTCCCACACCGACCGGTTGAAGATCTCGACCTCGATCGGGCCGTCATAGCCGGCGGCCTCCACCGCGCCGCGCAGGCCGCGCAGGTCGATCACGCCGTCGCCCATCAGCCCCCGGCCGAGGAGCACGTCCGGCGGTGGCGCCAGCCAGTCGGAGACGTGGAAACCGAGGATGCGCGGGCCGGCGCGCCGGATCTGGCCGGCGACGTCTGGGTCCCACCACACGTGGTAGGCGTCCACCACCACGCCGACCTGGCCTGGCGGAAAGCGCTCGGCCAGGTCGTTGGCTTGGGCCAGGGTAACGATGACCGAGCGGTCGGCCGCGAACATCGGGTGGAGGGGTTCGACCCCCAGCCGCACTCCAGCCCCGGCGGCGTACGGCGCCAGCTCCGCCAGGCCCTCCGCCACGGCCTCCCGGGCCGAGGCCAGAGTCATGCCTCCCTGGCCGCCGCACACGAGGACCAGCAGGTCCGTGCCCAACCTCGCGGCCTCGTCGACCGCTCGCCGGTTGTCATCGACCCGGGCCCGTCGCTCCGCCGCTGTGGGGGCCGGGAAGAAGCCGCCGCGGCAGAGGCTGGAGACTTTGACCCCGGAGTCCCGCACCGCACGCGCGCTCCGCTCCAGGCCGCACTCCACCACCTTCTCGCGCCAGAGACCGATCCAGCCCAGGCCGTGCCGGGCGCACCCGTCCAGCGCCTCAGGCAGGGTCCAGTCCTGGATCGTGGCCTGGTTCAGGCTGAGCCGGTCCACGTCGCGCAGCGGCGCCGCGGTGGCCGCACTGGCTGCCTGGACCACGTCAGTCGACGCCAGCGAGCGCCAAAAAGCAGCGCATGCGGTCTACCGCCAGCTCCAGGTCCGGGAAGAGCCCCGCGCGGTCGGCCAGCCTGAACAGCTCGGAGAGGTGGAGGACCGAGCGCATGCCCTCCTGGGCGCCGACCATCCGGAAGTGGCGCTGGTGGCCGTTCAGGTAAGCCATGAAGACGACGCCGGTCTTGTAGTTGCTGGTGGGCGTCTGGAAGATGTGCCTGGAAAGCGCAACCGTCGGCGCGAGGCGCTCACGATAGAGAGCGAGCTCGCCCGCGTCCAGGGCCTGCAACGCGGCCGACGCGGCCGGGGCGATGGCGTCGAAGATGCCGAGCAGGGCGTCGCTGTGTCCCCGCTCGTCGCCTTCGATCAGGCTCGGGAAGTTGAAGTCGTCGCCGGTGTACATGCGCACCCCCGCCGGGAGGCGACGGCGCATCTCGATCTCTTGCTCCGCGTCCAGCAGTGAGACCTTGACCCCATCCACGCGCTCCCGGTTGGCCGCGATGATGTCAAGGCAGGAGGTGGTGGCCCGGTCCAGCTCGGCGCTGCCCCAGTAGCCGGCGAGCGCGGGGTCGAAGGCGTCCCCCAGCCAGTGGATGATCGCCGGCCGGCTGAGCCGGCCGAGGATGCGCCCGTACACGCGGGCGTAGTCGTCCGGGCCGGACGCGATCCGCGCCAGCTCCCGGCTGGCCATCAGGACCACCTGCCCGCCCTCCGCCTCGACCTCGGCGCACTGTTCCTCGTAGGCTCGCTCGATGTCGGCCAGGCTCCGAGCAGAGCCTGCCGGCAACTGATCGGTGCCCACCCCGCAGACCACGTGGCCGCCGGCCTCGCGGGCCTCGTGCAGGCTGCGGCGGATCAGCTCGGCCGCCACCGGCCAGTCCAGGCCGGCGCCGCGCTGGGCCGTGTCCATGGCTTCGGCCACGCCCAGGCCCCAGGACCAGAGGTGGCGCCGGTAGGCGAGCGTCAGGTCCCAGTCAAGCCGCGCTGGGCCGCCCGGGATGTTCTCTGCCAGCGGGTCGGCGACCACATGCGCGGCGGCGATCGCGACCCGGCTCTGGAGCGCCCGCTGGGGGCGGTCGAACACCCCCGCCGGCCCTGGTTCGAACAGCACCAAGGTGCCGTCCCTCTGCGGCAGCCGGAGCCGGGTGGCGAGGCGGCTCACAGGCCCAGGTCGGCGATGTCGACGAAGCGGCGCTCTCGCCAGGAGCGCTCGGCCAGCTCGGCCAGCTGCACCCCGCGGGCAGACTCCAGGAAGTCCCAGGGAAAGGCGGCGCCGCACGCCACGTGGCGGAGGAACATCTCCCACTGGACCTTGAAGGCGTTGTCGAAGCTCTCGCCGGCGTCGACTCGATCCCAGCCGGCGTAGAAGTCGATGGCCTGCGGCAGGTCGGGGTTCCACAGGGCGCGTGGGGTCTTCGTCTTGCTCTGCGTCCAGCACTCGCGCAGACCGGCGACGGCGCTGGCTTCGGTGCCGTCCACGTGCAGGGTCAGCAGGTCGTCGCGGCGCACGCGCGTGCACCAGGACGAGTTGACCTGGACGACAGTGCCCCCGTCCAGGCCGAGGATGGCGTAGGCCGCATCTTCGGCCGTCGCGGTGTAGCGCCGCCCCTGCTCGTCGACGCGTTCCGGCAGGTGGGTCGCGCCCAGCGCCAGCACCGACCGGATGGGTCCAAACAGGCCCTCCACCACATAGCGCCAGTGGCAGAACATGTCCAGGATGATGCCGCCGCCGTCCTCCTTCCGGTAGTTCCACGACGGTCTCTGGGAGACGACGCCGTCGCCGTCGAAGACCCAGTAGCCGAAATCGACGCGGACTGAAAGCAGCCGGCCGAGGAAGCCGGCATCGAGCAGCGTCTTGAGCTTCCGCAGGCCCGGCAGCCAGAGCTTGTCCTGGACCACGCCGTTCTTGATGCCGGCGCTCCTGGCCGCGCGAGCCAGGTCGAGCGCGGTGGGCAGGTCGGCCGCCAGCGGCTTCTCGCAGTAGACGTGCTTGCCCGCCGCGATCGCCGCATGCACGGCGGCGGGCCGCAGCGGCGTCGTCAGGGCGTCGAAGTAGACGTCCGCGTCCGGGTCTTGCAGTGAGGCCGACAGGTCGGTGCTCCAGCGTTCCAGGCCGTGCTCGTCGGCCAGCGCCTTGACCCGGGCGCGGTCCCGGCCGACGAGGATGGGGTCGGGCCAGATCACGCGGCCGTCCTCCAGGGGCACACCGCCCTGCTCGCGGATGGCCAGGATGGAGCGGACCAGGTGCTGGTTGGTGCCCATGCGCCCTGTGACGCCGTTCATGATCACGCCCAGCCGCACGCGGGCATGGGACTCACTCCCAGATGCTGCCGGCGATTGACTGACCGCGGTCATCGCGCGCTCACCTCGCGTTTTATGCTGGACCGGCGATGGCGCGCTCCAGTGGCGTTCGGGGCAGCGTCACGATCAGCGAGGTCGCCGCGCACGCGGGGGTATCGCCGGCGACAGTCTCGCGCGTCCTCAACGGCGGCTACCCGGTGGCCGTTTCGACCCGCCTCCAGGTGGAGCGGGTTGTGCGCGAACTGGGCTACATCCGCAACGCCCACGCCCAGGCGCTGCGCGGCGCCTCGACCGGGGTGGTGGGCGTCATCATCCACGACGTCGCCGACCCGTACTTCGCGGAGATCGTGGCCGGAATCCAGGACGTGGCGGCGATAGACCGGCGCCTTGTCGTCCTCTGCAACTCGCTGCGCGATCCTGAGCAGGAGCTGCGCTACGTCGAGATGCTGCGCGGCCAGCGGGTCAGCGCGATCATCCTGGCCGGGGGTGTGATCGAGGACGCGGCCTACCTGCGCGGGCTTCGGGCCCAGGTCCGGCAGTTGCGGCAGCAGGACGTCCGCGTCATCATGTGCGGCCGGTACTCCCGCCTGAGCACCGATGTCGTGGCGCCTGATAATCGCGGCGGCGCCGAGATGCTCACTCGGCACCTGCTCGACCGCGGCCACCGCGACATCGCCGAGATCATGGGTCCACACAACTTCTCCACCACCGAGGAGCGCTCCCTGGGCCATCGCCAGGTGCTGGCCGCGGCGGGCATCGAACGTCATCCCTCGCTGGTCGTACCTGGCGGCTTCACCCGCGATGGCGGCCACGAGGCGGCTCGCGCGATACTCGGCTCCGGCGTGGCGTTCAGCGCCATCTTCGCCGCCAACGACCTGATGGCGCTGGGCGCGCTGGCCGCGCTGCGCGAGGCCGGCGTGCGCGTGCCCGAGGACGTCTCCCTGGTCGGCTTCGACGACATTCCGACCGTGCGTGACGTGGTGCCCGGCCTGACCACGGTGCGCGTGCCGATGCGGGAGATGGGCCGCCTCTCCATGCACATCGCGCTCGGGGCGCGCGGCCCCCGCACGAGCCTGGTGGTGCTCCCGGTCGAGCTCGTCGAGCGCGACTCGGTGGTTCCGATGGCCGTACCCGCCCGACGCCTGGCCTGAGATCGCGATGGTCACGCCGCCACGCGCGCAGCCCAGCAACGGAAGACGTATTCGAACAGAGTGGCGCCGCCGCAGCGGGCGACCAACCTGTCCGCCCCTTCCTCGATCTTGGCCCGGGTCACGTCCGCGCCGCAGCGCCCCGGAGCGATCCGAGCAGGTCGGAGTAGCCGGCGCGGTCCAGCGGCAGCTCGACCGCGCTCCCGACACGCGACGACAGAACGATGGCGTTCGCCAGCTCCAGAGCCGGGACGGCCTGACGTCCGGGCGAGATCGGCGCCCGGCCACTCGCCAGCGCCTCGGCCAGGTCGCGGTAGAGCTCGACGTGCCCGCCGCCGCCTCCGGTGATGACGCGGCTCTCGCCGGCCGGGACGGCGCCGAACGGCGGGCCGTCGCTGCCCACGAAATCCAGGAAGTCGACTCCGTTGGTGTCCAGCTCCAGCTTGCCCGGGAGGAGCCTGATCCGCCCGGCCGTCCCGGTCAGCTCCAAGCGCTGGGCCAGGTCCACCTCGATGGAGGAGACGTGGATCGAGCCCAGCGCCCCGTCCGCCCATTCCAGGATGGCGACCGCGCTGTCCTCGCCCTCGATGGGGTGGAGGCGGGTCCGCGTCCAGCCCGTCAGCCGGGCCGGCGATCCGGCCAGGTGGCAGAGCAGGTCAAGTTCGTGCTGGCCCTGGTTGATCAGGACGCCGCCGCCCTCGCCACGCCACGAGCCGCGCCACGGTGCCGCGTCGAAGTAGGTCCGCCGCCGCGGCCAGCTGGAGACCACATCGGCCCGCTGCAGCCGGCCCAGGAAACCGTCCGCGATCAGCCTCCGCGCCTCTTTCACCTCGGGCCGTGTGCGCTGCTGGAAGGCGACCGCCAGCACCCGGCCGGCACGGTCGGCGGCCTCGAGCATGCGATCCGCCTCCGCCACCTCGACCGCGATCGGCTTCTCGCAGAGTGCGTGCTTGCCCGCTTCCAGGGCGGCGACGGCGATCTCGGCGTGGTAGGGGTGGGGGGCGAGGATGACCGCCAGGTCAGCTGGCTCTTCGAGGAGCGCGCCCACGCTCTCGTGTATCGGACAGCCGAACTCGGCCGCGACCGGCTCCACCCGTTCTCGCGCCACGTCCTGCACGGCGACGACCTCGGCGCCGATCGCCTCGAGGCCGGGACGGTGGGCTGAGAAGATGTTGGCCCCGGCACCAGCCACGACCACCCGCAACGGGCTCACCGGACAGAGCGCAGGGCCAGCCCGAGGTACCTGGCCTCCATCTGCTCCTTAACGAACTCCAGCCGTGGCCGGCGCAAGAGCTGCGATCACCGCCTGGCAGAATGCCGGCAGGTCGTCCGGCACGCGCGAGGTGATCAGGTTGCCGTCCACCACCACGGGCTCGTCAACCCATTGCGCCCCGGCCGCCTCGAGGTCGTCCCTCACCGAGTAGAAGCAGGTCGCGCGACGGCCCGAGACGATCTTGGCTGAGCACAGCATCCAGCCCGCGTGGCAGATGGCGGCGACCGGCTTGCCGGCCGCGTCCATGTCCCGGACCAGTTTGACCATGTCCTTGTTCCGGCGCAGGAGGTCGGGCGAATAGCCACCCGGGATGATGACCGCATCGAAGTCCGCGGCCCCGGTGTCGGAGACCGCCACATCCGGGGTGGCGGGGTAGCCGTGCTTGCTCTTGAAGACCGGCGCCCGGCCGGTGCCCACGAGCTTGACCTCGGCGCCGGCCTCCTTCATGCGGTAGTACGGGTACCACAGCTCGATGACCTGGTACTCGTCCTCGACCAGCACCGCGACGCGCTTGCCCTCTAGCTCCACTTCAGCACCTCCGGCTTGCCGGCGCCGGCCGCGACCGCCACCGATGTCCGAGTGATAGAAATCCTTTTCTATGGTCGGCCGCTCACCCCACCGGTGTCAAGCTGGGGCGGTATAGGACAACTAGTGTCGCGCAGCCGGGCAGAGGTTCGTCTGCCGGCGAATGCACGTGTGGAGCGACGCAGTGGGGTTCATCTGCCGGCGCTTGACCCAAATTCGAAGCACCGGCGGGGCCGGGCCAGCCACCGTGTCGGCTCAGGCCAGGGCCTCGGCCACGGCCCGCCAGCACTCGCGGTGGCCGGCCACGCTCTGGGCGCGAGGAAAACGGGCGCAGACGAGGGTCGTGCGGTCTGCGGCCAGCGCCCGCTGCAGCAGGTAGGGCAGCTCGCCGGGGTCCTCGGTCGCCACGAAGTAGAGGTCGTAGAGCCGCGCCACGTCCTCCAGGCGCATGCCCAGCGGGGTCGCGAACACCTCTTCGAACACGTCCTGGTGCTCGGACGGGGGCAGGAAATCGAAGATCCCACCGCCGTTGTTGTCGAGGACCAGGATCACGGCCCGGACCCCGTGGCGGTGCGCGGCCCAGAGGCCGTTCATGTCGTGGTAGAGGCTGAGATCGCCCAAGAGAAGCACGGTGGGCGTGTCCGGCCGGCCCGCGGCGACGCCCAGGCCGGTGGAGACCAGGCCGTCGATCCCGCTCGCGCCGCGGTTGCCCAGGAAGTGCACCCCGGGCGCGGACGGGGGCCAGAAAGTGTCCACGTCGCGAATCGCCATGGAAGAGCCGACGAAGACGGTGGCGTGGTCGGGCAGCTCGCGCGCCAGCGCCCGGACCACGTGGCCCTCGTGCAGGGGCGAGCGATAGAGGCGGCGCTCGATCGCCGCCGAGGCCACGCCGGCCGAGTCGCGCCAGGAGCGCTGCCAGCCGCCGGTCGGGGGGCCGACTCGCTCCGCCAGCTGGTCGATCAGCGCGACCGGGTCGCAGTGCAGGTGCTCCTGGGCGACGAGGTCGGGGTCGCGCCAGCCGCCGTCCGGGTCGATCACCAGGACCCGACCCGCCTGCCGCAGGAGCTGGTTCAGGGCCTTGGACGTCGGCGGCGCCCCCAGCCGCAGGACTACGTCCGGCGCGTGCGAGCCGGCGAAACCGGGATCGCGGAGCAGCGCGTCATACGTGTCCACGAGGCCCAGCGCCGAGCGTCGCCGCAACTGCGAGGACGGCTCCGCAAGCACCGGCGCGTCGAGACGGGCGAGCAGGCTGTCGAGCGGGCGCCGCAGCCGCTCGCCGAGGCGCATCTCCCCGGCCACGATCAGCGGCCGCCGTGC
>JALYZG010000067.1 GCA_030948965.1 Candidatus Dormiibacterota bacterium | reverse complement strand
ACTCTACCCAGCCTGGAGGCAGCATCTGGTGCTGATCCGACCGGAGACCGTCCTCCGCTGGCACTGCCGCGGCTGGCGCCTCTACTGGCGCTGGCGCTCCGGCCGGCATCTGGGCCGACCCCGCTCGAGCCCCGAGATCCGTGAGCTGATCGCCACCATGGCCAGCCAGAACACGCTCTGGGGCACCGAGCGCATTCGCGGCGAGCTCCTCAAGCTCGGCATCATCGTCAGCGCCCGGTCGATCCGCCGCCATCGTCGACGCCGTCACTCCAGACCACCCAGCCAGAGCTGGCGGACCTTCCTCGCCAACCACGGTGAGGCGATCTGGGCGGCCGACCTCTTCGTCGTCCAGACCCTGACCTTCAAGACCCTCTACGTCCTCTTCTTATCAGCCACGGCCGTCGTCAGCTGGTGCACTTCCAGGTGACTGCTCATTCCACCGCCGCCTGGATCTGGCGCCAGCTGATCGAAGCCATCCCTTGGAACTGCAAGCCTCGATGTCTGATTCACGACCACGACCGGGTCTGGGGTGCCGACTTCGGCGGCCGAACTTCAGGCCTCGGCATCAAGAGCCTGCGGACACCAGTTCAGGCGCCTCGCGCCAACGCGATCGCGGAGCGCTGGGTGAGGACCATCCGCCGCGAATGCCTGGATCATCTGCTACCCATCAGCGAGCGTCACCTGCGCGCGGTCCTGAGCGAGTTCGTCGACTACTACAACCGCGATCGCACCCATCGGAGTCTCGGCCTGCAGCCTCCGACTCCAAGGCCGCCGGGCCGGCAGGGCGCAGTCACTGTCCGACCTGTACTCGGCGGGCTCAACCACGTCTACGACCGAGCGGCCTGACTTGGATGGAGTCTTGCCGCCCTACAGCACCTGGCGACTCGGCGCGCGTTGGCCGCGACCTGCAACACAGAGCCGAACGAACTCTGGGTAACCCAGCGGGCCCGGAACCTGCGCTGGAAACTGGAGGACGAGGGGATCAAGTTGAGGTTCGTGATTCACGACCGCGACCGGAAGTTCGCTCCCAAAGCCGACACCGTCTTCAAGTCGGAAGGCGCTTGGGTCATCGTGACTCCGCTAACGGCGCCGATGGCGAACGCGCACGCGGAGCGGTGGGTGGGAAGCTGTCGCCGCGAGTGCCTGGACTGGATGCTGATGGTGAATCAGCGACACCTCGAAGCGGTGCTGCATGAGTACTGCTTGCACCACAACGATGAGCGCCCGCATCGGAGTCGGAACCTGCGACCGCCAGCTTCCCGTGGCGATCCGATCGCTCCGTCGGATGGGCAGATCAGTCGGACGGTTCGTCTCGGTGGCCTACTGAGCGAGTACCGGCGCGTGCCGGTGGCCGCGTGACGTCTTTCTTGAACCTCACACCTAACCCCTGGAGCGGAGGCCCCGCTCCGTCTTCATGGCATGAGCATCCGGCCCGTGGTGCTGACGCGCTGTGCCAAGGTGCAGGTGCTGGCTTGCGGCCTCGAATATTGTTGAGGTGGCTTCCCAAGCCCTCCAAATTGCAGCCGGTGTTCTTGTCGTCCGATGGCGGAGGCCCGCGACCAGCAATCAAGCTGAGACAGAGCAGCCGAGGAGGACCGGCGGGTTCATGCAAGCCGAGGGCGATCAGCTGCAGGCGGCCCTGGTGCGCCAGGTTCGGGTCCGGGGCCCTACGACGGACCGTCGCCATCGTGAGGGCCGAGTACCGCTCCCGGATCGCCAGGGCACGCTCATGGAGAGGCCGGGCCGCCTCCAGCTCGCCTTGGGCCTGGAGCACATTGGCCAGGTTGTTCAGGCTGTCCGTAGTTGCGGGGTGGTCGGGGCCGCGTACCCGCTCCCGGATCGCCAGGGCGCGCTCATGGAGCCTTCAGGCGGTGTCCAGCTCGCCCTCGCCGCCGAGCACAGGCACCCAGCCTTGGTGATGGGTTATATTCCCGACCATGGACACGACCACCCTGATTATCATCATCGTCGTTCTCGTCCTACTCTTCGGTGGGGGCGGTTTCTGGTTTAGCAGGCGCCGCTAGAGAAGCCGTTGGCGTCTGGATGAGCCACACCGCGCCCGGCGCCTAATCGCCTGGCCCCCTCGCGAGTGGGTATCTCCTCGCAAATGAGCGGCTGCGGCTCCTTCAGCTTCGCCAACGGCACTCGAGTTCCTACGAACCGGCAAGCTACCCCGGCCGACACTGCCTACTGAGTCAAGAAGAGGTCCTGGCCCAGCTGGAGCGGGCGATCGTACTCTGGCCGCGAGGAAGCGGCCCCCGGCAGCAGCGGTCGGCCCAGGTCGCGCAACCTGCTCGCCTGCGGCTGCCCCTGCGGCCGCAAGATCCGGGTCGCCGAGAGCGCGCTGGCGGAGGCAGTGTAGGGGGGCTAAACTCGATCCGACCCGCGCCGAAAGAACGGCCGGCCGGCATTCGTCAAAGGGAGCCAAAGGTCTCGAACCTCGTCACCAGCACGCAGCCGCTGAGGCCAGAGCAAAGGACAGCCGGCTCCATGCGAAGCACCACTTTCAGACACGTCAAGACGTGACCATGGGACGACCCGACCGGGATCGCCTCACGGGACAAGATCGAACCCGGGGAGGTGGGCGGGCCTAACGACCGAGAAGTGCCTCCGATCGAGAGTGGCGATCGTGCGAGTGCCAAGCCGTTCGGAAGCCGCGACGATCGAAGCCTCGACAGTGCCAAACGGCAAGTCGCGATAGGCCGCCACCAACTCGGCGATCCGAAGCCAGTCAGCCGGGGCGCCCGGCTCGGGCACAAGGTCGCCCGCCGC
>JALYZG010000061.1 GCA_030948965.1 Candidatus Dormiibacterota bacterium | reverse complement strand
CCCCCCCCCCCCGCGACCACACACGCCGGGAGCTGGACGAGTGCATGCGCGAGTCTATCGCGAGCCTGCAGGTCTATCGCACCTACGTCCGGCCGGGCACGGGGGAGGAGGTTTCGGCCGCCGACAGGGCGGTGATCGACGCCATGGTCCAGGAGGCCACCCGCCGGCGTCCGGACCTGGATCCCGAGGTGTTCGCGCTCCTCGGCCAGGTCCTGCGGTTGGAGCTCACCGGCGACGAGGCCTCCGACTTGGTCTGGCGTTTCCAGCAGACCACGGGACCGGTTGCCGCCAAGGGCGTCGAGGACACCGCCCTCTATCGCTGGTTCCCGCTCGCCGCGCTGAACGAGGTGGGGGGCGAGCCCGATCGCTTCGGTTGGAGCCCGGCCGAGTTTCACTCGGACTGCGAACGCCGGGCCCGGGAACGGCCCCTGGCGATGCTGACGACGGCCTCTCACGACACCAAGCGGGGCGAGGACGTGCGGGCGCGCCTGGCGGTCCTCTCCGAGATGCCCGGTGAGTGGGCGGCTCTGGCCGAGCGCTGGGCGCGGCGTAACGAGCGGCACCGAGCGGCGGCCGGCCAGCCGGACGGAGCCATCGAGCTGCTCCTCTACCAAACACTGGTGGGGGCCTGGCCGCTCGCGCCCGTCCGGGCGTTCGAGTACATGGAGAAGGCCGCGCGCGAAGCCAAGCTCCATACCTCCTGGCTGGAGCCGGATCCAACTTACGAGCGGGCCCTGCGGAACTTCACCGCGGCTGTGCTGGCGGACCCGGACTTCGTCCGCGACCTGGAGTCCTTCGTAGCTCGAATCATCGATCCTGGCCGCGTCAACGGTCTCGTCCAAAAGCTGCTGTGCCTGACGGCGCCGGGAGTGCCCGACGTCTACCAGGGCACAGACCTCTGGGACCTGAGCCTGGTCGATCCGGACAACCGGCGGCCGGTCGACTTCTCGCTGCGGGCGCGGCTGCTGGAAGAGCTCGAGGCCTTGGGACCGCGGGCCGCGGCGGCGGCCTGGCAGCGTCGGTCGGAAGGCCTGCCCAAGCTGCTCGTCGTCGCCCGCGCTCTGCGCTTGAGAGCAGCGCGGCCGACCGCCTTCGCCGAAGGCGACTACTCGGCGCTGGCCGCCGGCGGCACCGCCGCGGGCCACCTGGTTGCCTTCGGCCGGGGCGCCGACGTGGTCGTGGCCGTCCCCCGGCTTACGGCGCAGCTCGTAGGGCGCTGGGCCGACACGTGGCTGGACCTGCCGCCGGGAACCTGGTCGGACGTCTTCACCGGCGCCGCGCTCGGTGGACGGGTGGCCGCGGCGCGTCTCTTCGCCGGCTTCCCGGTGGCTCTGCTGGAGAGAGTCGGCTGAGCCTGCATCCGCCGATCCCCGACGGCGGCTTGGCACCGAGGCGCACCGCTGGCCGCGAGTCGATTGATCCCGGCTGATGGATCCAGGCCAGGGATTCGAGGTCTGGGCGCCTGTCGCCGAGCGCGTCGAGCTCTGGCTGCGGGGTGAGTCCCATTCGATGCGTCGCCGCGAGGGCGGCTGGTGGTCGGCCCGCCGCAGGGCCGAGCCAGGGGAGCGCTACGGGTTCCGGCTGGACGGCTCCGAACCCCTGCCCGACCCGAGGTCGCGCTCCCAGCCGGATGGGGTCGACGGTCTCTCGGCAGTGGTTGACCTCGCCTTCCCCTGGACCGACCGCGATTGGCGCCCACCGCAGGTCGCCGGCCTTCGGCTCTATGAGCTGCACGTCGGCACGTTTACCGCCGCGGGCACGTTTGACGCCGTCATCGAGCGCCTCCAGCACCTCGTGGAGCTCGGCGTCAACGCCCTGGAGCTGATGCCGGTGGCGGAGTTCGCCGGCGAGCGCGGTTGGGGCTATGACGGCGTGGACTTCTGGGCCCCGCACCACGTTTACGGTGGCTCCGCCGGCCTCCGCCGGCTCGTCGACGCCTGCCATGCTCGCGGCCTGGCCGTGGTGCTGGACGTGGTCTACAACCACGTCGGGCCGGAGGGCAACCACGCGCGCCGCTTCGGGCCGTACGTGACGGACCGCCACCAGACGACCTGGGGCGAGACCCTGAACTTCGACGGTCCGGATTCAGGACCGGTCCGCGACTTCGTGCTGGGCAATGCGGAGATGTGGCTCCGCGACTACCACATCGATGGGCTCCGGCTCGACGCCGTGCACGCCATCCATGACTCCTCGCCGCGGCACGTACTCACGGAGTTGGCTGACCGCGTTCACCGGTTGGGCGGATTCGTCATCGCCGAGAAGCCCCGGATCGACCGTACCCTGCTCGCGCTGGGCGTGGACGCGCAGTGGGACGACGAGCTGCATCACGCCCTGCATGTGCTCCTCACAGGGGAGCGCCAGGGCTACTACCGGCCCTACCCGGGCACGATCGCGGACATCGCCCGGGCTTTGCTCGAACCAGCCGCCCTGGGCGTCGACCCTCGGCGCATCGTGGCTCCGGCCCAGACCCACGACCAGGTCGGCAACCGCGCCCTGGGGGAGCGACTGGCACAGCTGGTCGACCCCCGTCGGCTCCGAATCGCCGCGGCCCTTACCCTGCTCTCACCGTTCATACCCATGCTCTTCATGGGCGAAGAGTGGGGAGCGGCCACGCCTTTTCTTTTCTTCTCCGACCGCGGCGACCCCGAGGCGGCCGCGGCTCGGACACGCGAGTTCGCCGGCTTCGGCTGGAGCGCGGACCAAGTACCAGACCCGGAGGCGCCGTCCACTTTCCTGCGCTCCAAGCTGGACTGGTCGGAGCCGGAACGCGAGCCGCATCGCTCGCTCTTGGCCTTCCACCGGGCACTGCTCCGGCGCCGCCTCGAGCTCGCCGCAGCGCCACTGGAAGTTGACGTGGCCGAGACGGAAGGCCTCCTTGTAATGCGTCGCGGCAATCTCGCCGTGCGCGCCGACCTGAGGCGTGGAGAGGTGGCGATCGGGGAAGAATCAAGTCGTGAAAGGTGACTATGTCGAGGTGCTGGTCGACGCGGGCAGCGGTGCCGCCCGCGAGTATCGTATCGAGGCCCGCCGAGCGGGCCGGAGGGTGGACGTGCGAACCTCGCGCAGCTTGGTCGAGGTGAATGAGACGACGCGCAACGGGCGCGTCGTGCGAACCGCGCGCTTCATGGCGCCGCGGGTGCTGGCGTTGGTGGAGCACCCCGCCGAGGAAGGCGCGCAAGCCGCCTGAGATCGGCGCCGGTACAGCCTCGGCAGTGTGCACACGCGACGCCTTCGTAACAGTGCCTCTGGGACTACTCGGGGCCATCGTTGTGATACAATAGCGGCACAAGGCTTACTTGTACTGATACAGGACCACAGGATGCCGAGGAGGGTCGCACATGATGGAGCGGGAAGACCGGGAATCCGGACGAGAGCGCCTTGGGCGGCGGCTGCCGCGGCGCATGCTGCCGGCGCTCCGCCGGTGGGTGACGGCGGCGTCGCTGGGCGCCGACCAGGAGGCCGTGATCTCGCGCCGCACCGGCGGCCGGGTCTAGAGACCAACGCCGCGCCACGCTGCTGGCACCTCAGGCCGGCAGCCGGGAGTCGGTGCCGGGGTCAGGCTGACCGCGTCCTCGGCGCCAGGACCGCACGCTCGGCGAGGACCCTGGCCAGGGGTTCGGCCTCAGCGGGGGCCAGATTGCCGATCGAGATCCGGACGCCGGGACCGGCGCGGTGCCGAAAGCGCTCGCCGGCCGCGACCGCCCAGCCCGCCTGGAGGAGGCGCCGCACCGTGACCGCCTCGTCCCGCACCGGCACCCACACGTTCAGTCCCGACCGCGCCGACACCTCTATGCCATGCGCCGAAAGCGCCTCGACCACCGCCCGCCGGCGCTCCGCGTAGCGTTCGGCCGCGATCTTGACGAGGCGCCGAACCTCGGGGTCGACGGCAAGCTCGACCACCGTTCGCTGCAGGATGTGGCTCACCCAGCCTGTGCCCAGCCTCTGGCGGTCTTCGAGTTTGGCCACCGTCAGAGCGTCGCCCGTCACCACCGCTAGGCGCAGGTCCGGGCCTAGGGACTTGGACGCTGAACGGACGATCGCCCAGCGTTCGAGGTGGGCGCCGGTGACGGTCGCCGCCTCGGCGCCGGCCACATTCCCCGAGTGGTCGTCCTCCACCACCAGCACTCGCGGTGTCCGGGTCAGGACGTGCCGCAGCTCGGCCGCCCGCTCCGGGTCGAGGGCCGCCCCGGTGGGATTCTGGCCGCGCGGGGTGACGATCACGGCCGCCAGTCTCGGGAGGGCCCGGTCCAGGCCCTCGGGCATGGGGCCGCGAGCGTCGACTGGCAGGGGCTCGAGCACGAGGCCCAGCGCTCGCACCATGTCCCAGAGCTCGGGGTAGCCGGGATCCTCGACCCCGACCCTGTCGCCGGGGCGGAGGGACGTTGCCAGGATGCGATCGATCCCGTCCAGGGCGCCACCGACGACCGCCAGATGGTGGGCGGGCAGGCCGTCGGCGCGGAAGCGTTCGGCCGCCAGCTCCAGGAGCGGCGCGTGGTTGGCGGGTTCGCCGTACAGGCGCCGGCCCGGAGCGATACGCAAAAGGGCAGGCCGCAGATCGGGGAGCAGCTCCGGATCGGGGTTGCCGGTCGTCAGGTCGCGGACGCCCGCGGGCACCGGCGGCGTCCACGCCATCGGCGGTGGGGCCGGCCGGACGAGGGTGCCGCGCCGGCCGGAGGCGACGATGAACCCGCGCGCCTGCAAGTCGCGGTAGGCCGCCGCCACGGTCGTCGGGCTGACGCTCAGCCGGCGGGCCAGAGCCCGTACCGGGGGCAAGGGCTCTCCGGGACGCAGGCGCGAAGCGCGGATGCCGGACTCCACGCTGGCCGCTATCTCACCCGCCCGGCGACCGGCGATCTGGTCCGCGGATCGGTCAGCGGAGGGAATGGCTCAGTATCCCGTGGTGTTACAATGAATGTCCAATTGAACCCGCTGTAATACTACAAACAAAGGAACCTAAAGATGCAGTTCATGACTCCCGGTACTGTCGAGATGATGGCCGGCGGGGCCCAGGCCGACGGCTTGCGCCGCTCCCGCCGGGCGAGCTGGCCATTCACCGGCCGCTGACCGCGGCCGAGCCGGCCACGGCGCGCGTCCGCGTGCGGCGCCACGCGGAGCGCGGCGACGATGACCGTGACTGTCATCGCCATCCTCGATGAGGGCCTGATCTGCCACTGGGTTTCCTGGACCAGGGAGCGCCTCTTGTCGTCCCTACCATGTACGCGCGTCTCGGAGACGCGATCTACATCCACGGCGCCCCTGCCTCCCGGATGCTGAGACGAGCGGGTGACGGCCACGACGTCTGCCTCACGGTCACGCTCCTGGATGGTCTGGTGATGGCGCTCTCCGCCTTCAATCATTTCGGTGAACTCCCGTTCGGTGATGGTGTTTGGACGCGCCTCGGAAGTGTCGGACCCGAGGAGAAGATGAATCGCCTTCCGCGCGCTCGTGGAGCACGTCTGCAGCGGGCCGTGGGCGGACGTGAGACAGCCAACCGCAAAAGAGCTCGCTGCGACTCGCGTGCTGCGCCTGCCTTTGGCTGAGGCCTCGGCCAAGATCCGCTCCGGCGGTCCGAGGGACGACGCCGCGGACATGGTCTGGCCGGCCTGGGCCGGCGTGATCCCGCTCCGGGCGCGAGCGCTGACTCCGGTTGGCGAGGAGGTTGGGGGCGATCCGCTCGTAATCCCGGGCTACGCCGCCTCATACCGCCGCCCAGGCTGGTCGGATGAGTAGCGCCGGCGGCGCGGGTATGGTGTCGCCAGACCATGGCGCTGCCTGAAGCTGGGGCGCTCGCGCCCCTGCCGGTGAGATTCCCGGAACGGCCCGTCGAGGCCGTGGCCGCCTGCGAGGGCGTGCTCACGTGGTTCTCGCTCGTTCAGGCTCACGCCAACCTGGCCCGTCACATCGACCTCGCACTCGAGGCGCGCCACCTCATCTCCCTCCCCGAGCACACGGTCCTTTTCCATCTGGCGGACGCCGGCGGCCGGATGCGAATGAGCGACCTCGCCGGCGCGGCCTTGCTCAGCCCGAGCGGGGCCTCGCGCCTCGTCGACCGGTTGGTCGCGGCGCGGCTGGTCGAGCGTGTGCGCTGCCCGAGCGACGGCCGGTCGGTGTACGCGGTGCTGACGGACTCGGGCCGCGAGCGCCTGGACGGGGCGCGAGAGACGTACGAGGGCCAGATCCAAGAACACCTCGCCGACCGATTTCGGGAGCCCGAACTGAGGCGACTGGCGGACCTTCTGCGGCGCTTGGCGCCGCCCTGCGAGGTCCGCGGACCGGTCTCCTGAGGCTGTGCCCCGCAGGCTGCGCCGAGGCCTGTCGATTCGGGCCGCGCCCGTTCGACCAATGGGTGCCCGAATGCGGGCCAGCGGACCCATCAAGCGAATGGAGGTCGTCACGATCAGATACATGTGCCTGCTCTATGTTTCGGAAGAGGGCATGCCCAGCCCGGGAACAGCTGCGTTCGGCGAGGTTCGGGAGGCCAACATGGCTGCCACGACAGCCATGAGAGAGGCGGGTGTGCTGGTCGACAGCGCCCCCCTGCAGCCGGTGCGATCGGCGACCACCGTCCGCGTCCGGAACGGTGAGAGCATGATCACGGACGGACCGTTTGCCGAGCTCAAAGAGCAGCTTGGGGGCTACTACCTGATCGACTGCGCCGACCTGGATGAAGCCCTGCGCTGGGCGGCCACGATCCCGGCCGCCAAGAGGGGCACAGTGGAGATCCGGCCGGTGGTCAAAGTGGAGCGCTCCACCTGAGCAGCGGCCTGGAGCGCATCTTCCGAGAATGCTGGTGGCCGGCCGTCGCCACGGTGACACGGCTTGCCCAAGACCTCGAGGTGGCCGAAGACGCGGTTCAAGAGGCCTGTGCGGCCGCGGTCGTCGCGTGGGGGCGAAACGGGGTGCCGGCCAATCCCCGCGCCTGGCTGGTCGGCGCGGCGCGCCACAAGGCTCTCGATTGGCTGCGGCGAGAGGCGATACGGGCTGACAAGGAGAAGGCCGCCCTGCTCTTTGATCCCAGACCGGACCGTTCGCCGGCGGAACCGGTGACGGACGACCAGCTCGCCCTCATCTGCCTGTGCTGCCACCCCGCCCTGGACGCGGAGGCGCAGGTCGGACTCACCCTGCGCTCAGTGTGCGGGCTGCGGACGGATGAGATCGCGGCCGCTTTCCTGATCCCGGAATCGACGCTGGCCCAGCGCGTGGTGCGGGCCAAGCGCAAGATCCGCGAGGCCGGGATCCCGTTCGGGGTCCCCGCCGCGGCCGTGCTCCCGCAGCGCCTGTCGGCGGTGCTTCGGGTCCTGTACCTGGTGTTCACAGAGGGCCACCGCGCTTCCACGACGGGGACACTCGTCCGGCCCGAGCTGTGCGAGGAGGCCATCCACCTGGCCCGCGGCCTGCACGGCCTGCTGCCGGCCGAGCCGGAGGTCCAGGGCCTCTTGGCGATGCTCCTGCTGGTCGACGCCAGACGCCCGGGCCGGCTCGGCCCCGAGGGTCGTCTCGTCCTGCTCGAGGACCAGGATCGGCGGCGCTGGGACGGCCAGAAGATCGCCGAGGGCGCGGCGCTGGTCGAGGCGGCGCTGGCGGCCGGCCGGCCCGGGCCGTACCAGATCCAGGCCGCCATCGCCGCCTGTCACTCGACGGCAGCAAGCGCCGCCGCCACCGACTGGACCGAGATCACGGCCTTGTATGAGGAGCTGTTGCGCTGGGAGCCGACTCCGGTGGTCAAGGCCAACCACGCCGTGGCGTTGGCCATGGCCGACGGCCCGGCCGTAGGCCTCAGGCTGCTCGCCGAGCTGAGCGAGGATTCGCGGCTGCAGCGCTGGGCGCCCTTCCACATCGCCCAGGCAGGCCTGCTGGAGCGGATCGGCCGCCAGCCTGAGGCCGTCGCCGCCTACCGGACGGCACTGGCCCTGGAGCAGCCCGGAGCGGAGCACGACTTCGTGGCGGAACGCATCCAACACCTCGGCGGCGGCCGGTGAGGGAGCGGGGTGAGAGCATCCGGTCCCGGCTGCTGCCGGCCGGCGGCATGGCGTTCGGCCGCCACCCTTCACTGACCCATGCTTGACTCCGGGCGGCCGGCCTGGGTAGGGTGTACCGAAGCCGCGGGCCGTCCCATCAGCCTTTGGGTCCGCGGAGGGGGGGTAGCCATTTTCGTGCGTCGAGCCTTCGCTCTGTTCTTTGCCGTCGCGCTCACGGCCCTGGCCGGTCCGGCCCAACCGGTCAGTGCGGATGCCGGTGTCCCTTCGAGCCAAGCGGACGTGAAGGCGCAACTGGCCGCCACCGCTCAGGCGGTCACGCAGCTGGACCAGCGGCTGGCCTCTCTGCAAGACCAGATCGGTACCAGCCAGGCGCGGGTCGACCGCGAGCGGGCACAGGTTCGGTTGCTGGCCCGAGCCGTGTACGCCGAGCCGTCTTCGCCCCTTCTGATCGTCTTCAGCTCGACGTCGCTCTCCGACGCTCTGACCCGGATCGGCGATCTGACCGAGGCCACCGACCGGGCGGCCGCCACCCGCCGGGCTCTGGACCTCGACCTGGCCAACCTCAACCGGCAGCGCTCGGACATGCGTTCCTCGCTGCAGCGCGAGCAGGGGAAGCAGCGGGAGCTTCAGGCCCAGTGGGATCACCTGGTGGCCTTGGCCGCCGCGGCCGAAGCTGCCACAGTCGCAACGCCCGGAGTCCACGTCGCGGCCGCCCCGCCCGCTCCAGCCGCCGCGCCCAACTTCACCGGCGGGACCGCGGCCATAAAACAGTTGATCTGGGACACGTTCGCTCCGCTTGGCCCCGGCGCCCAGGCCTGGGCCGAGCGCATCGCCGCTTGTGAATCCGGCTACAACCCCAACGCCGTCAACCGCTCAAGTGCAGCTTCCGGCCTCTTCCAGTTCTTGCCCAGCACATGGGCGCACACGCCGTTCGGCGGCCAGTCGGTCTTCAACCCCGCGGCCAACGCCCAGGCCGCCGCCTGGTACTACAACGCCACCGGCCGCAGCGGCGGCCCCTGGTCCTGCAAGTAGAGCCGGGCCCAGACCCCAGTCCCCCCGCCGCCTCGCGGTGCCGATTACAGTTCCAGGGATGCAGCTCGAGGGCAAGGTGGCGGTCATCACCGGCGGCGCCAGCGGGATCGGCCGGGCCTGCGCCCTGGCCATGGCGAAGCGGGGCGCGGACGTCCTGATCGCCGACCTCAACCCCATCCGGATGACCGCGACCGTGGTGGAGCTCCGCGCTCTGGGCCGGCGCGCGGCCGGGATCGAATGCGACGTCTCCCGCGACGAAGACGTGGAGCGTCTGGCGGCCGAGGCGCTGGGCGAGATGGGCCGGGTCGACCTGCTCATGAACAACGCCGGCGTCGTCCTCGGCGGCCCGATGGAGCAGGTGCCGATGAAGGACTGGGAATGGATCGTGGGCATCAACCTGCTCGGGCCGATTCGCGGCGTGCGGGCCTTCCTGCCCCACATGCTCGAGCGCGGCAGCGGGTACATCGTCAACACCGCCTCCTTTGCCGGGCTGGTGGCGCACAACCCGCTGACAATCCCGTACGACACGACCAAGCACGGAGTCGTCGGCCTCTCCGCAGGGCTGGCGCTCTACCTGCGGCCCAGAGGCATCGGCGTCTCGGTGCTCTGCCCCGGCTACGTGGAGACCAACCTGCCCGAGAACTACCGCTTCGTCGGGGTGGACCGGGAGGCGGTGGGCCCGGCGCGAATGCCGGACGCGATCGTGAACGCGGAGGCCGTGGCCGAGAAGGTGGTGGCGGCTGTCGAGGCCAACCGGTTCCTGATCCTGAGCCAGCCGGAGCATGCCCGCATCTGGGCGAGGAGAGCACAGGACGTGGATGCACATATCGACCGCCAGCTGGAGGCGCTCGCCCGCGGGAGCGGCTAGGGTAAGCCGATGGCCTCCATCTTCGCCGGTGTCGACCTCGGCGGGACCAAGATCCAGACCGCCGTCCTCAAGACCAAGCGCGTCATCGGCAGCGACCGCGTGCCCACACCGCAGACCGGGGCGTCGGATGTGATAGCGGTCATCGCCAGCAGTATCGCCAAGGCCCTGGAGGGAGCGGACGTCACCCTGGCCGAGCTCACCGCCGTTGGCGTCGGCACCCCCGGCACCATCGACCCCTCAGGCAGCGTCTCCAACTCGCCCAACGTGCCCGGCTTCGAGGTCGGCCCGGTGGCGCTCGGCCGCGAGCTGTCGAAGGCGCTGGACGGGGTCAAGGTCCTGGTCGACAACGACGTCCGCGTCGCCGTGCGCGGCGAGTGGAAGCGGGGCGCCGGGCGGCCCTTCAGGAATTTCATGGGCGTGTTCGCAGGCACCGGCGTGGGTGGCGGAATCGTGATCAACGGACAGCTGATCGAGGGCAACGGGGGCGCCGGCGAGATCGGGCACACGCTCGTGCGCGATCGCGGTCGCCTCTGCGGCTGCGGCCTGAAGGGCCACATGGAGGCCTATGCGGGGCGCAAGATGATCGAGACGGAGGCGCGGCGGCTGCAGTCCCGCGGCCACAAGACGGTGCTGTTCGACATCATGAAAGACCGCGGCCGCGACCGCGTCACGAGCGGCGTCATCGCCGCCGCCTTGAAGCAGCACGACAAGGTCACCACGAAGCTGATCGACGAGGCGGTGTGGGCGCTGGGCATCGCCCTCTCCAACGTCCAGAACCTGCTCGACCTGGAGGCGATCATCGTCGGCGGAGGCCTCGGCGACCGTCTCGGCAAGCCGTTCGTGGAGCGGGTGGCGAGCGCGGCCCAGCCCCGGCTGCATGTGCCGGACCACCCGCCCAAGTTCCTCACCACCGAGCTCGGCGACCTCGCCGGTGCGGTCGGCGCGGCGGTGCTGGCCGGGGGCTGAAGCAGCTCAGCGGTAGGCGGCGATCCCGGTGATGGCCTCGCCGATGGCGAGGGTGTGGATCTCTTGCGTGCCTTCGTAGGTGAAGACCGACTCGAGGTTGTTCATGTGCCGGATGACCGGGTACTCGAGCGTTATCCCGTTGGCGCCCAGGATCCCGCGGGCTTCGCGCGCGATGTCCAACGCGGCCCGCACGTTGTTCAGCTTGCCGACGCTGACCTGCTGGGGCGCGATCCGGCCCTCGTCCTTCATCCGCCCCAAGTGGAGCGCGAGCAGCGTGCCCTTCGAGATCTCCAGCAGCATCTCCACGAGCTTGCGCTGGGTCAGCTGGAAGCCTGCGATCGGCTTTCCGAATTGGGTCCTGGTCTTGGCGTAGTCGAGCGCCGTCTCGTAGCAGGTGCGGGCCGCGCCCATGGTCCCCCAGAGGATGCCGTAGCGGGCCTCGTTGAGGCACGAGAGCGGGGCGCCGAGGCCGCGGGCCCCAGGCAGGAGAGCCGACCCGGGCAGGACGCAGTCCTCCAGGATCAGCTCCGAGGTGACCGACGCGCGCAGGGACAGCTTGCGGTGGATGTCCCGCGTGCTGAAGCCGCGGGTGCCGGCGGGCACGATGAAGCCGCGGATGCCGTCGTCTGCGCGCGCCCAGACGACAGCCAGGTCGGCGATGCCGCCGTTCGTGATCCAGAGTTTGTTGCCGTTGAGCACCCAATCCGAGCCCCGGCGCCGCGCGCTCGTGCGCATACCCCCGGGGTCCGATCCGAAGTCCGGCTCGGTGAGGCCGAAGCAGCCGATCGCCTCGCCCCGCGCCATCCGAGGCAGCCAATCCGACTTCTGCTCCTCGGAGCCGTAACGGGAGATGGGGTACATGGCCAGCGAGCCCTGGACCGAGACGAAGCTGCGAAAGCCGGAGTCGCCCGCCTCCAGCTCGAGGCAGGCCAGGCCGTAGCTGACGGCGCTGGCCCCGGCGCAGCCATGCCCATGGAGATGCATGCCCAGGAGGCCCAGGTCACCCAGCTCGCGGACCAACTCCCGGGGGAACACACCCTCGTCGAACCAGCCTTCGATGCCAGGCAGCACGCGGTCTCGGACGTAGCCACGGACCGTGTCCCGGACGAGCCGCTCCTCGTCCGAGAGCAAGGAGTCGAGGTCCAGGAAGTCGCTGGGGTCGAGGCGAACCTCGGTGCGGGTGGCGGTGCTCACCCCGTCAATGTAAACCCCTGCCAGGACGGCCCCCGGCGATGGGTCAGGCCGCGGGCGTCAGACGGATGACCGGAAGTTCCCGGTCGGTCCGGCGCTCGTAGCCGGCGAAGTTGGGCGAGGCGGCCACGATCCGCTGCCAGCGCTCGGCCCGCTCCGGTCCGTGCAACGACTCCGGTCGGACCCGGAGCTTGCGGTCGCCGACCTCGATCCACACCCGGCCGGAGTTCCGGGCCAGGTTCGTGTACCAGGCGGGATGCCGGGTCGAACCGCCGGCGGAGGCCACGATCAGCCAGGCCTCGTCGCCGTCCGGAAACCAGGCCAGCGGCGTGGTGCGCTCGGCGCCCGAACGCGCGCCGACAGTCGTCAAGAGCAGCATCCGACCCTTCATGCCTGCTCCCCGAAGGAGGCGGTAGAGGCACACGTTCAGGGCCATACCGGCCTTCAGGACCGGGCCGTCGAGGCGGCCTCCGCCCCGGGTGCCCTGAGGCGTCACTTGCACTGCCATCGGCCTATTTGAACCGCGGCCGGGCGCCGCATAATCCTCGGATGCCGCTTCTGGACTTGAGCGCCTTGATGCCGTTGGCCGCCACGCTGGGGATCGAAACCGTCGTGGCGACCAAGGACGAGGTGCGACTGCGCCTGGCCTGGCGACCCGATTTGTGCACCAGCGGCGGCGTCCTCCACGGCGGCGCGCTGATGGCCTTGGCCGACAGCTGCGCCGCGGCCAGCGCCGTGCTCAACCTACCCGAGGGCGCGACGACGAGCACGATCGAGTCGAAGACCAACTTCCTCCGCCCGGTCCGCGAGGGCGTCGTGACCGCCGTCGCCCGGCCGCTGCACGCGGGTCGCACGGTGATCGTCGTCCAGACCGACCTGCTCGACGAGGCGGGCCGGCGCGTCGCCCAGACGACCCAGACGCAAGCCGTCCTGCGCCCGGTCTGAGCGCGACGTTGGCAGAATGGCGGGCATGAGCCTTTCCGGCTCGGGCCTGAACTGGACTCTGCGCCACGCCTACCGCGGCTGCGACTTCTTCCGTCGCAAGCTGGACGAGGCTGGCGTCGACCCCCACTCCATCGCGATCGTGGACGACCTGCCGCGCGTGCCGTTCACCACCAAGCAGGAGCTGCGCGAGGCGTATCCGTTCGGCTGGACTTGCGTGCCGATCGGCGAGGTCGTCCGCGTTCACGCCTCCAGCGGCACGACCGGGCGTCGCACTCTTGCTACCTACACGAAGCGTGACCTGGGCGATTGGGCAGAGATGGTCGCTCGGTGCTTCGGATTCGCCGGCGTGACCGCGGGGGATCGGTTTCAGATCGCGGTTGGCTACGGACTGTGGACGGGTGGCATCGGCTTCCAGGCCGGAGTGGAGCGGCTCGGCGCCATGACCATCCCCACCGGGCCCGGCAACGTCGACCTGCAGTTCGAGACGGCGCAGGACCTGGAGGCCACGGTGCTCTGCGCGACCGCGTCGTTCGGGCTCCTGCTCGCGGAGGAGGCGGAGCGGCGGGGGCTGCGCGACAGGCTCTACTGGCGAATCGCGATCCTGGGCTCGGAGCGGTGGGGCGCCGCCACGCGAGCCCGCATCGAGGACCTGCTCCAGGTCGACACGTTCGACACTTACGGTTTCACCGAGCTGTTCGGGCCGGGCACGGGCATCGACTGCCGGCACCATGAGGGCATCCACTACTGGTCCGACCACTATCTGATCGAGGTCGTCGACCCCGTGACAGGCGAGGTGCTGCCGGCAGGCCGCGAGGGCGAGCTGGTCGTCACGACGCTCCGCAAGCAGGCCCAACCCCTTGTTCGGTACCGCACCCACGACCTGTCTTTCATCCACCCCGAACCCTGCCCCTGCGGCAGCCCCTACCCGCGGATCGGCCGCCTCGCGGGCCGCACCGACGACATGTTCAAAGTCAGGGGGGTTCAGGTCTACCCGGCCCAGGTCGACACGGTCATCTCGGAGCTCGGCGCCGAGCTGGGCCTGACGGGCGAGTACCAGGTGGTGCTGCGCCGCGAAGGCGGCCGCGACCGCTTCCTGCTGCGCGTCGAGGGCGACCGCCCGGAGGTGGCGGCGAGGACGGCCGCGGCAGTGCGAACTCGGACCGGCGTCCGGCCCGACGTCGAGGTGGTGGCGCTCGGCTCATTGCCGCGCAGCGAGCGCAAGACCCAGCGCGTGATCGACGAACGCGAGGGCGGTTGAGCGGGGATCCAGCGGCTGAGGCGTCAGCCCCCGTCCCAACGAAAGGCGCGCGAGGCGGCCACCAGCAAGGCCGCCGCCCACAGGCTGAGCCAGAGCAGATCGCCGCCGACCGAGCCCAAGCCCGCCCCTGCGATCAGGGCGCGCGAAGCGTGGGTGACGAACGAGACGGGCAGGATGCCGACCACGGCCGCTGCGGCGCCCGGCAGCAGGCCGACGGGCAGGAGTCCGATGAAGATCATGGGCATGCCCACGGCGGTGGCCACGGCCGGAGCCCGCTGTGCGTCCCGGATCCAGCCCGCGATGGCGAAGCCCGCCGCGAGGAAGACCAGGTAGCCCAGCATCGTCACCAGGAACAGGGCGAGGCCGTCGATGTGGACGGGAAAGAGAATCGCGGCCAGGCCGATCATAAGGGCGAGCTGCAGAGCACCGAAAGCAAGGCTCGCCGTGGCGTGGGCCAGGACCAGGTTGGAGGGGGCGATGCCCGTCGCCTGAACGCGGCGCAGCACGCCGCCGGAGCGATAGCCGGCGAACGTAGAGGCTGCGACCATCAGGCCCGACTGGATGACGTTGAATGCCAGCAGCCCGGGCAGGAAGAGGTCGATGAGCCCGATGCGGGCGTTGCGCACCTCGGTGGCCACGCCCAGCGCTCGCGGCGCCGCCTGGCTGCGCCGGTCCACGGCGTCGACGGCCGTTTCCACCGCCGCCACGCCCTGCTGGCCCTGGGTGCCCGCGGTGTACACGACCGTGACGTTGGCCGGCTGCAGCCTCGCGTCGGGGGCCCGCTGTCCGAACCCCGGGGGGTCGATGAGGGCGAGGTCGGCCGTGCCCGCGGCCGCCTCTGAGCGAGCCTGGGCCTCGGTGGTGTCCGTGACCGTGATCCCGGTGGCGTCACGAAGAGTGCGCGCGAGGTCGGCAGATGCCTGTGTGTGGGCCTGGTCGGCGACCGCCACCTTGAGCGGCGAGGCGCGGGCCGAGTCGAGGTACTTCACCCCCAGCACCAGCAGCATCAGGATCGCGAACAGGCCGAACGTGGCCACCGGGTTTCGGGCGCCGGTCCTCAGCACTGACAGGGTCAGAGCACGGTATGGCCGGGGTCGCAGCCGCATCGGCAGTCCCGTCAATCGTCGTCCCGGATAGCGCGGCCGGTGAGGCGCAGGTACGCGTCCTCGAGGGTCGCGGGCGCCGGCGGCGCCTCGCGCCGGAAGCCGGTCGCCAGCAGGTCGGAAACCAACCCGGCGGGCGAGTCCAGGGCCACGATGCGGCCGCTGTCGAGAACGGCCACGCGGTCGCAGAGCGCCTCCGCCTCCTCGATGTAGTGGGTGGTCAGGAGCACGGCGTGGCCGCGGCTGCGCAGCCCGCGCACGATCTCCCAGACTCGCCGCCGGGCCTGCGGGTCGAGGCCGGCGGTGGGCTCGTCGAGCAGGACGGCGACCGGGTCGTTGATCAGCGCGACGGCGATGGACAGTCGCTGGCGCTGGCCGCCGGAGAGCTGGCGGGCCGCGCGCCCGGCTTGCGCCTCCAGCCCCACGAGCGCGAGCAGCTCGGAGGCCCGGCCGTCGCTCTCGTAGAGGTCGGCGAAGAGGTCCAGCAGCTCGGTCAGGGTGAGGCGGTCGAAGAAGCTGACCTGCTGGAGCTGCACGCCGAGGCGCCGGCCGGCGTCCGCCGGGCGCCGCGCGACGTCGACGTCGCCAACCCGCACCGAGCCGCGCTGCACCGGGCGCAGGCCCTCGATGGTCTCGAGGATCGTGGTCTTGCCGGCCCCGTTCGGGCCCAGCAGCCCGAAGACCTCGCCTGCCCGGACCTCGAAGTCCACGCCACGCACGGCCTCGACCCGGCATACGAGCGGTGCAGGTCCGAGACGGCGATCACAGGGGCGGACGGCATCCCCTGCAAGCTTGCCCGAAGTCTTCGGCTCACGACTTGAAAAGAAACCGGAGGTCGCCGCAGCCTGCCGCCGCCTGTCGCTCGCGGGTCGGATGACGGCCTCGGAGGGGGAGCTCTTGCTCGAGCGACTGGCCGTCCTCCCGATCAGTCGGCACAGCCATCACCCCCTGCTGTCCCGTGTCTGGGAGTTGCGCGAGGTCTTGACCGTCTCCGACGCCGCCTACGTCGCGCTGGCGGAACGGCTCAACGCCCGACTGCTGACCCGGGACGCGCGCATGTCCACCGCGCCAGGGATCCGCTGCGCGGTCGAGGTCGTCCAGTAGAGTCGCCGCCTGACAGAATCGGAGCCGTGACCGAGCCTCCGCTCCGCGTCATCGGCACCAGCCAGCGCAAGCTCGACGGGCGGGACAAGGTGCTCGGGCGCACCCTCTACGCCAGCGACCTCCGCCTGCCGGGGATGCTGACGGGGCGCATCCTGCGCAGCCCGCACCCCCACGCTCGGATCGTCTCCGTGGACGTGAGCGCGGCCGAGGCGCTGCCCGGCGTTCACGCCGCCGTCCACGCCGGCAACGTCACCCAGCGGCAGTTCGGCTACGGCGCCGACAACGTGCCGCTCAAGGTCGATCGGGTGCGCTGCGTGGGCGACGAAGTGGCGGCGGTCGCGGCCGAGGACGAGGCGACCGCCGACCGCGCCCTGGAGCTGATCGAGGTCGAGTACGAGGTCTTGCCGGCGGTCTACGACCCCTTCGCGGCGCTGCGTGACAGCGCCCCGCCCGTCCACCCTGAGCTAGCGCTGGGTGACAGCAACATCTCGATGCGCTGGGACTTCGACCACGGCGACGTGGAAGCAGCCGCCCGTGAAGCCCACGTCATCGTCGAGGGCGACTACTCCAGCCCGCTCTCCGCACCGGCGTCGATCGAGACTCACTGCTGCATCGCTGCCTTCGACTCGGACGGCCGGCTGGAGGTGTGGACGGGGGTCCACATGGCCTTCATGTACCGCCGGGCGCTGGCCGACACGCTGGACCTCGCGGGCCGCGACGTCGTCGTCCACCAGCCGCCGATCGGGGGCAGCTTCGGGGGCAAGATCGACATCGACCCCCTGGACTTCATCACGGTGCTCCTGGCCCGGCGGGCGCGCCGGCCGGTGCGCATCCACTTCTCGCGGGAGGAGGAGTTCGCCGGCTCCAGGGTGCGTCAGCCTATGCACTTCCACCTTCGCACGGGCGCCGATCGCGAGGGCCGCATCCTCTTCCGGGACGCGGACATCGTGTCGGACAACGGCGCCTACAACGCCTGGGGCTCGCATGCCCTGCTGGTGGCGATGCAGACGGTCAGCAGCCTCTATCGGGTGCCGAACTCGCGCGTGCGAGCCCGCGTCGTCTACACCAACAAGGCCTACGGCGGCTCGGTGCGCGGCTTCGGCAACCCCGAGTCGACGTTTGCGGTGGAGTCGCAGACGGACGAGCTGGCCGAAGCCCTGGGCCTCGACCCGATCGAGCTCCGCCTGCGGAACGCGAACCAGGCCGGCGACGTGACGCCCCAGGGCCTGCGCATCACCTCGTGCGGGCTCAGCGAGTGCCTGGAGGCGGTGCGCCGTGATTCGGGCTGGGAGACGCGGCGCGGACGGATGCGCGATCGCCGCCGGGGCCTCGGCTGCGCCGCCTACATCCATGTCGGCGGGGGTGCCCGCATCTACCCCTCCGACGGCTGCGGCACCATCCTGAAGCTGGACGAGGCCGGCCGCGTGACCCTCATCAGCGGGGCGTCGGAGCTGGGCCAGGGCTCGGAGACAGTGCTGGCAATGATCGCGGCCGAGGCCCTGGGCGTGCCCCTGGCCGCCGTCCGGGTGGTGAACGACTCGACCGAGCTCAAGCCCTGGGACGTGGGCGCGCACGCGTCACGCACGACCTTCGTGGCCGGCAACTCGGCGCGCCTGGCGGCGCTCGAGCTGCGGGAGAAGCTACTCGAGAGTGCGGCCGAGGTGTTGGAGGCCGCGCCCGCCGACCTGGCCATCGAGGATGGCGTGATCAGCGTCCGCGGGGCGCCCGGTCGCGCGGTCGCGTACGACCGTGTGGCCCGGCGGCGGATGCTGCGGCAAGGCGGCTCGCTGCTCATCGCCACGTCCTTCTACGATCCCCCGACGCAGCCCCAGGACGGGAGCTACGTGGGCAACATCTCGGCCGCCTACGGCTTCGGTGCCCACGTAGCTGAGGTGGAGGTGGACGTCGAGACGGGGCTGGTCACCGTGCTCGGCCTCTGGTGCGCGCATGACGTCGGCCGCGCCCTCAACCCGGCCGGCGCTGAGGGCCAGGTGCTCGGCGGCGCGGTCATGGGCCTGGGGCTCGCTCTGACCGAGGAGCTGGGCCTGGCCGACGGCCAGATCGTGCACCCCACGCCGCGGGAGTATGGCATGCTGACCGCGCTCGGCATTCCCCCGATCACGGTGCGGATGATCGAGACGATCGACCCCGAAGGCCCGTTCGGGGCCAAGGGCGTCGGGGAGGCGGGGGTCATTCCGGTGGCCGCCGCCGTGGCCAACGCGGTCGCGGACGCGGTCGGCGTTCGGCCCCGCAGCTATCCACTGGCGCCCTGGAAGATGCTCGGCTGGCTGGCCGCGGGCGGCATGCGCAAGCGGCTGGCGGACCGAATCAGGTCCGGGGAATCTCTCGCCGATCCCGACGCAGCCCGGGAAGTGCGCAACTGGGGCTGGACCCGAGAACGGACCAGAGTTTGACTTAGAGCAGTGACGGTCGTGTTAGCCACGGCTGATTAACTCGATCTCTCATTAATGGCCCGGACTCCCGGATGGCGCGAGGTCGAGTTCGATGATGTGGTGGGGACGGCTCGTCTGAGATGGGGTGAACCCGCTCCATTCAATGGTGGTGAACCCGAATCGTGCGTAGAAGGGCAAGGCGGCATCGCGGGCGCTCGCCCACAAGAGGATCGTGCCGGTCGCCTTCAGTCGTCTAATCGCCTCGGTAAGAACCCCACTCCCTATGCCCCTCCCCTGCACCATCGGGTCGACCGCCATGAACTGCAGCTGGACGGCCGGTTGAGCCTCGGGTCGAAGTGGGTAAGGGACGGCGTAGAAGCTCGAAGTCGCCACGATCCGTCCCGCCGCGTCGACGGCGCCGAGGTGCCACGAAGCGGGTGTGGCGTCGAATTCGTGGCGCATGCTGGGAAGATCCGTTCGACTGTCCGCCGACACCGCGCGTCGGAGGGCGTGTGTCTCCTCAGCGGCGAGTTCCCGAACCGCCCATTCCATAGCGCGAGATACCGTACTGCAGGGCGCCGTTGACTGACCTGCACAACCTGAGCCTCTACTGTGATCGCCACCGCCGCTTGCTGCACCCGGAGAACGACCGCCATCGACGGCCTCTGGGCGACGGCGATATAGTCCGGGGTCCGGCGCCGTAACTCACTCGGACCCGCCCTGGCCGCATTCGCTCCCTACAATCGGCTGATGGCGGTCACCCTCGAAGACCGGTACACACTGGAGGAGGG
>JALYZG010000057.1 GCA_030948965.1 Candidatus Dormiibacterota bacterium | reverse complement strand
TCCTCCTCCTGACGGCCGAGCCGAGCCGGGACTACGGGGCTACGAGGTCCGAGTAGGCGTCCGGGCGGCGATCCCGGTAGAACTGCCAGGTCTGGCGGACCTCCTGGATCTTGTCGAGGTCCATGTCACGCACCAGCAGCTCCTCGTCGTGGGCGCTGCCCAGGTCGCCGATGAACTGGCCGCGCGGGTCCACGAAGTAGCTCTGGCCGTAGAAGTCGTCGTCGCCGATGTCCTTCTCGATGCCGACCCGGTTGATCGTGCCCACGAAGTAGCCATTGGCGACGGCGTGGCTGACCTGTTCGATCCGCCACAGGTACTCCGACAGTCCGCGGCTGGTGGCACTCGGTATGAAGACCATCTCGGCGCCATTCAGGCCGAGCGCCCGAGCCCCCTCGGGGAAGTGGCGGTCATAGCAGATGTACACACCCACCCGCCCAACCGCCGTCTCGAACACCGGGTAGCCCAGGTTGCCGGGGCGGAAGTAGAACTTCTCCCAGAAGCCCTTGACGTGGGGGATGTGCGTCTTGCGGTACTTGCCCAGGTACTTGCCGTCGGCGTCGATCACGGCCGCCGTGTTGTAGTAGATGCCGGACGCCTTGTCGTCCTCCTCGTACATCGGCACGACAAGGACCATGCCGGTCTCCCTGGCCAGGTCCTGCATCCGCTTCGTCGTCGGCCCGTCCGGGATGTGCTCCGTGTAGCTGTAGTACTGCGGGTCCTGGACCTGGCAGAAGTAGGGCCCGTAGAAGAGCTCCTGGAAGAGCATCACCTGGGCGCCCTGCTTGGCCGCGTCGTGGGCATGCTTCTCGTGCTTCTGGATCATCGACTCCTTGTCGCCGGTCCAGCTCGCCTGGAGGAGCGCCCCTCGGACGTTGCGCGGCATCCTGATCCTCACCCTTTGTGCGCGGAAGATCGCAGAGAGTACACCCTCCCCGGCGGGCTGCGAACTGCCGATTGCAACGGGACTGCCAGCCGGCTCGGCCCGGCAGCGGCACGCGGCCGCCCTCCGGCGACCCACACTCCGCCGGATGACCGCCAGTCCGACGATCGAACGCGCCGCGCGTAGCGCCTCCCGCACCGCCTCCCGGGTGACCGACACGGCGGCCCAGGCCGCCCAGCGCCAAACGGTACCCACCCGGGTGGCCCTCGCTCGCGGCCGAGCGGCGAACGCCCTGGCACTCGGCGGCGTGGCCGGCTTCCTGGGTGTCTTCGCGGCGGTGCGGACGCACCTCAGCGAGGCGGCCGACCTGGCGATCATGCTCAAGCTCCAGCGGCGGGCCAACCCGATCCTCGACCGGCTCATGGCGGCGGTCTCGTGGCTTGGGTTCCCGCCCCAGAGCCGGATCGTGCCGCCGGCCCTGATCGGCGCCCTGTGGCTGCTGCGGTTCCGGGTAGAGGCGGCCTTCCAGCTGCTTGGCTGGGGCACCGCGCTCGTGTCTTCGGTCCTCAAGTCGATGATGCGCCGACCGCGGCCGGTGGCCGGCAAGGACCTGCGGGTGGTGGCCGCACCGCTGGGCGGGTCGAGCTTTCCCAGCGGCCACGTCATCACCTACGTCGGCACATACGGCTTCCTGGCCTATCTCCTGCACACGCTCGTGCGCCCGGCCGGCCCGCGACGTGCCCTCGTTGCCGCGCTGGCCGGGTTGCTCGCGCTGGTTGGGCCAAGCCGGATCTACCAGGGTCACCACTGGCCGACGGATGTCAGCGCCTCGTACCTGCTCGGGACGAGCTATCTCGTGGGGCTGATCGCCCTGTACCGCAGGATCAAGGCCACGGTCGGCCGAGATGAAACATGGCCATCCCAGTCCCCAAAGTCCTGACCACGCCTGAACCTCGCGCCACCTCTGCCCCTCCCACCAGGGCGTCGTGGTGGCGCCGTGCCCGGGTGATCCTCAACGAAGACGCCGGCTCGAAGGGTGGGATACCGACGAACCTGTCGTCGACGGAGCCCGTCCGCGATGCGCTTGCCCGCCGCGGGCTGGGCGACGCGCTCGTCCTCTCGCGCACGCCCGACGAGGCCAGGGAGCTCACCCGGGCGGCCGTTCGAGACGGCTACGACCTGGTCGTCGCGGCCGGTGGTGACGGGACCATCGGTCTCGTGGCGGGGGAGCTCCTGGGCACGGAAACCGCGCTGGGCATCCTGCCACTCGGCAGCGTCATGAATATCCCGCGCATGCTGGGCCTGCCGCGGGAGGTGGAGGCCGCGGCGGATGTCCTGCTGGAGGGCTCCATACGGCCAATCGACGTCGGCCTGGCGAAGGGCCGAATTTTCTACGAGGCTGGTTCGGTCGGCATGAACGCGGCGATGTTCCGCGAGGCCCAGCGGTTCGATCGGGGTGACTACCTGTCCGTGATCCGGGCGGTCTGGGTGGCAATTCGCTACCGGCCGGCTCGGATGCGGATCGAGCTGGACGACGGCCTGGTCGAGACCCGCGCCCTGATGGTGATGGTCGCCAACGGGCCGTACACGGGGGTGGGCATGACCGTGGCGCCGGAGGCCCGCCTGGACGACGGCAAGTTCGATGTCAGGGTCTTCCGCCACTTCTCGAAGGCGGAGCTGCTCCGCCATCTTTTCTCGATCGCGTTCGGCCGACGCGCTTATTCGCCCCACATCGAGACCCACCGGTCGGCCCGCGTGCGGATCGATTCGGCGAGCCCGCTGCCGTGCCGGGCCGACTCGCACGACCTGGGCACGACCCCGGTTGAGTTCGTCAT
>JALYZG010000287.1 GCA_030948965.1 Candidatus Dormiibacterota bacterium | reverse complement strand
ATCTGACTGAGCGAGGTGCCACTGGCCGGGTAGACGGCGAAGCCCTGGGCCACTGTGTTCACGTCGACGGCCGAGCGCACGGCCGGCGAGAGTGTGTCGGCCAGCAGCATCCGGGCGTCGGCGTCGCTGACGTAGGCGAACGTGTCGGTCTGGCCGTTCTTGTCCGTGACGCCGACCACCTGGAAGGGATGGCTGACGAAATCTGAGCGTGCGCCCGCCGGCTTAACCGGCAGGTCGACGGTGTCGCCGGTGCGCTTGCCCAGGTCGTGAGCAATGGCCGGGCCGAGGACGATCTCGCCCCGTTCCCCGCTAGCCAAGTCTCGACCGGACGCGAACTGGGGTCCGGGCAGACCGTACTTCTCGGCTCCCCTCTGCTCATTGCTGATCAGATCGGGCGCGCCCAGCTGGATCGCCGAACCGCCGGGCATGGCCTGTACCTGGTAGGTGGGAAAGACGGCGGCCACGCCCTGCACATTGGCAAGCTGAGCTTGCTTGCTGAGCGGGAGCAGGGCACCCTGCTGCTCAGGTGGCGCCTGCACCGAGATGGTGGCGCCGGCGAAGCGGACGCCGAGGTCGAGCAATGAGTTGAAGTGCTCGGCCAAAGAGCCCATTGTCGTCAGCGCGAAGATGCCGATGACGATCCCGGAGATCGTCAGCGCCGAGCGCACCTTGCGCCGCAGTAGGTTCCGGATGATCTCTCTCAACTGATGTCCTCCTGAACGGAATGTCGGCGTTGGCGCCGCAGACCGAGTCTCAGGGGTGCCCTCTGTAGCCGTCGTCGGCCGCTGGGATCGTTCTTGGCCTACTCCCGGGGCGGTAGGCCGGCTACGTCGTAAGAACCAGGGCGCGCAGGAGCAATGACACAATCGATCTGTTCGTTATCTGTCCCCCCGGCTGAGAAGCCTGGTTGGCGAGGTTCCGAGCGGAGAGTGCGGCCTCGGCTTAGAAATCGATCTCGAACGCGCCCGACACGGCGCGCGGCTCCTCCCAACTCACCTCGACCGACTCGACAAAAGCCCCGCGCGGACCTCGCCACAGGGCCGCCAGCAGCTGCTCGACCGCCGGCCGAGGGCCCTGAACCGAGCACTCGACCGAGCCGTCCGGACGGTTGCGGACGCTCCCGGCGAGGCCCAGCCCGCGCGCCCTGTCCCGTACGAACCAGCGATAGCCGATACCCTGCACGCGCCCTCGCACGAGCGCCCGGGCGCGGCTGCTCCGAGGCGGCGGCTCCCGACTCAGTCCGCTATGCCGCCGGCTGGCCGTGGCGGAGGATCGACATCGCCCGCTCCCCACCGGCCATCCATTCCGGCTGGCCGAGCCAGTCTTCCACGCCCCAGAGCAGCACGGCCGCCGGCCCAGCATCCGTGTACGCCTGGGCGCTCGCCACCAGGTCGTCGGGCGTGAACCCGCTCTGGCCGGGCCAGTTGGTGGCCTGCATCTCGGTCATCCAAAACCCCTTCTGTGCAGCCTCCGCCCGTCGGGCCCAAAAACCCAGGCTCTGCTGCTTCCAGCCGATGCGTTGGATCACGCCGGCGTCGCCGAGAGGTGTCTTGGGCGTGACCACGTAGGCGTCCAGTCCGGCCACGTCGCCAGACTGGATGGCCTCGGCCATGTGGCCGGTCGCGTGCGGACCGGGCAGGGCCGCGAACAGACCGGCCAGCGGACTGGTCTGTTCCTGGTCGAGCACGGCGCTGGCGCTGTTGAAGGACGTGACCACGACCTGGTGGTGCGGATCCACCTCATGCAGCAGCCCGACCTCTGATTCCAGGTTCGCGGCTGGGACGGCGTCGTCCCCCCCGGCGGCGCCGACATGATCGAGCGGCTCGTTCTCCAGCTGCCAGGCGGCCAGGTTCGGGCGCGAGGCATAGCGCGCCACCGCCGTCGCCAGGTAGGCCCGATAGGGTTCCGACAGGAGCATGGAGGCCAGCGGGGCGCCTCCAGCCGAGGCCCAGCCGGGCACATGCAGCTCCGGGTAGCCCATGTTCCGGGCGCCGACCACCAGCACCAGCTGGACCGTGCCGCCGCCCCGCGCGCGGTCATAGTCATCGACCACCCCGATCAGCGCATCGGCGGAAGTGAAGTCGAATTCGCCCGCCTCGGGGGCCACGGCGTCCCAATAGAGCGGGAGCCGGATCAGGTCGGGGTGAAGCGTGTTCAGCAGGGTGGTCAGCGCCTGGCCCGGGTCCTCGCCGTCCGCCAGGGCCGCCGCTGGGCTGAAGCTGAATCCCACCTCTGACGTGGGTGGCAGCGGCGTCCCCGCCTGGAGGTGCACCAGCCCCCAGCCGGTCAGGGCGGGGAGGACGACGATCAGAGCAACGAGGCCGAGGAGCCGCCTCCGGCGGACGCTCAACCGGGTCGACGTCGGGCGCGTGCACCCGGTGCGCACCTGGCGGAACGCCGGCGCCGGACGGCTCTAGCGACGACCTGTTCCAGCAACGGAGTCGAGTATGCACAAAGCCGGCATTGGTCTGACTTACGGCTGGAGAGCCGCCACGGTTGCGGACCGCCGACGCGCATACTCCGAAGAGATGATCCGGCGCGGACGGCGCGGGACGTTCGCCCACCGCCCGCGACGACCGCGGTGACCAATCCCGCCCCTCTCACCGTCGAGGACCCCTTCGCGCTCGCCGCCCGGGCCGCGGACGTCCTGAAGGCGCGCACCGGCCAGGCCACCCACGAGCTGGCGGTGGTGCTCGGCTCGGGCTGGCAACCGGTCGCGGACGGCCTGGCGCCCGACGGCGTGGAGCAGCCTCTCGCCGACGTGCCCCTTAGCGATCTGCCCGGCTTCCCAGTCCCGACTGCCGCCGGACACGTGGGCAGCGTCCGCTCGATACGCCTCGGGAGCCGGCGCGTACTGCTGTTCCTGGGCCGGGTCCACCTCTATGAGGGCCACTCGCCCAACCAGGTCGTGCACGCCGTTCGCACCGCGGCCGCAGCCGGCTGCGGAGGCGTGATCCTGACCAACGCGGCCGGCGGCATCCGCAGCGAGTGGGCTGTCGGGCAGGTCGTCCTGGTCTCCGACCACATCAATCTCACCGCGGCCTCCCCGCTGGCCGGTCCGCCCCCGCCGCCGCCGTTCGGCTCTCGCTTCTGTGACCTCACCGATGCGTACAGCCCGCGCCTGCGAACGGTCGCGCACGCGGTCGACCGGGCGCTGGCTGAGGGCGTCTACGCGGGCTTTCCCGGGCCCCACTACGAGACGCCGGCCGAGGTGCGAATGGCGCGGGCTCTGGGCGCGGACCTGGTCGGGATGTCCACGGTGCTGGAGACGATCGCGGCCCGCCACCTGGGCCTGGAGGTGCTGGGGATCTCGGTGGTGACCAATGCGGCGGCCGGTTTGGGCCTGGCGGCCCTGGATTCGGCGGAGGTCGTGGCGGCGGCTGGAGCGGTGGCGGGGCGCCTGGCCGGCCTGCTCCGAGGCGTCCTCGAGCGCTGGCCTTGAAGCAGCCCGCCTCAGGCTGGCTGCCGGCTCGGGGGCGCCTGCAGGGAGTAGTACAGGGCGAACAGGTAGGCGATCAGGGCCACCGCGAAACCGACCGCCATCAGCATCGAGCTGAGATTCTCGTTGTAGTTGAGGAAGCTGCCGCCATTGAAGCCGGCGCCGAGCGTGCCCACGAAGCCTAGGGCCGTCGCCGCGACCAGACCGCCGCGCCGGGTCCCGATCCCTTGGACGACCATGTAGATCGAACCCCCGACCAGCACGAGCCCGAAGACCGCGTGCAGCCGGAGCAGGAGCGGGCCGGCAGAGATTGCCCAGGCGACACTCTGCGCCACCCCGCTGAAATACTCGGACGGCTTGGCGCCGGGGTGATCGGCCGGGATCCTAACGAACAGGTTGACGGCCATGCCCAGCAGGAACTGGGCAACCAGGGCCAGGAGTGCGCTCAGGCTGGCCGTGGCCAGCACGCGAGATCGGGCATCCACCTGCCCATCATGCCCAACGCCCGACGACCGACGTTCCCGGAGCCGACGCCGAGCCGTACCGCAGCAGCGCCGCCGTCAGCGCGCCTGAAAGCGACTCGTCAACTGCGCGGGCAGCCCGCGCAGCCACGCCCAGGGCGGCCGCCGCGCCTGCCCGGTGGCCAGGGCCGATCCCGCGAGCACCAGGACGAAGCCGGCGCCCATGGCCCCGGTGAAAGTCTCGCCGAGCACGGCGACGCCGAGGAGCGCCGCCACGGCCGGGTTGATGTAGGTGATCACGGTCGCACGCACCGGCCCGATCTCGGCGATTAGACCCGGGAAGAGGAGGAAGGCCAGCGCCGTGCACACCACCGCCAGGACGACCACCGACGCGATCACGTTCGGGCTGGGCATCACTTGCGGCCGCTGCAGCACCGCCAGCGGGGCATAGAGGACGGCGCAGAAGAGGAGGGCGGGTGTCATCACGCTCACGGCCGGCAGCTGGCTCAAGTAGCGGGCCAGGATGATCGGCCCGATGGCGTAGCCGACCACCACTAGGGCCATTTGGAAGAGCGGCAGGAGGCCGGTCGCGCGCAGGTCGAAACCGACGATGGCGGCCACCCCGACCAGGCCCAGCAGCAGGCCGACCAGGGCCGAGGGACCCATCCGATCGCGGCTGCCGAGAGCCAGGGCCAAGACGGTGGCCACCAGCGGCACGGCCGCGATCAGGAGGCCGGCCAGCGAGCTCGAGAGGTGCTGCTCCGCGCTGGACAGGGCCAGCCACGGCACTGCTATCTCGACCAGGGAGAACACCACCAGCGGCTTCCAGTGGACCAGCAACGGCCGGAGAGTGCCGCGCCTGAAGGCGAATGGAAGCAGAACGAGCGCTGCCAGCGCGGTGCGGAAAAAGACCAGGCTCGCCGGCGTCAACTCGGTCACCGCGATGCGGATGAAGAGATAGGGGATGCCCCAGATCAGGCACATGGCCGCGAAGAGCAGCAGGCCGCGGCGCGTCATCGGGTGCTCGAGATCGTGCGGTGGAACGGGCGCCGGGGGCTTATCGGGGCTCCGCAGGCGGAACCAAGATAGACGGGCTCGAGCTCCATACATAGAGCCTAAACACGGTTCCCGGCGCTTTCCTTGCATGATGCGGAAGGCGCAGGCCGCCGGCTCGTACTGCTGAGTGAGGGCCGGCTCCTGGCCGACACGACGCCCGACCAGCTCCTGGCCTCGGCGATGGGGATGGTCTGAGCCTGACCACGGACGGCGCCACGGCGGCGGCCGGCGCGGTTGGGCGGGTGCTCAAGTTGGACGCACACCCACCTTCAGCTCGACGCCACGCTGCACGTGGCGGATCGCCTGGAACGCCTCCTTGAGATAGCGCCGGGTGAGGCCGGCGAGCTCAGCCGGGTCGATGTGGTCTGTCGGCGACAGGCCGGCACGGAGCTGCTCGACCTGGTGGCGCATGCGGATCGACGTGACCAGCTCGAACGCGTCGCGGAGGATGGCGGCGTCGTGCGTCTCCAGCGTGCCGGCGGCCTCCGCGACGCCGAGGCGAGCCAGGGTCGAGGTGGGCAGCGGTCCTTGGGCAGCGATCACCGCCCAGCGGGCCAGGTCGACGATAGGCCGCAGGCCGCCTTGCTTAATGTCGAACAGGCCCTTCCGAGCGCCCGTGTGCTCCACGACGAAGTCACGGACGAACGCGGTCGGCGGCCGGTGCGCCAGCGCGACCACCGCCAATCTCCGGCTCATCTGATCGGGGTCGGACCGTTGCCTGAACACTTCGACGATCCGTGCCCCGACGACGTCCGTCCGGGTGACCGGGCGACCGTCGACCATCGCCGAGAGGACAATCACACCCTCGTAGTCGAGCTCGGCGGCCCAGGCCGTCGCGGCTCGCTCCCACCCAGCCACCGATCGCGAGAAGCGGGCGCGCGAGGCGCGCGCCCCATTCGGGTCAGCCAGCATGCCACAAGCGGCGAGGCCAGCCTCGACGCGCCCCGCGAGAAGCCTGAGTGACTGCCCGGTCGCCGATTCGTTCCGCCCGCCGAGCCACGCCAGGGCACTGTCCTGGTCCGAGCCCGGAAAGGACTCGCGGCGTCCGTTGCTGCCGAGCGTGAGCCAGGTGAAGTCGGCCGGGGAAGCACCGAGATCGTGCGTGGCGAGCGCGATCAGGCGCTGCGTCAGGGCGTCGTGGATGCTGGCGATGATCCGGCTGATGGTCGTCGGCGCCACGCGAGAGTCGTGCAGGTCGATGACCACCGCCGGCAGGCGGCGCGCCAACCCGACCACGGCATCGACGTCGCCGCCTCGCGCCACCGCCTTCTGGAGATGAAAGGGCGAGAGGCGCTCCGCCACCATCAGGTCGATGTCGTCGACGATCCCTATGACGCGTCCGGCGATGTCCACGACCGGGAAATGACGCACGTCGCGCTCGAGCATCTCGAGTAGGACCTCGGCCCCGCTGCGTTCCGCGGCCACGGTGATCGCGGGCACGGTCATCGCCGCCCGTAGTGGTGTCTCGGAGCTGCCGCCGGTGGCCATCACCCGCGTACTGAGGTCGCGGTCGGTCACAATTCCCAGCCCGTCGCCCAGGTCGACGAGCACCGCCGTCGCGCCGGCGGTGACCATCCGTTCGGCGGCGTCGCGAACGCTTGTCGTCGGGGCGCAGACCACCGCGGCGCTCCGGATAAGCTCGCCGACCGGCCGCTCCGTGGGATCGATGCTGGCGGCGCGCGATTCCGGAACCTTCGTCGAAGCCCCGGCCAAATCCAGGTTGGCGAGCGCCGTCGGTCGCGGCTCCCTCCGGTTGCCGGCCAACTCGTGACCCATGCTACCGGCGCCTGATCACGACGAGAAGATGACCGTCCGCACCTCGGTGAACGTCTCCATCGGGTAGCGCCCGCCGACCCTGCCGATGCCGCTGGCCGTGCCGGCGCCGCCGCCGAACGGGAGGTGGTTCTCCCAGTGATTCGTGGTCACGTTGATGTTGACCATCCCGCTCTGGACTCGCTCGGCGAATCGGAGGCCCGAGGCCAGGTCGCGGGTGAAGATGGCCGACATCAGTCCGAACGGCGACGCGTTGGTCAGTGCGATGGCTTCGTCAAGGGACGAGATCGTCACGATCGGCGCGATCGGACCGAACGTCTCCTCGGTCGCCGCGGCCGCTCCCGCCGGCACCCCGGCGAGTACAGTTGCCCCCCAGTAGAGATCGGTCGGAAAGCCGCCGACCCGCGCACCCCCGGTGAGCGCCACAGCCCCTCGCGCGAGCGCGTCAGCCACGTGGGCGTCCATCTTGGCGGCGGTGCCCTCGTTGTTGAGCGGGCCCATGGTGGTCGCCGGATCGAACGGGTCGCCGAGACGGATCCGCTCGCGGACGGCGTCCGCGAGCAGCCTCGCGAACTCGCTGCTGACAGCCTCATGGACGAGCAGCCGTTCACTCGCCGTGCAGCTCTGCCCGGCGCAGAGGAAGCAGCCGGTCATCGTCGCCGACACCGCCGCCTCGAGGTCGGCGTCATCCATTACCACGAGCGGACCGTTGCCCCCCATCTCCAGCAGCTGGGCCTTGCCGGCCGCCCTTCGGGCGACGTGAAGGCCGGTCTGGGTCGAGCCGATGAAGGCGACGCCGGCGGTCAGCGGGTTCCCGGCGATCTCGTCGCCCACCACCGGGCCCGGCCCGGTGACGAAGTTGAACACGCCCGCGGGCAGGTCGGCCGCGGCGACGCATTCGGCCAGCAACGCGGAGCAGACGGACGTGGACGGGGCGGGCGTCCAGACGACGGTGTTGCCACAGGCGAGGGCCGGCGCCACCAGCTCCGCGGGCATCGTGTACGGCCAGTTCCAGGGCGTGATCACGCCGATCGGACCGCGGGCCCGGCGCAGGACGAGGACTCGCTTGTCGGCCGAGGTGCTGGCGGGGATCGCACCCTCCAGCCGCACCGCGTCCTCCGCCGCCCCGTGCCACATGCTGACCAGCTCGTCCACCTCGTCGTAGGACTCCGCCTGCAGAGGCTTGCCCTGGTCGAGTGTGAGGAGGCGAGCCAGCTCGTCGCGCC
>JALYZG010000004.1 GCA_030948965.1 Candidatus Dormiibacterota bacterium | reverse complement strand
GCCTCGACCCCAACCGCGAAGCCGGGGTGTTCACGCTCCTCACGTGCGATCAGCTCATCAAGGGATGCTGATCGAACCGTCCTCGATGCTGATCGAGCCGTCCTCAACGAAGGTCGCTCCCTGGGCTGGTCCATCGTCATCGTTCTGCTCATACTGGCCGCAGTATAACATAGCGGTTATACGCGGCAAATAGGCCGACCGCTTACGGCTGCCAGCCGTCCCATGCCCTACGGGCATCGCGTGTCCGCTCCGCGGGGGTCGGTTCGTTGACCGACGCCACAAAGAAGACTCCAATGGCGAGCGCGTACTCGCGACTGCCCTTCCAACCGATCCCAAGAATCAGTCGAACTGGGCTTGCCACTTTCTTGACCACGTGAAGGTGGTAGACGGAGACGTCGTCCTGAATCGGCTCAGAATCTCCACCTGCAAGCCCTCTCAGCGCACCGTAGACCTCTCTGCGTGCCGCATCGTCCGGAAGCAGTGCACGAACTGACTCCCAGAATCCAGGATTCAAGGCCTCCACTGTCAGCCGTCTACGCATTCTTCGGCACCCCACGGCCGATCAGGCCGCGAACGAATCGATACGCTCTTAGCTTGGCCGATACCGCGTCCAGGTCCGCCAGCAGGCGGTCCCCCTCCGATTCGCTCGCGAACGCCGTCGCGGGCGTGGTCCTGATCGGTCCCAGGCGGCTGTAGACGCTTTCGAGTTCGGCCCACAGCTGGTCCGGAAGATATCTCGCTAGCACGAGCTGCACCTCTCGATAGCCCTCGACCACCAACTGGTTCGCAAGCGGTACTCCAGAATCTTTCTCTCGTTTGGCCGCCCGCAGGGCCAGCTCGTTGAGGCCAAGCTCGCTGACGACGACTCGACGTGCGCCACGAAAGTCTCGCCACTCCTCGAAGCCGGCTCGACCCACGAGGCCCACCAGAGCCGCGCCGACGGCGATCAGCGCGGTCGCCCAGGCCGGCACGTCATTCACTGCGGACAGCCGCCGACTCCATCATGTCCAGAATTCTGTCGCCAAACGGCAACTCGCCTGCCGTCACGCCGCCTTCCTCGCCGCCTCGCGCATTGGCCCCAGCTCCCGCTCCACCCCCTCCCGACCAAGCCAGATGGCCTGAAACATCTGGGAGTCGGGGCCGTGCTGCCAGATCGCCCGACCGGGCTCGGGCGGCAGCCAGGCGGCCAGTGTGTTGTCCTCCCGGAGCAGGATCTGGGAGTCGGCCAGCTTGGAGGTGCGGAAGGCGACCGTGGCCGCGATGTTGGCTCGGATCTGGCCCGGGAGCACGTTCACGTCCGGGCGCTGGGTGGCGGCCAGCACGTGGATGCCGGCGGCGCGGCCGAGGCGCGTGACCCTGGCCACCGACTTGAGGGCTGCCCAGCGCACCTGGGCCTCCGCCTGGTCGATGTCGGCCGCCTCGGCGGGCGAGAGCTCGGCGACCTCGTCCATAACCAGCAGCACCCGCGGCAGGAGTCCCGGACCGTCGGTCCGCGCCTCCGAGTGCCGGGCGTTCCACTCCTCGATGTCAGCCACCCCCTCGTTGCCGAAGGCGCGGAATCGGGCCTCCATGTCCACCTCTAGCTGCTCCAGCAGGCCGACGCAGGCGGTGAGGTTACGCGCGACGGCGAATGCGAGGTGGGGCAGCCCCTCGAAGATGCCCAGCTCCACCCCGCCGCCACCCTTCAGGTCGACGATCGCGAGCCGCAGGCGGTCGGGCCCATGGGTGGCGGCGAGGCGGGTGATGAGCTGGCGCATGAAGGCCGACTTGCCCATCCCGGTTGAGCCGCCGACCAGCAGATGGGGCAGCTTGGCCAGGTCGCACCAGAGCGGCCCCGCCTGGGACATGCCGAGGCCCACCACCAGGGCGCCATCGGGCGCGCGGCGGCGGTAGAAGCGGTCGTAGTCGACCGTCTTGGGCAGCCTCCCGGTCCCCGCCCGCAAGCGCAGCCGGCGCCGCTCCACCCAGAGCGTGACCGAGGCGTCCAGAGCCAGGCCGATGGCCGCCTCGGCGCGGAGCACGGTCGGCGCCTGGACCGGATTGCGCAGCCGCATGGTCAGCTCCCAGGCCCCGTCCTTCTTGCGGGCGCGCGTCACCCAGACTCGGCGCCCGTCGCCCGGCAGCAGGGCCTCCACCTGGCTGCGGGCCCGCTCCGGGAACCCGACACGGAGGCGCAATCGGCGGTAGGCGATGAACGCGGCCAGGAGGGCGGCGAGCAGCAGCCACACCCCGGCGCCCAGCAGGTAGAAGAGGCGTCCCAGCAGAAACCAGGACCCGATCCCGGCAACCGCGCCGGCGACCAGCGCGACCGGATCACGCATCCATGCCGGGAGGCGCGCCAGTAGCCGCCGGCCCAAAGCGCGTGCGGCCCGGGCGATCGCCGCCAAGGCACGGACGGCCAACCTCCGTCCGGTGGTTTGGACTGTCGTCATCCCTCCAACCCAGGGCTGAAGGCCAGGCGGGGGCGCTGCGGCCCCTGCTCCGGATCGGCGTCATCCGCCCTGCCGGCGGCCAGCTCGAAGTGGGGCCGCACCCTGATCGCCGCCCACGACTCCCGCCGCCCCAGCGCCGGTCCCACCTGGTCGCTGTGGAGGATGGCCTGGAAACGCCCCAGGCCGCGCACCGCCGCTGCCAGCTTGTCAGCGCCGCTGCCCCTGCTCGCGCCCAGCACCGAGCGCTGGATCTCGCCCATCTGCTCCAAGCTGGTCTGGCCGAAGACGAGCTGGGTGGCGGCGCAGCTACGCAGCGCCAGCGGCATGTCGCGCGGCAGCTGCGTGGCCAGGACGCAGGCCAGGCCGAAGCCGCGGCCCTCGCGCAGCAGGGGCTCGGCGGCCGGGCAACCGGCCAGGCGCCAACCCTCGTCCATGACCAGCAGCCAGCGCAGGCCGCGCGTCTCGCCGGCCGAGGCGATGTGCGCCCGCAGAGCCAGGAGCAGGAACTCCGCCACCGCCGACTTGATCTCGTCCCCCGGCAGCCGCGCCAGGCGCACCACGGCTCCGCGCTCGAGCATCGCCGCTATACCCTCGGCGCCGGCCTGCTCGGAGAAGAGGCCCAGATCGAGGATCGGGGAGAGGCGCCCGAGCAGCGTGTCGCCGGGTTCGAGC
>JALYZG010000283.1 GCA_030948965.1 Candidatus Dormiibacterota bacterium | reverse complement strand
GCGTTGTCGATCGCGACCGCGGGCGTGGTGAAGTCCACGAAGGCCTCCGGGCGATGCTGCGCCAGCATCGCCCGCAGATCGTCGCCGCGACCGATGCCGCCCACGTAGTCGATACCGGGGTCGGCGGCCAGCGCCCCCGCCACCGCCGCCCCGGCCCGGCCCCTATGGCCGGCCAGCATCACCCGGATCACGCTTGAAGACTAAGCTGCGGAAGGGGTTTCGGAAGGGGAGGGCCGGCTCTCCCCTTGCACCCGCAGGCTACAGCCCGGCTCCGCCGGGCGGCTGGGAGACAAAGCCTCACCGCTCCCAACGCCAGGCCCGCGCCAGCGTCGTGGGAGAGGTTCCGGAAGGGGAGGGCTTGCCCTCCCCTTGCATAGCGTTAGCGCCTTCCGGCGCGATCCCGGCCGCGGCCCCCGCCGCGGAAGCTGCCCTCCCGCTCGCGGGGCTCGCGCGGGGGCAGCGGGGGCAGGGTCAGCGCCTCGGCCACCTTCTCCATGTCGATCGACTCCTCGATCGGCTCGCCGCGCTGCGTCAGCTCCTCGATGGCCGCCTGCCGGCTGAGGTTCAGCCGCCCCTGCGAGTCGATCTCGACCGCCTTGATCATGATCTCGTCGCCGAGGTTCACCACCTCCTCGACACGCTCCACCCGGTGGTCGGTCAGCTTGGAGATGTGGACCAGGCCGTCCTGGTTGGGCAGCACCTCGACGAACGCGCCGAAGGGCATGATGCGCACCACCTTGCCCCGGTAGAGGCGCCCCACCTCGACCTCGTCCGTGAGGCCCTTGATCCAATCGATGGCCTTCTTGGCCGAGTCCTGGTCGGAGGAGGCGATGAAGACCCGGCCATCGTCCTCCACGTCGATCTGCGCGCCTGTCTCCTCCACGATCTTGCGGATGACCTTGCCGCCGGGACCGATGATGTCGCGGATCTTGTCCGGGTTGATCTGGATCGTGGTGATGCGGGGCGAGTAGGGGCTCATCTCGGAGCGCGGCTCGGGGATCACCGCGAGCATGGCCTGGAGCACCGCCAGACGGGCGTCGTGGGCCTGCTCCAGGGCCTCGGCCATCATCTGCCTGCTGAGACCCTTGATCTTGATGTCCATCTGCAGAGCCGTGATGCCGTCGCGCGTGCCGGCGACCTTGAAGTCCATGTCGCCGAGCGCGTCCTCGATCCCCTGGATGTCGGTCAGGATGGCGTAGCGGCCCTCGCGCGTCACGAGGCCCATGGCGATGCCGGCCACGGGCGACTTGATGGGCACACCCGCGTCCATCAGCGCCAGCGTCGAGCCGCACACCGACGCCATCGACGTGGAGCCGTTGGAGGACAGGATCTCCGAGACCAGGCGCATGGTGTACGGCCACTCCTCGATCTCGGGGATGACCGGCAGCAGGGCCCGCTCGGCCAGCGCGCCGTGGCCGATCTCGCGCCGTCCGGGGCTGCGCAGCGGTCGGGCCTCGCCCACCGAGAAGGGCGGGAAGTTGTAGTGATGCATGTACCGCTTCGATTCTTCCAAACCCAGCCCGTCAAGCCTTTGGGCGTCGCCCATCGTGCCCAGCGTGAGGATCGTCAGGGCCTGGGTCTGGCCGCGCTTGAAGAGACCGGAACCGTGCGTGCGCGGCAGGACGCCGGCCTGCACCGACAGCTCTCGGATGTCCTTGGTGCCGCGGCCGTCCACGCGCACCCCGTCCTCGATCACGCGCTGCCGGACGCGATCCTTCACCTTCTTCTCGAAGAGCGTGCCCAGGACGTCGGTGTGCTCCGGGAATCGCTCCCCGAGTTCGGCCTTCATCTGCTTCTTGAGGGCGCTGACGCTCTCCTCGCGGCCCTCCTTGTCGGCGTTGTAGACGACCGCGTCCAGCCGCGCCTTCAGGTACTCGTCGACCGCCTGCACCACCGCGGCGTCGTAGGCCGGGGCAGTGACAAGGGCCTTAGGTTTGCCGATCTCGGCCCGCAGCTCCTCGAGCGCTTGGCAGATCACCCCGATCTGCTCGTGGGCCATCTCCAGCGCCTCGACCACCAGCTGCTCGGTGACGCCCTTGGCGCCGGCCTCGACCATCAGGATCGCCTCCTTGGTCCCGGCCACAGCCAGGTCCAGCTCGGAGCGCTCCATGTCCGGGAGCTGCGGGTTGACGACCAGCCGGCCGTCGATGTAGCCCATGCGAACGGCGCCGATCGGGCCCTGGAAGGGGATGTCGGAGATTGTGAGAGCTGCCGACGCGCCGTTGATCGAGAGCATCGCCGGGTCGTTCTCCTGGTCGACCGAGAGGACGGTGGAGACGACCTGGACGTCGTTGCGGAAGCCGTCCGGGAAGAGCGGCCGGATGGGCCGGTCGGTGAGGCGGGAGTTGAGGATCGCCTGCTCGGAGGGTCGGCCCTCGCGGCGCATGAATGCGCCCGGGATCTTGCCTGCCGCGTACAGCTTCTCCTCGTAGTCGCAAGTGAGGGGGAAGAAGTCGATCCCCTCCCGGGGCTCCTTGGACATGACAGCGGTGCTGAGGACGACGGTATCGCCGATCCGAATAAGCACCGCCCCGCTCGCCTGCTCGGCGACCGTGCCGGTCGTGACGGTGACCTTTCGGCCTCCGACGTCGAATGATTTCGTGACTTCAGCCACGTTGTACCTCCAGAGGAGGCCAGGGACCTTGCAGCCGGTGCCGAGCCCGGCGCCCGACGGCGCGGCTCAAGACCCGGGTGCCAGGGGCCTGACCCCCGACGAATTATTGAGGGCGGCTTCCGGAGCCGCCCGGTCCCCTATCGCCTGATGCCGAGCTTCGAGATGAGCGCGCGGTAGCGCTCGATGTCGTTGCGGCCCAGGTAGTTGAGCAGCCGCCGCCTCTTGCCCACGAGCAGGAGGAGGCCACGCCGCGAATGATGGTCCTTCTGGTGCGTCTTCAGGTGCTCGGTGAGCTGCCTGATGCGCTCGGTGAAGATCGCGACCTGCACCTCTGCTGAACCTGTATCGGTCTCATGAGTGCGGTGCTCGTGAACCAGCTGTTCCTTGAGCGCGGTGTCGACTGCCAAACCGAGATCGGATTCTACCAAACCCCGCCACCACCTCCGCCGAGTCTGTTCCCGCCAAGTGGGGTGGCGGGACGCAGGGCAGCCTCCGCCCGGGTCACGATCTCGGCGGCGGCTGCAGCATCGACGTCAAGGCCCATGAGCATGGTCCGCAATAAGGCCGGTCCGAGGACCAGCTCGACCAGCACGCCCGGGTCGGTGCCCGCCGGCAACTCGGACCGAGCGACCGCACGGTCGACTATCGTCCGGGCGCCCTCCATGTGAGCCGCAACCAACCGGTTGCGCGCTCGCGCGATTTCGGCGGAAGGGCTCGTAGCCTGGCTCAGGAGAACCTCGAACAGGGCCCGCACCGGCGGCGTGCGCAGGAGGGCGCCGCCCTCGACCAGGAGATGCACGAGGTCCGTCCGGAGCGCGCCCGTGTCCGGTGTCGCCAGGAGCGGACTTGCGCGTTCGGCCAGCGCCTCGCCGACCAGCCGGGCCTTGTTCCCCCAGCGCCGATAGATCGACGTCACGTGGATGCCCGCCCGCCGCGCGACCTCCGGCAGCTCCATGCGTTCGTAGCCGCGCTCGGCCAGCAGCTCGAGGGTCGCGTTCAGCACCGCCGCTCGGACGCGCAGGCTTCGGCCACCCGGACGGGTGCGTCGCCGCCGCTCGGGAGAAGGACTCGCCGTATTCATTGGCGTACACTAACGCAGAAGGATTAGCTTTAAGGGAACATGCCAGAACCCGAAGCGACCCGACTCGGGTCCCTCCGCACGTTTGTTCGCCGCTTCGTCAATCCGGTGACCCGGAGGTTCGCGGGCCGGCTCCCCGGGTTCGCGATCCTCACCCATGTCGGCCGGCGGTCGGGCAGCACCTTCAGCATGCCGATCAACGTGTTCCGGCGTGGTGACCACTACCTGTTCGCCCTCACCTACGGGGCGAACGTGGACTGGGTGAAGAACGTCCTGGCTGCGGGTGGGTGCCAGATACGTACCGGCGGCCGGGTCGTGGGGCTCGTCGAGCCGGAGCTGATCCACGACCCTGAGCTGCGTCTCGTGTCGTGGTTCTCCCGCCCGATTCTCCGCTTCGACCGGGTCACAGAGATTCTGCGAATGCGCGCCGGCTAGCGCGGGTTTGGGCGTTCCCCGGGACCCGACTCGGACCCCTCCATCGGGCGCAACGCAGCAGACGTTAGTTCAGCTGAACTCGATATCGGCGCGACGTTGGGCTGGCGTCCCTGGCATCTCAGGCTTGAACCACCGAGCCATCAGACCGGGGGTCGGCGCCCGCTTGCCAGCGCCCGGGACCGTCCGCGACCAGCGCTTGGGCGTGGCCGAGGCGGGAATCCCGTGGGGGCAACAGTTCCACCTCCAGCTCGGAGCGGAGCAGTTCCCGAGCGGCGGCGTGGTCGGCCTCCACCCAGAGGCGGCCTCCTCCGGACACGACCCGCACGCGCGGCTCGGCCACGGCCGCTCCCGGTCCCAGGCCTCTGTCGGAGAGAGCCGCTAGGAGCTGGGCCTGGATCTGGGGCTGGCCGTCGGCGCCCATGCTCCCGAACGCGGCCCAGCAGCGCCCGTCGCGAGCGGCCAGGGCGGGGATGAGCGTGTGCATGGTCCGCTTGCGTGGCTCCAGGCGGTTGACGTGACCCTCCTCGAGGCTGAAGTACTTGCCCCGGTTCTGGAGGAGGACGCCGGTGCCCGGGGCAAAGACGCCTGAGCCAAAAGTCCCGGCGACACTCTGGATGAGCGAGACCACCGTGCCCTCGGCGTCGACCACACAGAGGTAGACGGTGTCGCCCTCCGGCAGTCGCTCGCCGCCGCCGCCACCGTCGATCGCCGGGTCCAGGAAGGGCGCCCGCGGAGCGGCGGCAAAGTCTGGGTCCGTGATGTAGCGGTCGCGCAGCGGGTAGACGGCGTCCCGCGCCCGGACCAGGGCCCGGACGAACTCCGGGCC
>JALYZG010000312.1 GCA_030948965.1 Candidatus Dormiibacterota bacterium | reverse complement strand
CTGCAGGCCCAATCGCGCGCGGGCCGCCGCCGCTGCCTCGCGCATGACCCGCGCCGTCCCGCCCGCGTCCCCGCCAGCCCGTCGACAGTCCTCGTATTCCGGGGCCACGTCGACTGCCCTCCCGTCCAGCTCCTTCACCTTCACCCGCACCGGGCCCGAGGCGGTCTCCACCTCCAGTACCCGGCGGCCGGCCGTGATGCGCCGCGCCGCCGTCAGGCGCACGCCCAGGCTGGAACTCCGCTCCAGCACCATCCGGGCCAGGTCGCGGCCGCGCTCGGGCTCGGCCATGACGCTGAGGAGGTGACCGGGCCGGCCCTTCTTCATCAGCACAGGCGTCACCGTCACGTCCAGCGCGCCGGCTGCCAGCAGGTCCTCGACCAAGGCGGCCAGCAGGTTCGGGGCCATGTCGTCGAGGTTCGTCTCCAGGACCTCGATCGTGGCCACCTCCTCCGCCCGCCGACCCAGCCACAGCGCGGTCGCGTTGCCGGGCTCGTCCCGGGCGCCCAGGCCGTAGCCGACGCGCTCCAGGGACATGGCCGGACGCTCGAAGCGGGCCACCGTGGCGAGGATGGCGGCTCCGGTAGGTGTGACGAGCTCGGCTCTACGGTCGTCGGGCGTCAGGACGGCCGTCGTGTCCGCCAGGACCCGCAGCGTCCCCGGCGCGCTGTGCGGGCCGCCCGGCGCGGGCAGGGCAGAAGCCGTCACCTCGTCCACCTCCAGCGACTCCAGCAGCCAGAACGCCCCGACCAGGTCCACCAGCGTGTCGGCCCCGCCCAGCTCGTGTAGATGGAGGCGCTCCGGGGGCAGGCCATGGACCGCGGCCTCGGCCCGGGCCAGGCGGCCGAGCGCGTCCAGGGCACGCCAGCGCACCCTCGGCGGCAGCTCGGCGCGGCGCATCGCCGATTCCAGCTCAGGCACATTCCGGGGCGGCCCGGCGGCGCAGCGCACGGCTACCCGCAGCCCACCCAGGTTGCCCCTCTCCTCGTGCCGGACGTCGATCTCGACCTCCCGCTCCAAGCCCAGCGCGCCCACCACCGCGGCCAGGAGAGCGCGGTCGGCGCCCGCGTCGAGGAGAGCGCCCAGCGCCATATCGCCCGAGATCCCGGAAGGGCAGTCGAAGTGGGCGATGCGGGCTCCTGGGCTCATCGGCGGCGCCGGACCTCGACCCCGAAGGCGCGGAACTGGCCCTCCAGCGGGGGCCGCTTGCGCACGCGGACGGTGACCCCTACCACACGGGCATCCAGGTCCAGGAGCGCGGCCGCGGCCCTCCCGGCCACGGCCTCGAGCAAGTCGTGGGGTGCACCCTCGAGCACCTCGCGCACGGCCTCGCGGGCGCGGGTGTAGTCGAGGGTGTCCGCGAGTCTGTCCGAAGCCCCGGCGGCGGCCAGGTCCAGCTCCAGCTCGGCGTCGACCTGAAAGTGCTGCCCCAACTCCCGCTCCGCGGCCAGGTGGCCGTGGCGGCCGAAAAAGACCATGCCCTCGAGCAGGAGCCTGTCCATCAAGGCCCCATTGTCGCGGCGGGGCGGCGGGTTCGCCCTGCCGCGAACCGCCCACCGCTTAGTGAGGAGGCAGCGTCCCGGGCGGCGCGGATGCCAGCACCGCCCGCTCGAACTCGCGCTCGGCGTCCCGGCGCGCCTCCGCACCCAGTCTCACGAGCTCTCTGAAAACCGCAAAGTCGCGGCCGTCAGGGGCGGCCAGGTGGCAGCCCCGGTAGCCCAGCGGCGGCGGCTCGGGGCGCTCGCCGAACCACTCGGACAGTCCCTCCCAGCGCTTCGCCAGGCCCTCCCCCATGGCCGCGGGTACCGGCCAGGCCGGGTCCGGGTGCCCCGAGAAGATCGAGGCGCCCGCCGTCCAGGTCTTCTCCTCAGCCGATCTTGATGTGCCCATGCATGACGATCATGAAGGTGCAGAAGTCCACGTATGGACCGCGGTCGGCCGTGCGCGGATCGGGGATGAGGTTGCCGCTGTTGTCGCGGTTCGTCGCCTGGGTGCCGCCCGGCTTGTGCGACCAGAGCCCACTCCGGCCCTTGCGGTACCAGTGGAAGTCCCAGCCCGGCGCGACCACCAGGGCCACGAGGTGCCCCTCCCGAGGGCAGCGATTGTCGGCGTCGCCATCGTCGATCAGGTCATCCGCCACCGCCCCGGCCAGGACGTCGGGGCAGCTCAGGGATGCGTACATGGCGCCCGCCGCCAGCCCCGGCTGGGCAAACGTGTCGGATCGGTAATTGGTCGAGTAGTTGTAGCAATTGTTGTTGTACTGGCGCTGCCCGGCGTCGTTCCACCACGCCGGCTCGTATAGGGGCGCGCACTCGCAGCGCTCATGGCCGCCCTCGTGCTCGTGGCGATCGTCCTCGTCGCCGTCGCCGCCCCGCGGCCGTTCCCGACGGCGTTCGGCCCCGAGCTGCTGGTAGAAACCGGCGGCCAGCTGGAGCCGGCCCAGAGGGCTGCGCGGGTCGAGGAACCAACCCTCGAAGCCGCTGTCCGCAGCGCGAACGCCAAGCCCCTCTCCGTACAGCACGCCGTCCAGCAGGCGGAAGGTGCGCGGCAGGCCGCCAGCCGGCGTCTCCGTCTGCTCGAACCGGAGGCCGCGGTAGCCGAGGAAGGACTCGGGCGCCCTCGGCGGCTCGGCCGCGGGCTCTCCCGGCCGGAGCCGGGCGAGCAGGTCCGCCTCGTCCGTGCCCTGCAGCACCAGGGCCGGGTTCGGCCGACCGCTGAACACGTCAACTGTGACTCTCAGCGCCATTCCACACACCTCTAACGCACTTCCGAGATCGGCTCCCAGCCGCCTTGGTGGCGCTGGGCTGGAGCCGGATCATGCGCGCCCCGGTCGGCGTCGGGAATGGGCTGGCACGAACGCACGTGGGCAGGTGGCCCAGGCCTCAAGGGCGGCGGTGAATGAGGGCGCGGCGCCGGCGGCGAACGACCACCTCGCCGCGCTGGCGTCCGAAACGGCCGGCTCGTCAGCCACCGCCGGCCCCCTCCTCGCCCGCCCGCTGAAGCAGGTCGCGAGCCTGCCGCACCAGCGGCGCGTCTATCATCCGGCCCTCGAATACGAAGACGCCCTCGTGGGCGGCGAGGGCCGCTGCGTGGGCGGCGAGGAGGCGCCGGCTGCGCTCGACCTCGGCCGGCGCCGGGCTGAACGCTTCGTTCACCACCGGGACCTGAGCGGGGTGGATGCAAAGCTTGCCCGCGTAGCCCAACGCGCGCGCCTCTTTGGCCTCGCGGCGCAGGCGGTCCAGGTCCCGGAAGTCGACCACGACCTGGTCCAGGGCGGGCCGCCGCGCCACGTGGGCCGCGAGCGCCACACGGGAGCGCGCGTAGAGCACCTCCTGGTTGGACTCGGTCCGCTCGCCGCCCACGTCGGCGACGAAGTCCTCGGCCCCGAAGTAGACGCCGTCGAGTCCCGCCACCACGATGTCAGCGGCGGCCGCGACGCCGGCTGCGCTCTCCAGCCCACCGATCAAACGCAGCCCGAAGAGTCGCCGGCCCTGGAGCCGGTCCCGGACCTGCCCCACCTGCTCCGCCCGCTCCAGCTTCGGCACCAGGATCCCCGCCACGCCAGGCCCCAGCGCCTCCAGGTCCGGGTCGAAGAGCGGATCGGACGGCGGATTCACACGGATCCAGACAGGGAGGCCGGCCGCGGTCGCGTTCAGGTCCGCGACGGCATCGACCGCGAGGCCGCGGGCGCGCTCCTTCTGCTCCGGCGGCACCGCATCCTCGAGGTCCAGGATCACCCCGTCAGGGTGGCTGCGCGGCAGCTTGGGTACGAGGTCCGGACGGTTGGCCGGCGCAAACAGGAGGCTGCGCAGCCGGGTCAAGCGCCCGTCCATAGACCGGCCGCGAGGGCGACCCCGGTCACGCCGGCTTCGGCC
>JALYZG010000310.1 GCA_030948965.1 Candidatus Dormiibacterota bacterium | reverse complement strand
CTACTACTCCGCGCCCGTCTACCCTCTGCTCAACGCGGCCGGTGCGGTCTGGCTGGAGCGATCGGTCGGCTCACGCCTGCTACGGCGGGCCTGGATGGCGGCCGCCGTCGTCTCCACCCTGGTCCTGGCCCCGATCCTGCTGCCAATTTTTGCCGGCCGACGTCATGGCGCGCTCCGGCCTGGCGAAGGTGCCGACCGTCGCCGAGATGTACGGCTGGCCGGACCTGGCGCACCAGGTGTCCGCGACCTACGCTTCGCTGCCCCCTCCGACCGGCAGGCGGCGATCATCCTGGCGTCGAACTACGGCGTGGCCGGCGCGCTCGACCTCTACGGCCCGGGTCTCGGCCTGCCCCCTGTGGTCAGGCCCCACCTGACCTACTACTACTGGGCGCCGGCGCGGATGAACCCCGACGTCGTGATCGCGGTCGGCTACCAGCGGCAGGATCTGGAGCCGCTCTTCGCGGACGTCAAGGAGGTGGGGACGATCAGCAACTCGTACGGCGTCCACAACCAGGAGGAGGGTGGACCGATCTTCGTGTGCCGTTCGCCCCGACGCCCGCTGTGGCAGGCGTGGCCGTCGCTCAAGGCCCTGGACTAGCGTGCACGGGAGCCGCCGGGCGTCTCAGTGCGAAGGTGGCGGGGGACCGGTCGTGGCCCGCACCACAAGCTCAGGCGCGAGCAGCCGGTGACAGGGCAGGGTCCCCGGCTTCTCCAGGCGCTGCAGCAGCGCCGTCATCGCCAGCTCGCCGATCTCCCGCCTCGGCTGGTGGACCGTGGTCAGGGCGATCGGCCGTAGGGCCGCCAGGGATGTGTTGTCGTAACCGACGAGGGAGATATCGCCGGGCACGTCCAGCCCGGCCTCGGCGAGGGCGGCCAGGGCCCCGATCGCGGCCAGGTCGTTGGCGGCCAGCACGGCGGTGGGCATGGCCCTAGGGGGGACGCCCGGCTGCCGGCCGCCCGCCAGTAGACGCAGGACCCCCTCCCGGCCGCCCTGCTCGGTGAAGTCGCCGGGCACGACCCGGACCTCGGCGGTCAGCCCCAACCGGGTCATCGCCGACTCGTAGCCGGCCTGGCGCTCGGCCGCGCCGGCGCCGCCGTCGCCGTCGATCATCGCGATCAGGCGGTGGCCGAGCCCGGCCAGGTGCTCGACCGCCAGTTCCGCGCCCCGAACGTCGTCGGTCACGACGACGTCCAGCCCGGCGAGGGCGAGGTCACAGCCGACGACCGCCGCGGGCACGGCCCCGAGGATGGCGGTGACGCGCTCCGCGGCCAGCCGCGCCCCGGCCAGCACGACCGCGTCCGCGCGCAGCTCGACCAGCTGTTCCAGAGCCCGCGCCTCGGCCTCGGGGTCGCGGTTGCCGGTGGTTATCAGCATGCGGTAGCCGCGGGCCGAGGCGGCGCTGTCCAGACCGTCCAGGACCTCGGCGAAGAACAGGTTGTGCAGGTCCGAGACCAGCACCCCGACGTTGAACGTTCGGCGCTGGACGAGGCTCCGCGCCACGGCGTTGGGGCGGTAGCCCAGCTCCACCGCCGCGGCCAGGACGGCCTCTCGGGCTGTCGGGCTGACGGCGGGCTCGCCGCGCAGAACACGCGAGACAAGGGACTTGGAAAGGCCTGCCCGCCGGGCCACGTCGACGATGGTCGGAGACCGGCGCGCCCGCTGCCCGGTCGCGGCTCGGATCGGTGCATTGGCCGGCGGACGTACCTCCGCGGCGCCAGGGATCGGTGCTTTCGCCGGCGAATGACCCGGAACGCCGGCAAGGCGGGCGCTTGACATCGGCGTGCCCAGCACTATACTTGGCTCCAGCTGGGAACGTTCCCACCGAGCATTGGCGCTCCCAGGCGCAGCAGGGCGGCGAGTCGGAGGAGAGGGCAAACGCACATCGGCTTGGCCGGCGCCGGGCGCATCGGAGCCTTTCACGCCAGGGTGCTCATGTCCAGCCCGCTGGTGGAGCGGCTGACCGTGGCCGACGCGGCTCCCGAACGGGCGCAGAACGTGGCGACTGCGGTCGGCGCGAGTTGCGCCCTGCGCCCCGAGGACCTGCCCGACGCCGGCATCGACGCGCTGGTCGTCGCCGCCGCCACCCCCGCCCATGCCCCGCTCATCCACCTGGCCGCCGACCGCGGCCTGCCCTGCTTCTGCGAGAAGCCGATCTCTCTCGACCTGGAGAGCACCGATCGCGCGCTGGAGCATGTCGCGCGTAGCGGGATCCTGCTTCAGATCGGCTTTCAACGCCGCTTCGACGCCGAATACCTGGGCGCCCGAGAGGCCGTTCGCGGGGGCCGGCTGGGCCGGGTTCAGCTGGTGCGCCTCGCGGGCCACGACCCGGCGCCCCCGCCGGAGCAGTACGTGGCCGACTCGGGCGGCATCTTCCGCGACCTCTGCATCCACGACTTCGACATCGCCGCGTGGGTCCTGGACTCGCCGGTGACCGAGGTCTACGCGGACGGAACCGCCTCGGAGCCCAGGTTCGCCCGGCACGGGGACGTGGACGTGGCCGGGGCGGTGCTCCGCTTTCAGAGCGGCGCCGTCGGCATTGTCTCCGCCGCCCGCCTCGACCCGCTCGGTTACGACGTCCGGATGGAGATCCTCGGCACTCTCGACAGCGTCGTCGTGGGGCTCGGGCCCAGGACCCCGATGCGCTCGCTGGCGCCTGACGCGCCGGCCGCCACAGCGAAAGGCTGGCCGGACTTCATGGTCCGATTCCGGTCCGCGTACGAGCTGGAGCTGGCCGCCTTCCTGCAGGCCACCGGGAATGGGGGCGCCAACCCCGCTCCAGGGGTCGATGCGCGCCGGGCGCTCGTCGTGGCCCTGGCCGCCGACCGTTCGCGGGCCGAGCGGCGGCCGGTGGCGGTGGCGGAGATCGGCTGAAGTGGGCGGGTTGCCGAGACCAGCCGCCGCGCCCATCTCTTGGGGCGTCTCCGAGGTGCCCGGGTGGGGCGTGCAGATGCCGTCCGCACGCGTCCTCACCGAGATGCGAGCGGCGGGCTTCAAAGCCACCGAGCTCGGGCCTCTGGGCTTCCTGCCCGACGACGCGCCGGAGCTGCGGAGGACGCTGGAGGCTGCCGGCCTGGGCCTGGTCGGCGGCTTCCTGGCCCTGCCTCTGCACCTGCCGGCCCGGCGGTCCGACTGCCTGCACCATGCTGCGCGCGTGGCGGCGACGATCGCGGGCGGCGGCGGCGGCCTGCTCATCTTGGCCGTGGCAGCCGAGGCGGAGGGCTACGACCACCGGCCGGAGCTTGACGCCGAGGGCTGGCGGGAACTTGAGGCCGGGCTGCGAGCGGTCGCGGCAGTGGCGCGCGAGCGGTGCCTCGAAACCTGCGTCCACCCCCATTGGGGCACGATGCTGGAGCGGCCGGGCGAGGTCGACCGGCTCCTGCGGATGCCCGACATCCGCCTCTGCCTCGACAGCGGGCACCTCGCCCTGGGTGGCTCCGACCCAGTGCGGGTGGCCGAAGCCGCGGGCGAGCGCACGATCCACGTCCACCTGAAGGACCTGGACGGCGAGATGGCCGGACGCGTGCGATCCGGCTCCCTCTCCTTCAGCGAGGCCGTGGCACGCGGCCTATTCCCGGCCCTGGGCGACGGCGACGTCGACCTGCGGGGCCTCATCCGCCGCCTGCGGGGGCAAGGCTACGGCGGCTGGTACGTCATCGAGCGGGACATCGCCCTGAGTGCGGAGCCGGAACCCGGCGCCGGACCAGTGGCAGACATGCACCGTTCCCTGACATTCTTGGCCCAAGTGGCACAGGCCACCGCGGGGCCCATCACGCAAAGGGGGATCCAATGACCGACGACCTGTCCCGACGCGACCTGTTCAAGCGCTCGGCTTACGTGGGCGCCTCGGTGGCGGCCTTACCCGGGCTAGCGGCGTTCCTCGACGCCTGCGCCAACGGAGGCACCCAGAGCGGGACCTCCGGCGGCAACAGCGCTCGCTCGGGCATCAAGATCGGGGTGGTCACCCACGGCCAGGCCTCCGACCCGTTCTGGTCGGTGGCCAAGAACGGAGCCGCCCAGGCCGCCAAGGACATGGGCGTGCAGTACTCGTACGACGCGCCGACGACATTCGACATGGTCAAGATGAGCCAGCTCATCGACGCCGAGGTGGCGCGCAAGCCGGACGGCTTGGTCGTCTCGATCCCGGACCCGGCGGCGCTGAAGACCTCCATCACCAACGCCGTCCAGGCCGGCATCCCCGTCGTCTCCATCAACTCCGGCGCGGACGTCTTCCAGCAGTTCGGCATCCTCACCCACGTCGGCCAGACCGAGCTGATCGCAGGCAAGGGCGGCGGCGAGCAGCTGGGCAAGGCCGGGGTCATGAAGGGTCTCTGCGTCAACCAGGAGCAGGGCAACGCCGCCCTGGAGCAGCGCTTCCAGGGCTTCAAGGAGGGGCTGGCCGCGACCAGCGGCGGCAGCGCGACCGAGCTGGTGGTGGACCTCAACAACCCCACCGACACCCAGCAGAAGATCACCACCGCGATCCAGCAGGGCGGGTACGACGGCGTCCTGACCCTCGGCCCGACCGGTGCCATCCCGGCCATCAAGGCGCTCCAGGGCCTGGGCAAGCTGGGTTCGGTCAAGCTGGGCAGCTTCGACCTCTCCTCCGAGCTGCTGGGGGACATCGCCAACGGTCAGGCTCTTTTCGCCATCGACCAGCAGCAGTACCTGCAGGGCTACCTGCCGGTCGTGTTCCTGACCCTCTACAAGCTGTACCTGCTGATTCCGGGCGGCGGCCAGCCCGTGCTGACCGGGCCCAGCTTCATCACCAAGGCCACCGCGTCACGCGTCATCGATCTGTCGAAGCAGGGCATCCGCTGAGCAGTACAGCAGGTAACTATCGAGATCTGACCGCGGAGGTGAACACGACATGAGTGCACAAGCGCCGGCCGCCGGGGCGCCGGCGCCGGCCGACGACCGGCTGCGCCGCCAGAATCCGCTCCTCAAGGTACTGACCCGGCCCGAGCTCGGGGCCGTGGCCGGCGCGATCGCCGTCTGGCTTTTCTTCGCCATCGTCGCGGGCGGTTCGGGCTGGCTCACCGTTCGCGGCACCGCCGCCTACCTGGAGGTGGCGGCCGAGCTCGGCATCCTGGCCGTGCCGGTCTCGCTGCTGATGATTGCGGGCGAGTTCGACCTCTCGATTGGGACCATGATCGGCGCCTCGGGCATGGTCATCGCCCTGCTCGACTCCCAGTACCTGTTCCCGCTCTGGTTCGCGATCCCGGCGGGCGCCGCGTTCGCCCTGATCGTCGGCTTCCTCAACGGCTACCTGGTGATCAAGACCCGCCTCCCCTCCTTCATCGTCACGCTGGGCACGTTCTTCATCCTCCAGGGGGTCACCATCGGCGTGACCCGGGCCCTCACGGGCCTGACCACGATCCCCAACCTGGACAAAGCCTCAGACTTCGGCTGGGCCCACACCCTCTTCGGGAGCCAGATCGGAGGCCGGTTCAACGTCTCGATCATCTGGTGGGCGGCGGTCGCGGTGGTCGCCACCTACATCCTGCTTCGGACCCGTTTCGGGAACTGGATCTTCGGCTCCGGAGGGAGCGCCGACGCCGCCCGCAACCTCGGGGTCCCGGTCAACCGGGTCAAGATCACGCTCTTCATGTCCACCGCCCTCGCCGGCTGGCTCGTGGCCACCATCGAGGCCGTCAGCTTCGGCAACGCCGACGTCCTCCGCGGTGTCGGCCGGGAGTTCGAGGCGATCATCGCCGTCGTCATCGGCGGCACCCTGCTCACCGGCGGCTACGGTTCCGCCATCGGGGCCGTGTTCGGGGCGCTGATCTTCGGCATGGTCCAGCAGGGCATCGTCTTCACCGGCATCGACTCCGACTGGTACAAGGCCTTCCTGGGCGGGATGCTGATCCTGGCCGTCCTGCTCAACAACCTCATCCGCTCGCGCGTTGGAGGCCGGCGATGAGCGAGGCAGCGCCGAACGGCGCGCCCATGCTGCTCGAGGTCGACCACATCTCCAAGTCATTCGGCACCGTGCAGGCCATCAAGGACGTGACCATGAGCGTCGGGCCGGCTGAGGTCATGTGCCTCCTGGGCGACAACGGCGCCGGCAAGTCGACGCTGATCAAGATGCTGTCGGGAGTCCACCGGCCGGACACCGGCACTTACAAGGTCGAAGGCCAGGAGGTCGTTTTCAACTCCCCGCGCGACGCGCTGGCCTACGGCATCGCGACCGTCTACCAGGACCTGGCCATGATCCCGCTCCTGTCCATCACCCGCAACTTCTTCCTCGGCTCCGAGCCAACGCGGGGCTTCGGTCCGTTCAAAGTCTTTGACATCGCCACCGCGGACCGCATCGTGCGCGGCGAGCTCGACCACATGGGGATCGCGGTCCGCGACACCTCGCAGACGGTGGGCACCATGTCCGGTGGCGAGCGCCAGTCCGTCGCGATCGCGCGCGCCGTTCACTTCGGGGCCAAGGTGCTGATCCTCGACGAGCCCACGTCGGCGCTGGGCGTCAAGCAGGCGGGCGTCGTCCTGAAGTACGTCGTCCAGGCCAAGCAGCGCGGCTGCGGCGTCATCTTCATCACCCACAACCCGCACCACGCGTGGCTGGTAGGCGACCGCTTCACCATCCTCAACCGGGGCCGCAGCCTCGGCACCTATACCAAGAAGGGGCTCGCCGAGATCGGCGTCGCCGCGCCGGCGCCCGGGGCCGACCAGATAACGCTCGAGGAGCTGGTCTCGATGATGGCCGGCGGCCGCGAGCTGGCCGAGCTCTCGCACGAGATCGAGCAATTCACCGCGACCGGTGCAGCCGCGGCCGCGGAGGTGCGCCAGGAGACGGCGACATGATCGCCAACCTCGTCGGCGCGCGCTGGGAACGCCCCGACACCGAGTCGTTGCCCGTGTACAACCCGGCGACCGCGGAAGTCATCGAGCACGTGCCGCTCTCCGGGCCGGCGGAGGTGGACGCCGCCGTCCGGGCTGCGGCGGCCGCATTCGGCCCCTGGTCACGGACGCCAGTGATGGAGCGGACGAGGCTCATGTTCGCGTACAAAGCCGTGCTCGAGGCCCACGCGGCCGAGCTGGCCGGGATCGTCACGCGCCACCATGGCAAGACGCTGGACGAGGCCGCCGGCGAGGTGCGGCGCGGCATCGAGGTGGTGGACTTCGCCTGCGGCGCGCCCTCCCTGCTCCAGGGCCGGACGCTGCGCGAGGTTTCGAGCGGCGTCGACCAGGACCTCTACCGCTACGCCGTCGGGGTCTGCGCCGGCATCCCACCGTTCAACTTCCCGGTCATGATCCCGCTCTGGATGTTCCCGCTGGCGGTCGTCGCCGGGAATACGTTCGTGCTCAAGCCATCGGAGCGAACGCCACTGGGCGCCGCGCGCCTGGCGGAACTGTTCTTGGAGGCCGGGTTCCCCGAGGGCGTGCTCAACGTGGTCCACGGCGCGGCCCCGGTGGTGGACGCGCTCCTCGCCCACCCCGAGGTGCGCGCGATTTCCTTCGTCGGCTCCGAGCCGGTCGCGCGGCATGTGTACCGCACGGCAGCCGCGCATGGCAAGCGCGTCCAGGCGTTGGGCGGGGCCAAAAACCACATCGTGGTCATGCCGGACGCCGACCTGGGCCTGACGGTGCCGGCCGTCCTCAACTCGGCCTTCGGCAACGCGGGAGAGCGATGCCTCGCGGGCAGCGTGGCCGTGACGGTGGGCGTCGCCGGCCGACCCGTGCTGGAAGGCCTGGCCGAGGGCGCGTCGCGTCTTAAGGTCGGTCCCGGCGACGAGGCCGGGGTCCAGGTCGGGCCGCTGATCCGCGAGGAGCATCGGGCCAAGGTCCTGGCCTACGTGGAGAAGGGCGTGGCCGAGGGCGCAACGTTGGTGGTCGAC
>JALYZG010000301.1 GCA_030948965.1 Candidatus Dormiibacterota bacterium | reverse complement strand
GGCCGGCCCCGAGCGGGGGCCGGCCTTCCCAGTCAATCATTCGCGGTCGAGGTTGCGCACGTCGAAGGGGCGCAGGAACTGGTTGGGACGGAAGCTGACGAAGGCCGACGCACCGAGGCCAAGCGAGGCGGCGGTCGCGTTCATGTCGGCCGCGCTGGTGGTGTCGCCCCAATGACCGGTGTCGAGCCGGCGGATCAGGGTCGTGAACGCCGCGATGTGGTCCGCCGGCGTGAAGTTGCAGTGCCCGGCGGCGTGGACGAAGGTCTGCCGGAGCAGATCGGAATTGTCCGCGGAGCGGACGACGCTGGCGTAGGCCTGCTCGTCATCGGGCAGGACGAGGCCGTCGCCCTGCGTGTGCATGGTCAGCACCGGCTGGTCGAGCTCGCCGTTGTAGATGATGTTCCGCTCCAGGTACTTGACCGCGCTCGGGTTGGCGCTGATGCGCGCCGCCCCGGCCAGCGTGTCCAGGTCCCCGTCGAGGCTGAGGCCCGCCTTCTTGTAGAGAGCCTGGACCTCGTCCCGGTTGGCGGAGCGGGCGAGCTGGCGGCCGTAGTCGACGCCGGTGTTCCAGGAAGGGTTGCCACCGGCTCGGGCTTCCATCTCGCCGCGCAGGGCGAGCGAGAAGAAGTTGTCGACCTTGTCCAGCCACAGAAACTGGTTCTGCTCCCGGGCCGCGTAGTCACCTTTGGCCGGCTCCGCGCTGCCCGGGATGAACCAGCCGGGCGTGTCCGACACGGCCGCCGCGAGAGCGATCCGCGCCCGGCCCTGAGGGCTGAGCTGAGCCGACTCCAGCAGCGTATTGCCGAGCCCGAAGTTGGCGAAGGCGTCGGGCGGCGGCGGTACGTCGACGATCTTGAGTTTGGCGGCCGCCGGACCCGTCAGGGTCTTGAACACGAACTCGCCGTCCAGTCCCTGGTTCCAGACCGCGACACCGCCAGCCACCACTCCGCACATGGGGATGGCGCCGGCGAACCGCTCAGGGTGAAGCTGCAACAGGCCGGCGGTGATCATGCCGCCCAGCGAATGGCCCCAGGCGATCACGCGCTTCGGCTTGCCGAAACCGAGCGTGTTGAAGTGGTCGAGCACGGCGATCTGGTCCTTGAATGCCTGCTCCAGGGCCCAACCCTGGGTGCTGTATTCGGAGGCGGCCAGGGCGTAGCCGTGGTCGAGCAGCCACTGCTGGCTGACGGGATCGGCCGCATCCACAGGTACGGTGGCTGGGGACGAGCCGCCATACGCGACTGGAACCTCGTAGCCGTGGCTGTAGAGGACCAGGGTCCCGTTCCAGTGGTTCGGCACCTGGATCTGGAAGTTGGCCTTGTCCAGGGCTCCGGTGAAGGTCTGTGGCGGGCTGGCCGCGGCGGCGGGCAGCCCCAAACTGGCGACAAGGCCCGTCGCAGCCAGCAACAAAGCACGTCGAAGGGTTCTGATCATGGGCGCTCCTCCTCTCCCTCGAGCACGACCGCTACCGGCCGCGAATGGCGCCGATCCTAGCACTCGGCAGGCGCTGCGCGCGCCCGCCTCAGCGCAGCCGCGCCAGGACGGTTGTCGCGACGAGTGCGATCGCGGCCCCCGTCATGGCGATCGACGCCGCCCCAGTCAGCGTCAGGCTCAGCCGGCCGCTCACCTTGTCCTTCATCACCTTCCGATCCGACCCGAGCAGGACCATCAGTACCATCAGCGGCGGCGCCACGAGGCCGTTGATCACGGCTGCGTAGAAGAGCGCCCGCGTGGGGTCGATGCGGAGGAAGTTCAGCCCGAGCCCCACCAGCGTCGCCAGCCCGATCACGCCGTAGAAGAGGGGTCGGGACTGGGGCTTGCTGCGCAGCGAGCCCCGCCAGCCCATGAACTCTTTGACCGCGTAGGCGGCCGAGCCCGAGAGGATGGGGATCGCGAGCAGACCCGTGCCGATCATGCCCATGGCGAACGCCACGAAGGCGAACGGCCCGAGGAACGGAGCCAGCGCTTGGGCGGCCTGGTCAGCGGTCTGGATGTCGGTCTTCCCGTGTGCGTGGAGCACCGTCGCCGTCGTCAGGATGATGAAGTACATGACGATCTGCGAAAAGGCCATGCCGATGAGGATGTCGGCGCGAGCCGCCTTCAGGTCGGTCCAGTGGACGCCCCGCCGCGCCGCCTCCGTGTTCCGTCCGGCCGCCGTCATCTCGTCGACCTCGGACGAAGCCTGCCAGAAGAAGAGGTAGGGGCTGATGGTCGTGCCGAGCACCGCCACGACGGCGGCCAGGAAGGCGGGGCTGAGCTCGATGTGCGGTATCACGGTGGCCCGTAAGACCTGCAGCGCCGGTGGCCGGGCCAGGATGCCCGTGACGACGTAGGCGAACAGGGCCAGGGTCAGCCACTTGAAGATGCGAAAGACCGTCCGGTAGCTCAGGAAGAACTGCATGTAGAGGACCAGGAGAGCGACCGGGATGACCAGCCAGAGCTCAGGCACGTGGCCCAGCGTGAGGAGCGAGGCGCCGGTGGCCACCGCCCCCAAGTCGGCCCCGACATTGATGGTGTTGGCGACCAGCAGGGCCAGGATGCAGATCGCCACCAGCCAGCTGGGGAACTTGCGGCGCAGGGAAACGCCCAAGCCGACGCCGGTGTGAAGCGCGATGCGGCCGCTCAGCTCCTGTATCGCGGACATCAGGGGGAACGTGAACACGGCCATCCAGAGCAGGCCGAAACCGAACTGGCTGCCGACCTGAGAGTAGGTGCCGATGCCGCTGGGATCATCGTCGCTTGCGCCGGTGATGAGACCCGGGCCCAACAGCCGGAGGACGGCGCGCAGCTTATGGGCCCTTCCCTCCCCTCGACTTTTTACTTTATCTGCTAGCACTGGTATAAAGAGACTTAGGAACGAGTGGCGTGGACACGCCCAGGAGGTGCGAGTGTGGTTCCGGCCATAGTGATACTGGCCTTGATCTTGGTCATATTCGGAGGCGGGGGCTTCGCCCTGCACATCCTCTGGTATCTGCTGGCTGCGGCTCTGATCCTCTGGATCATTGGCTTTTTCATCCGCTCAAGTGGAGGGGGCGGCCGCTGGTATGGCTGGTAGGCAGCTCGCCGGTCACGGAAAGCGCCGGCCCCAATCCTAGTAAGCTGAGTAGAATACTAGCCGTCATCCGACGCATCACATTGACTCAGCGTCCGGCGGGTGATGCGCCCCCGTCATCTGCCAGCGGGCGCAGGCCATCGATGACCCTCAGCCTCGGGGGTGCCTTGGCCGCGACGGTCGTCTCACTGCTGATCCTGCTCGCCGGGGTCGTGAGTACCGGGCAGCGCCAAATGGTCTGGTTCGTGCCCGTTTCGGATGTCGGGGCCGTGGTCTGCTACAGCGCCTGCGCCATCATGGCCGGGCTGGACGTGAGCGTTCGTCGCGCTTCTCGGTTGCTGCCGATCGTGGCCCTCGGCGTGACGATCGCGCTGCTGTGGGTGCTGCACCTGTTCCTCTTCCCCGGGGTGGCCCCGATGACGTCGGCGGCGATCAGCGACATGGTCTCCTGGCTGTTTCTCGCGATCAACCTCCTCACGTCGGTCGGTTTGCTCGTGTTCTCCATCTGGGGATCTCGGCCTCTAGCCGATCCGGCCCTGGCCATAGTCGTGTCACTCGCGGCCGGGGTGGCCTTGGCGTTGGTCGCCGCGGGGGCGACCTTTGCGCTCGGAGCCTCGTCGATCGCCTCGCTGCGGAGCGATGTGTTCACGCCGGTGACCGCGTGGGCGGGTCTCGCCGGCGCCATCCCGGCCGTCATCGCCCTGGTTCTGATTCGCATCCGCCTCGAGGGTGAAGGCCGCCTTCAGAGCGGTGTGGTAGCGGCGCTCGTCTTTGTGGTCATCACTTCGCTGGCGATCCCGTTTCTGCACCAGCGCTACTCGGGCCTCTGGTATTCGATTCATCTCCTCGGCTTCCTACCCGCCCCGGCACTGCTGCTGGGGTCGCTCAACCTCTACGCTCGAGCCGTCCGGGCCGACCAGGTCAACACCGGCCGCCTGCGGTCGGCCTTCGACGTCGCCGAGCAGCTGACCGCGTCGCTCGAACCCGAGCAGGTGGCGAAGCGGTTCGTGGAGCAGGCCACGGAGGCGATCGGAGTCGAGAACACCCTCCTCGGACGGGTGGAGGAGGAGCAACTCGTCGTCGAGGCCATCCATCCTGCCGAGCACGCTCTGGGCCGAATCGGCTCTCGCCTCGGCCTGGCCACAGCTCCCTTCCTGGAGGCGGCGGTGCGCCAACGCCTGCCGCAGGTGGCGACCGCGCCGATCGCTTGGAGCGGGCTGACCCCCGAGCAGGCCGAGCGAGCACGTGCGATCGAGCACTGCCTCGCCGTGCCCCTGCTGGTCGGCGACGAGTTGGTCGACGTCGTGATCTTGGTGCGGACCGGGGGTGCCCCGCCGTTCGACTCGGACGATATCCGGGCTGCGCAGACGCTGGCCAGGATCGCCGCGCTCGCCATGCGCAACGCACGGCTGTACTCGACCTCACAGCAGGTGTACGGGGCCAAGAGCCTATTTCTGAACATGGCCGCGCACGAGCTGCGAACGCCACTCACGGCGATCGTCGGCTACATCTCGATGCTCGAGGACGGAACACTGGGCACCCCGCCCGAGCGATGGGTCGGCCCTCTGCGCGTTGTCGGCGGCAAGACGGCCGAGCTCCGCCAGCTCATCGAAGAGATCCTGGCCGCGTCCCGATTGGAGGCGCAGATCACGCCGTTGCGATCAGAGGTCGTCGATGTCGGCAGCGTGGTCAAACTCTCGGCGCGCCGGCTGCAGCCGGCGGCCGAGCTGCGCCAGGCGCAGCTGGCCGTGGATCTGCCGGTCCGGCCGGTCCTGGCACTGGCCGACGCGGAGCAGCTGGGCAGGATCCTCGACAACCTCATGAACAACGCTCTCGCCTACTCGACGGGCAGGCCCTGGATCAGAGTCGCCGCCTCGGTGGGTGGCGGCCAGGTGCGGGTCGCCGTGCAGGACCATGGCACCGGCCTGAGCCTGGCGGACCGGGAGCGGGTGTTCGATCGGTTTGTCCGCATCGAACATCCAGAGCTCGGGTTCCCGCCGGGCACCGGCCTCGGCCTTTATCTGAGCCGGACACTTGCCGAGCGGCTCGATGGATCGCTCGAGTTGGAACACAGCGAGCCCGGTCTGGGCAGCATCTTCGTACTCCGGCTCCCCGCGGCTACGGTGGCGCCACCCGAGCCTTCGCCTGAGGCCGAGCCTGAGGGTGCGGAGCGGACCGCATAGGTGGGCTGCCGGCGTTGAACCGTCCTCGGAGGCCTGACGCAGGAGAATGAACGAAGCCTCGATCACCGACTACGTCGCGACCACATTTCCCGGTGTTCTGATTTTGAGGAGGGCGCTATGGCCTCGACGGAACGGTTCGACGGCTATCTCAATGACCACCTCGGTGGCTCCATGTTCGCGGTCGACCTGGCCGAGCAGATTCGCAGCCAGAACGAGGGCACCTCACTATCCACGTACCTGATCATTCTGATTCACGAGATCGAGGAGGACCGGGACACGCTGGTCACGGTGATGGAGCGACTCGGCGTGGAGCGGAACCCGGTCAAGGAAGCGGCAGGGTGGGTTGCTGAGAAGGTCAGCCGCCTCAAATTCCAGGTGCCGGTAGGGGTCGATGCTCAGGTGAGCCGGCTGCTCGAAGTCGATACCTTGCTCACCGGACTCTTTGGCAAGCAGGCACTCTGGCAGATACTCGGAAAGGTCTCAGCTGCCGAGCCGCGGCTGACCGAGTTCGACTTCGACGCATTGGAGGCGCGCGTCGCGAAACAGATCGAGGCCCTTAACGGATACCGCCTGGAGACGTTCACCGGGATCTTCGCAGAGTAGCTACAACCTGCCAACCAGCAGCGGGGAACGTCAGTCCGGTGCCTTGCTCGTCTCCACGCCGAACTTCTGGGCCGCCCGTTCGATGCGCCGCTTGGCCTCGCGTCTATCCTCGGCGCTGACGCCCTCCACCTGGTTGAAGCGGGAGAGGGCGCTGCGAACGTGGGCCGCATCGATCAGCGGTTCCTTGCGCTGCTTCGGAAACGCGAACGCGCTCTCCGGCAGATGATCACGCTTTGTCTCGCTCAGCTCACCCATTGAATCCTCCTTACCTATCGGTTGGCTTCGCTGGCACTGATCTGGCCGAGGACCGATTCGGGATCCTTCTCCACTGCCAGGTCGCCCAGGGATACGATGCCCACAGGTCGCCCCTCTCGCACCACCGGCAGGCGGCGGACAGAGTGCGCTCGCATCACATCCACCGCATGGTCCACCGTGTCCTCGGGCGTGACGGTGACCACGTCGGCGCTGCAGATCTGGGCCAGCACCGCCGAACGTGGGTCCAGCGACTCAGCCACGCCCCGGATCGTGATGTCCCGGTCGGTGACGATGCCGCGAATTTCGAGGTCGTTGAGCACGATCACATTGCCGACGCCGTGATCCCGCATTGCCCGGGCTGCCGTGTCGAGAGTCGTGCCGGCCTGCAGCGCCACCGGCTTGTGCGTCATGACGTCGTTGACCGTCTGGGTCATGTCGTTCAAGTCCTCCTGCTCTTGAGATGAAAACCCGCCGGAAGACTATCAGGTTACTGGATAGCCATAACGGGCGCAAGTCGGAGTCTCTCCCGAAGCGCATCAATTTCCATGGCCTTACGTTGCCCGAATCCCCGGCCCGTCAGGACGAGCCTTTGCGGCCCGCACGCGCAGCAAGGCGGCGGTCGACGGACCTGTGCGCCGGCGCCCGTCCCGGCGGCTGCGAGGGGGCCGGGCCTGGATGCAGGGCCGGCACTGGGCGTCGGAGCGGCTCGCCCGGCGTCACGGTCAGGCCCTCACCGTGATGGGCGATCTGCAAGGCCTCGCCCTGGAGCAGTGAATACGTGGCCTGGAGGCGACGGACGTCCACCTCCAAGAGCCGGGCCCGAAAGCTCAGCCGGAACCTCAGCCGCTTGAGCGCTCGCGGCAGCCTGGGCGCGAACGTGAGGTGGCCGTCATGGTCGCGCATCCCGCCGAAACCCGCCACCACGGCCAGCCACGCGCCGGCCAGCGCCGCGATGTGGACGCCATCGCGCACGTTGTGCTCGATGTCGCCCAGGTCCATGAGCGCGGCTTCGCCGAGGTAGTCATACGCCAGCTGGAGATGGCCGACCTCGGCCGCGATGACGGCCTGAGTGGAGGCGGAAAGTGAGGAGTCACGGACCGTCAGGCCCTCGTAGTAGGCGAAGTTGCGAGCCTTCTCCTCGGCGCTGAACGCGTCTCCCCGAAGGTGCAGCGCGAGGACCAGGTCGGCCTGCTTCACCACCTGCTTGCGGTAGAGGTCGAAGTAGGGAAAGTGCAGGAGCAGCGGGTACTGTTCCGGGCTTGTGTGGGCGAAGTCCCAGACGTCGTGGTCCGTGAAGCCCTCCGCCTGCGGGTGCACGCCCAGCCGCTGGTCGTAAGGGACCATCATCGCGTCCGCCGCCGTGCGCCAGCCCTTCACCTCCTCGGCCCGGACGCCCAGCTCGGCGGCGCGCCCCCAGTGCCGCCCGGCGGCGTCGGCCGCCGCCCGCAGGTTGCGCTGCGCCATCAGGTTCGTGTAGACGTTGTCGTCCGCGATCGCGCTGTACTCGTCGGGACCGGTCACGCCCGCGATGCGGAAGCGACGCGCCGGGTCGAAGTGGCCCAGCGAGCGCCAGAGGCGCGCGGTCTCGACCAAAAGCTCGAGGCCCACCTCCCGGTCGAACTCGTCGTCAGCGCTCGCCCCGCGATAGCGCACCACCGCGTCGGCGATGTCCGCGTTGATATGGAACGCGGCCGTCCCCGCCGGCCAGTAGCCGGAGCATTCCTCGCCGCGGATGGTCCGCCAAGGAAAGGCAGCGCCCGAGAGTCCGAGCAGGTGGGCTCGCTCGCGCGCGAGAGTGAGGGTCGAGTGACGCCAGCTCAGCGCGTGGCCCGCCGCGGCGGGCGCCGTGTAGGTCAGGACGGGGAGCACGAAGCTCTCGGTGTCCCAGAACGCGTGCCCGTCGTAGCCGGGACCGGTCAGGCCCTTGGCGGCGATGGCGCGCTGCTCGGCGCGGGCCCCGGCCTGCAGGACGTGGAAGAGGGCGAAGCGCACCGCCTGCTGGATCTCGGGGTCACCTTCGACCTCGACGTCCGCCCGGTTCCAGAAGTCGTCCAGGTAGGAGCGTTGACTGGCCAGCAGGCCCTCCCAGCCGATCTGGCGCGCCTCGGCGAGGGCGCCGTGAACCTGGTCCCGGAGGGCGGGTACCGAGCGTGTGCCGGACCAGCCGTAGGCCATCTGTTTGACGATGCGAAGTCTCTGTCCCGGCTCGAGCGCGACCGCCACCGTGAGCCGTCCCAGGTCCGGCTGGCAGTCGGTGCTCCTCTGGGTGTCCTTCGGGCACTCCACACTGTGGTCCATGCCGGCGGCCAAGCGCAGTCCGCTGCCGTCGGTCGCGTGGATCAGCACCACGATCGACCCGAGCTCGGAATACATCTCCGAGCGAAGGGCCGAGCGGAGATCGGCGGCGACGCGCGGATCGAGCGCCGCCGCCGGCAGCGGCTCGTTGGCCACCAGCTCCGACTGTACGACCAGGTGAGCCGGGTCTTCCAGCACCTCGACCTCGTAGAGGATCGCGGCCACCGCCCGCTGGACGAAGGAGACCAGGCGGGTGGAGTGCACCCTGATCGTCTTCCCGGCCGGGGACCGCCAGTCGCAGCGGCGGTGCAGGACGCCGGTGCGAAAGTCGAGATGGCGCTCGTGCGCGAGCAGCTTGCCGTAGCGGACGTCGAAGGGCTCGTCATCGACGAGCAGGCGGATCACCTTGCCATCGGTGATGTTGACGACGGTCTGCCCGGCTTCCGGGTAACCGTAGCCGGCCTCTGCGTAGGGCAGAGGCCGAGTCTCGAAGACGCCGTTGAGGTAGGTCCCGGGCAGCGCGTGCGGCTCGCCCTCGTCGAGGTTGGCGCGCATTCCCAGGTGACCGTTGGAAAGGGCGAATATCGACTCCGAGTGGGCGAGCACGTCGAGGTCGAGGTGGCTCTCGCGCACTCCCCAAGGCTCGACGTCGAACGCGGGATGGCCAATCAAGGCGCAGGCAGCAGCTCGGCCAGGTCCTTGACCACTCGGTCGGCCCCGTGCTCGCCGAGGGCCGCAGCCTGGCCGATGCGGTCCACCCCGACGACCAGTCCGAAGTGGCCGGCGCGCCCTGCAGCCACGCCGGCCAGCGCATCCTCGAACACCGCGGCCGCCGCCGGCTCGACGGCCAGCGCGCGGGCGGCGGCCAGGAACGTGTCCGGCTCTGGCTTGCCCTTCAGATGCTCGCGCGCGGCGACAACGCCGTCGATGCGGACGTCGAACAGGTCGTCGATGCCCGCCGCTCGCAGGACCTCTCGGCAGTTCGTGCTGGACGAGACGACGGCCCGCGCCAGTCCCGCCGCCTTGACGGCGCGAACGTACCGGACCGAGCCCTCGTACGCCTCCACGCCCCGCTTGCGGATTAGCTCCAACACCAGGGCATTCTTGCGATTTCCCAGACCGTCGACTGTTTGGGCACTGACCGGGTCGTCTGGAGTGCCTGTGGGCAGCTCGATGCCGCGTGACTCGAGGAAGGCTTGGACGCCCTCGTAACGAGGCCTCCCGTCCACGTACTCGTCATAGTCGCGCACGTCGTCAAAAGCCTTGAACGGCTCGCCGGAAGCGTCTGCTCGCGCGCGCAGAAACGCGTCGAACATCTGCTTCCATGCGGCAGCGTGCACCTTGGCGGTCTCGGTGAGGACGCCGTCGAGGTCGAACAGGCACGCTCGGATCGTCGTCGGCAACCCGAGTCCTCCGGCTGGAGAGTCAGTCTTGATGGTTGCATTGTGGCCTGTACCCTGTCACCAGTTCCAGTGCCCATTCTTGGTGTGGCGCCCACTAGGCCGCCCGGCGGTGGTCCCGGTACCGTGGCCCCGTTGATGAGCCGGCGCACTTCAGAGCTCCTTCTTATCTAGGCGGGCACCTGCGGGTGCTCTTGGGCCGACCTCCTGGACCGCGCCGCCCGGGAGGTCGTTTCATTTGGGAGATGCAGCCCCATGCGAGCGATGCCGATCGAGAAGTACCAGCCGTACGGGCCCGTGGGGCTGGCGGACCGGACCTGGCCGGACGCCCAGATCGGCCGCGCTCCGACCTGGTGCAGCGTGGATCTGCGCGACGGCAACCAGGCCCTGATCGACCCGATGGACCTGGGTCGCAAGCGCCGCCTCTTCAAGCTGCTGGTCGGGGCGGGCTTCAAAGAGATCGAGGTCGGCTTTCCGTCCGCGTCACAGCCTGACTTCGACTTCCTGCGCCTCGTGATCGAGGAGGACCTCGTCCCCGACGACGTCACGATCCAGGTCCTGACGCAGGCCCGCCCGGAGCTTATCGAGCGCACGTTCGAGGGCCTCCGCGGCGCCCATCGCGCCATCGTCCACCTCTACAACTCGACCTCCACCTTGCAGCGCCGGGTGGTCTTCGGTCTCGATCGCGCGGGGATCGTCGACATCGCGGTCCGAGGCGCCGAGCTGATTCGCGACCTCACCGCCGGTCTCGCGGGTACGGACGTGGTTTACGAGTACTCGCCCGAGAGCTTCACCGGCACCGAGCTGGAATTCGCCCAGGAGATCTGCGAGGCGGTGGTGGCGGTCTGGGAGCCGACCCCCGCCCGGAAGATGATCCTCAACCTCCCGGCCACGGTGGAGATGAGCACTCCCAACGTCTATGCAGACCAGATCGAGTGGTGCCACCGCCACATCGGCAGTCGCGACTCATGGATTCTCTCCGTGCACCCGCACAACGACCGCGGCTGCGCCGTGGCCGCGGCCGAGCTGGCGGTCATGGCGGGTGCCGAGAGGATCGAGGGCACGCTCTTCGGCAACGGCGAGAGGACCGGCAACGTGGACCTGGTCACGCTGGCGATGAACCTCTTCACCCAGGGCGTCGACCCGCGCCTGGACCTCTCGGACATCGACGAGCTGCGGCGGGTGGTCGAGGCCTGCAACCAGCTGCCCGTGCACCCGCGGCACCCGTACGTGGGAGAGCTCGTCTACACCGCCTTTTCGGGCTCGCACCAGGACGCGATCAAGAAGGGCATGGAGGCGATCGCCAAGTCGAAGTCTCCGGTGTGGGAGGTGCCCTACCTGCCACTCGACCCCCACGACGTGGGGCGAAGCTACGAGGCCATCATCCGCGTCAACAGCCAATCCGGCAAGGGCGGGATGGCCTACATCATGAAGGCCGACTACCACCTCGACCTGCCCCGGCGCCTCCAGATCGAGTTCATGCAGGTCATCCAGCAGATCACCGACGCCAGCGGCAAGGAGATCACTCCCATCGAGATCTGGACCGCCTTCGAGTGGACCTACCTCAACCCGGAGACACGGCTGGAGCTGGTCGAGTACGACACCGGCGACCACCCGCGCGGCGGCGGCACCGTCCTGGCCGCGACAGTGCGCCTTGACGGCGAGGAGCACAGTATCGAAGGCCACGGCAACGGGCCCATCGCCGCGTTCGTGGACGCCCTGGGCGCGCAGCTCGGCATCCACCTGCGCATCCTCGATTACTCGGAGCACGCGATCAGCGCCGGCACCGAGGCCAAAGCGGCGGCCTACGTGGAGGCGACGGACCAGTTCGGCGCGGTCGTCTGGGGCGTCGGCCTGGACCCAAACATCCTCACCGCCTCCCTGCGCGCGGTCGTGAGTGCGGTGTCCCGGCTGCAGCTGAAGCAGGAGTTGGCGCTGGCCGCGGCCAAGTAAGCCGGCCCCAAACGTGCGTCCGCCGGCGAATGCTCGGCATCCGCGCTCCCCAAACGTGCATCCCCCGGCGGATGCTCCGAAACGATCCGGGCAGCAACTCCCGCCAAAACACTTGACGCGAACCGGGCCGGCTCCTACCCTCTGGTGCACTCGGCAGCCGGAACGGGAGGTTGAACGATGGCCTGGAAGCTCGACGGCACCTACTTCGAGAACTGCAACTGTGACTGGGTCTGCCCCTGCACGGTCACCAGTTTTGCTTCGCCGGCCACGGGCGACCGCTGCCAGGTCGTTCTCAACTACCACGTCGACTCCGGCCAGGTGGACGGGGTGGCGGTGGACGGGCTCAGCGTCGCGCTGGTGGCGGACACGCCCAAGGCCATGCTGGACGGCGGCTGGCGGGTTGGCCTCATCATCGACGACAAGGCCTCCCAGGAGCAGGCCGACGCGCTGACCGGCGTCTTCGGCGGCCAGGCCGGCGGGCCGATCGCCAACCTCGCGCCTCTGATCGGCGAGATGCTGGGCATCGAGCGCCTCCCCATCGAGTACGCCGACGACGGCGCTCGACACCGGATTCGCATCGGCACCGACATCGCTATCGAGGTCGAGGACTACGCGGCCCAGGAGGGCGGTGAGCCGACCCGGCTGACCGGTGTGAACCACCCGTCCAACTCGACCATCACGATCGCTCGACCGGTGGAGTCTCGCATCAAGGCGTTCGGGATGACGTTCGCCAACGCCGGCAAGAGCGCTTTCTCGGCCCCCTTCAGCTGGTCCGCCTGAACGGCCCACCGATGAGCGTGCTCCAGACCCAGGGCGCCCCGCCCCAGCCGCTAACGCGCCACGTGGCCTCGACGATCGTCGCCGCCCTGCTCGCGTGCGCCGCCGGCGCCTGGCTGCTGACGGCCGTTCAGGCCCGCTCCATGGCGATGGGCGGGATGGCCATGCTCGGCGTGGGGCTCTTCATGGCGACCTGGCTCGTGATGATGGTCGCGATGATGTTCCCCGCCGTGGCGCCGATGGTTGTCGCCCATGCCCGGGTGGCGCGCTGGCGCGGCGAAGGGTCTTGGCCTACCGTCGCCTTCATAGCCGGCTATCTGCTGGTCTGGACCCTGGCCGGTGTCGTCCCGCTGGTCGCCGGCCGCAGCCTGCCCAGCCTGGATGGGACGCTGGCGGCGCGGCTCGGTGGAGCCGTGATCCTGGCCGCGGGCTTGTATCAGCTGACGCCGTTGAAGCAGGCCTGCCTTCGGGCCTGCCGCTCGCCGCTGGGGTTCATCCTGGCCCACGACTTCGGCGGCGGGAGCCAATCGGCTGTCCGGGCCGGCCTCAGCCACGGTCTCTTCTGCCTCGGCTGCTGCTGGGCGCTGATGGCGGTGCTGGCTGTTGTCGGACTGATGAACCTCGCCTGGATGGCGATTCTGGCCACGGTCTTTTTCGTCGAGAAGAGATGGCGTTATGGGGTCGCGCTCTCCAGGATCGTGGGCGCCGCCTGCCTGGTGATCGGGCTCACGGTGCTGCTTCGACCGGACGTGTTGGACCGCCTTCGGGGCCCGATGGGCTGAGCCTGCGGGACCGCCTTTAGCGCACGCCGCGGATCCGGCTCACAAACACAGTCGCGAGCACGAACCAGAGGGCGGCCGAGCCGAACACCCACCGGTAGCCCAGCCAGTCGTGCGTGGCCGGGTGGTTCAGTGCGTGGAGGATGGGGGCCAGGATGGCCGGCGCCAGGACCTGGGGCAGCGTGAATGAGACGTGGAAGATCGACATCCCGCTCGCCGCCGCCTCCTCGGGGTCCGGGAGCACGTCGCAGACCAGGGCCCAGTCCACGGCCGCGAACGCGCCGTAGCCCACGCCGAAGGTCAGCCCCAGCGCGTACACCAGCGGCAAGCTGGAGGCCAGGCTGAAGAGCAGGTAAGCGGCGACCACCGCCTGCACTGCGCTGGAGGCGTATACGAACGGTTTGCGCCGCCCGATGCGATCCGAAAGATAGCCACAGGCGATCGCCGGGACGATCCCGCCGGCGAGCACCACGAGCAGCCAGAGCGAGCTGGCGGCCCCGTAGTTGGCGGCCTGGACCACGTCCTGGAAGTAGAAGGTGATGAACGGCAGGATTGTCCAGATGCCGAGGGTCTGAAAGAAGCGGGTGATGAGCAGCCAGCGAAAGTCCGGCGCGGCCAGCGTATCGCGCCAGGCGTTGCCCAGGATCGCCCCCAGGCTACGCCTGGGCTCCTGCACATCGGGTGCGATCGCGGGCGGGTGAGGTGCCTCCCGAAGAAGCATGATCGAGACGCAGAGGCTGGCCGCCACAAGCGCCGCGATGGCGACGAACGCCACCCCCGACCCCGCGGCCGTGCTGCCGAGACGGCCCAACACCACCAGCGCGATCGCCAGGCAGGCGACCGTGCCCACGGCGGTGGCCGAGTTGAGCAGGCCCGAGGCGCGGCCCCGCTCCGCCGCCGGCACCACGTCCGGCACGATGCCCGCGAAGGCGGCGCCGGCACAATTGTTGCCGATCTGGAGCAGGAGGTAGGCGAGGATGAGCATGGGCACGCTGCCCGCGAGCGCGAGCGCGACCAGCCCCGTGACTTCAGTCACCGCCCCGCCCACAATCCAAGGCGTGCGCCGCCCCCACCGCGACCGCGTCCGGTCGCTCAGGAAGCCGGCCCCGAGCGGCACCAAGACGGAGAGCGCGCCGCCGGCGGCCGTCGCCCGGCCGACCACGAGTTCCTTTGCGTCCGGGGCGATGACCGCCGCCGAGACGGCGAGCAGCACATAGACCGCGTTCCACAGGCCCTGGTTGGCGGCCCAGAAAGCGTTGATCCCGTTGAGCCGCCAGAAACCGGGTGGAGCCCGGCGACTCGCGGAGAGCCGGCCGGCGACGGCCTCGGTCACAGCGTCCAACATTGTGGGGTGGCCGAGGCCGGGTGTCTACGATGCAGCGAGTGACCGTCCGCACCGCGCCGCCGTTCCGCGCCGACCACGTCGGCAGCCTGCTCCGCCCGGCGGCACTCCTCCGCGCGCGGGGGGACTTCGCCGCCGGTCGCGTGCTGCTCGAGGTTCTGCGCAGCGCCGAGGACGCCGCCATCCGCGACGCGGTCCGGATGCAGCGCGAGGTGGGACTGCGCTCGGCCACCGACGGCGAGTTCCGGCGCGCCTCCTGGCACATGGACTTCATCTACAAGCTGGGTGGCGTCACGCGCGTCCAGGACCAGAGCCTGAAGGTCCGGTTCCGGAACCACGAGGGCACCCTCGAGTTCACGCCCGCGGCCATCCGGGTGGACGCGCCGGTCCGGCTCGAGCACACCATCTTCGGCGACGACTTCTGTTTTCTGCGAGACGCGGTCGACACGGGTGCGACGCCCAAGCTCACGATCCCCTCGCCGAGCATGGTCCACTACCGCGGCGGCCGCGCTGCCGTGGACGAGGCCGTCTACCCGGAGCTGGACGCGTTCTGGGCCGACCTGACCGCGGCCTACCGGGAGGAGCTGCGGCGCTTGCACGAGCTCGGCTGCATGTACCTGCAGCTGGACGACACCAGCCTCGCCTACCTCAACGACCCGAGCCAGCGCGCCTACGTGGCCGGCCTGGGCGGCGACCCCGAGCGCCAGCACCTGAACTACATCACGCATTTCAACGAAGCGCTGGCCGGCCGGCCACCGGGGCTCCGCGTCACGACGCACATGTGCCGCGGCAACTTCCGCTCCTCGTGGGCGGCGGAGGGCGGCTACGACTTCGTGGCCGAGGCGCTTTTCAATGGGCTCGCGGTGGACGGCTTCTTCCTCGAGTACGACGACGCCCGTTCCGGAGGTTTTGAGCCGCTGCGCTTCGTGCCCGCGGGCAAGGTCGTGGTGCTGGGCCTGGTCACGACTAAGCGCGGTGAGCTGGAGCGCAAGGACGACCTCAAGCGCCGGATCGAAGAGGCTAGCCGATTTGTGCCCCTGGAGCAGCTCTGCCTCTCGCCCCAGTGCGGCTTCTCCTCCACGGTGGAGGGCAACGCGCTCAGCTATGAGGACGAGGTGGCCAAGCTGCGGCTGGTCGTGGAGACGGCCGACGAGGTCTGGGGCCGAGCTTAGTCCATAGGAGCCAACCGCCCCCCGTGGATTCCGTGCTGCTGCCGGCAGATGCTCGCCAAACTGGCCGCTGAGGCGTGCCTCCGCCGGCGGATGCCCCCCCGGTCATGCTGTCGGCGCCCCTGTTGGCGCTCGACCTGCCGCTGCCGGTCCTCGTCTGGCAGGACCGGGACGAGCGTCCACGTCAGCTACCCCGACCCGGCCTACCTGCTGGCTGCCTACGGAGCGCCGCCCGAGCTGCTGCCGAACCTGGCGGGGATCGTGGCCATCGTGACCGAGGCCCGCGAGCGACGGGCCGGGCTACGCTGTCGGCTGAGCGGCGCTGGCGAGGCGCTGGTCCGCCTGGCGCAGCTTGGCCGCGGTCGCCGAGCCGCGTAGCGGAGCGTAGAGGACCAGCTTCAAACCCGGTTGCTCTCCGACTCGGTACGTGGTGAACTCGAGGTCAAGACGGCCGAAGACTGGGTGGTCGAGCGACTTCAGGCCCTCCGGCCGGCCGCGCACGTCCTGCCGGTCCCAGATCGCTGCGAATTCGGGGCTGCCCCGGAGCAGATCCCCGATGAGCTCCTGATAGTCGGGATCAGCCAGGTCGCGGCCGGCCTCGGCGCGGAAGGAGGCCACCATCAGCTTCAGCTCGTGCTCCCGGCTGTCGACCGCGAAGCTGCAAGTCGGGCGCATGAAGACCAGCCAAAGGCTGTTACGACGACCCTCGGGCAGCTCGGACCAGCAGAAGAGCTGCTCGCTCGGCCGGTTCCAGGCCAGCACTTCCCCCCGCCGGCCGGCGACGTGGGCCGGAAACGGCTCCCAGCACTCCAGCGTCCGCCGTAGCCGCGCCGAGACGCACTCACTGGTGGCCGCCGGCGGCGGCTCCACCCCGGCCAGGCGAAAGATGTGCTGGCGCTCAGCCGGTTCCAGCTGCAACGCCTGGGAGATCGCGGTCAGGACCCTGGCTGACGGCCGGATGCCGCGACCCTGTTCCAGCCAGGTGTACCAGGTGAGGCCGACATCGGCGAGCTCGGCCACCTCTTCCCGCCGGAGACCCGCGGTTCGGCGCCGACGCCCATTCCGGAAGCCCGCCGCATGCGGCTGAAGGCGATCCCGACGGCTCTTCAGGAAGGCGCCGAGCTCCTTCCAGCTATTGGTCTCAGTACCAGGATAACTTGCCAACTTGTAACAGGATATCAGTTGGCGCAGAGTACGGCACATGAGCTTTGCGCCAGGCCTCGCCGCCCTGAGCCGGCTTCTCGGCCGGCGCGCGGTGGCCGTGGCGATGGTCATCCTGTGGCTGGCCTTCGGCTCTGCCTTTGTGGCGGTCAAGGTGGGCGTCACCGCGCTGCCTCCGTTCATCTTCTCCGGGCCCCGATTCCTGGTGGCGGGCACCGTGCTGATGGCGTGGTCCCTCTGGCGTGGCGGTCGGCTCGACCTCAGCGGCCCCGATGTCGCCCTGGCCGCGCTGAGCGGCGCCGGGATCGTCCTGGCGGGCCAGGGAGGCGCCTCCTGGGCGACCCAGTACATGGCCCCCGGCTTGGTGGCGGTCTTGATGTCGACCGCACCCCTGTGGGTGGCGGTGCTGTCCCGCCTCCTGCTCGGCGTGCGGCTGGCACCGGTCGCGGTGCTGGGCCTCACGGTCGGCTTTGCCGGAGTGGTGTTTCTGGCCTGGCCGGCGGGCGGAGTAGGAGGACCACGCACCCTGCTCCCGACCGTGGTCTCCGTCGTCGGCGCCCTGGGCTGGGCCGGTGGCTCGATTCTCGCCAGCCGGGCCCGAATCGGCCGCCGGCCGCTTCTGCTGAGCGCGTTGCAGATGTTGATTGGTGGCGCCCTGCAGGTCGGCCTCGGCCTGGCGACGGGCGAAGCGGGGCAGGTCAACCTCGCGCACGTGCAGCCGGCCCTGCCCGCGTTCGCCTACCTCGTGGCCGTGCCCTCGTTGATCGGGTTTCCGATCTTCGCCTGGCTGCTCACAGTGCGGCCGGTGCACGTGGTCAACGCGCAGGCCTACGTCGTGCCGGTCGTGGCGTTGCTCCTCGGCTGGCTCCTGCTCGGGGAAGCCGTAAGCCTGCGCACCGTCCTGGGGGCGCTGGTCACGCTGGTCGGCGTGGCCCTGATCGTGCTCAGCGCCGGCCGAACGGTCGGCCCGGCCCGAGCCGTGGAGGCCCTCGAGCACGGCCCCGAGACCAGCGACGCCGGAGCCCACGCCGCGTAGCCTGGCTGGCGCGGCGTTCACCTGGAATGGACCGCAAGCGGCACCACTTGCTAGTGGCAGGAGGTGACGCCCATGGAATCAAAAGTCATCGCAGAGTCGACCCAGCGTGGCGGTCTGCGAATGGAACCGAGCCCTCGACGCGTGCGGACGATGCTCGGAGGCGTGACGGTTGCCGACAGTGCCCGGGCCCAGCTGCTCTTCTTGCCCCCACCGCAGAGTGCCTACGTCTTCCCGCGTGACGACGTTCGCTGGGATCTGCTGCAAAGGACCGAGCATTCGGCGGCGCTCGCGGGTCTCGGCTCGACCGATCTCTGGACGGTAGAGGCGGGGGGCAAGACCGCCGAAAGCGCGGCTTGGACGATCGCGCAGCCGCCGGTCGAGGTGGCGGATATGTCCGGCTACGTCGGCTTTCGCTGGAACCGGATGGACGCCTGGTACGAGGAGGACGACGAGGTCTTCGTCCACCCTCGCGATCCCTATCACCGGGTGGATGTGCTCAACAGCTCGCGCCGCGTCGAGGTCCGGATCGAAGGTGAGGTGGTGGCGCGCACGGATCGGCCGCGGCTGCTGTTCGAGACCGGCCTGCCCACGCGTTACTACATCCCCAAGATGGACGTGCGCCTGGACCTGCTGGAGCCGACGGACACCCAGACGCGCTGTCCGTACAAGGGCGTGGCCTCCTACTGGTCGGTGCGCGTCAAGGACAGCGTACGCAAGGACCTGGTCTGGGGCTACGAGGCGCCGATCCCCGAGTGCCCGAAGATCGAGAACCTGCTCTGCTTCTTCAACGAGAAGGTGGACATCCACGTCGACGGCGTCCTGCAGGAGCGGCCCCACAGCCCCTGGAGCTGACCCGCCCCGTCCGGCGGATCGACGTTATCGGGAGGGCTCGATGATCGGCGGCGGGTAGTCGAGCCGCTGCCGCGACGGCCAGCCGAATAACTTCGACGTTGGAGTAACTCCTATGAGCAAGGCAAATCGCCCCGGCAGTCCGATTTGCCCGGGCCCGAGACGCCGGTTCGAGGGTCATCAGCGGACCAGCGATCGGGCCGTGATCAAACCGCGTCGGCGGCGCGAGACACGTGCCCTCCAGGGCCGCTTCTCACCCCAGCCGTCGCGGGCCAGTTGGGCCAGGATCTCCTGGTACATCCGCGCCGCAGCCCTCACCGCGAGCCGGCCCCGAGGCAGTCGGGTCAGGCCGGCCAGGCCGCGCTCGTACCACCACTCGGCGATCGCGACCTCGACCCGCAGCAGCAGCGACCGATCGTCCCCAGCGAGGTCGGCGATACCGGCCAGCGTCAGCGTCGCCCTGGGGCACGTAGACCCGGCCCGCCGCGAGTTCTTCGTCGATGTCGCGCAGGATGTTGGTCCGCTGCATCGCGATCCCGAGTGCCCTGGCAGCTGCGTGCGCCTCCGGATTCGTGGACCCGAGAATGGCCGCCATCACCCGGCCCACCGTTCCGGCCACCCGGTAGCAGTAGAGATCGACCTCGCATTCGGTGGCGAAGCTAACCTTGCCGAGGTCCTGGCGCTGCCCCGCGCAGAAGTCGATCAGCGCATCGCGGGGCACGTCCGGGTGCCGGCCGGCCAGCTGCTCCAGCATCGCCGCCTCCCGGCTCCGGACCTCGCCACCCGTCGCCCAGCGCTCCACATCGCTGAGCATCTGGGCCGCTCGCGGGTCACCGTCGTCGACCGCGTCGTCGAGAGTCCTGGCTATCAGGTAGAGCAGATTCACGTCCGCCCGAACGGCCGGCGGGAGGAGGCGGCTGGCCAGCGAGAACGTGCGGGCCACCCGGCTGATGGTCGCCTGGGCCTCCGAGTGGAACTGCTCGCGGGTTTCGATCGTGATGTCCATTCTGCTCCAGTATCAAGATTCTCGGATTTGAAGTCCAATGCCTGAGGAGCCTCCGGCGAGTGGAGACCTGGAACGGTCGGTCATCCTGCAGGTTCGCGAGCTGGGGGCTGGCGATGGACGGCCTGCGTTCCGCCGTGGCGGGTTCGCTGCGCGTGAGCCGGCGCCAGATGCAGGCGGTCGACATCCTGCTCCGCCGCGGCTCCGTCTCGGTCGGCGAGCTGGCCCAGGCGCTCACGATCAGCACTGGCGCCACGACGTCACTCGTGGGCGGTCTCGTTCGCCTCGGGCATGTGCGCCGAGTGCGAGATCGGCATGACCGGCCGCGCGTCGCGTTCGGCGAGCTGGGCGGCTCCCTCGAGTGCGACCTGGGCGGCTATGAGATCGCGCACCTGCGGCAGCTGGAAGAGTTCCTGCCGCGGCTCCGGCCTGCCCGTGCGGACGTCCTCCGACCGCTCGCCGCACCGCCAACGCGAGTCCCTGGCTCAGGCCGGGCCATCGACCTCATCCCTCACTGAGGTTCGTCAACGGCCGCCGCCGCGGATGCGGCCAGCCGCTCACCACGACCGTCCCGATAACGCCCGACGCGACCAGGAGCCAGAGCCGGTGACCGACCGCGCCGCGCCATGCCAGCCACGTCGTGAGCGCGAGGTCCGCAGCCTGGCTGACCGTGACCACCCTGCGCATCGTGGCCGCGCCGTCCGATTCAGGAGCCGCCGCCGCCTGCCAGAGCAGGGTCGCCAGGCAGAGCTCGCGGAGCCCGAACATGCGCAGCGCCCATCCCGCCGCGGGTGAAGGCTGCAGGCGGGCGACCGGCCAGGCCAGCGCAGGCGCGATCGTGGTTGTCAAGCCGATGCCGCCGGCCGCCGCCGCCAGCAGCCTGAGTCGAGTTCCCGAGCTCATTTGAACAGCGTATTGAGAGACGCGCTCGCGGGAGACTAGTCTTCGCCACACGAGATGCCCGGACGAGAAGATGTCGCTGTCGAGGCCAAGGCCCGGGTGCTCGCCCACATGCGGCGCCTGGGTCGCGAGATGGTGGAGACGAGTCGCTCCGTATCGCGCTCGATGGGTCTCAACCAGACTCAGCTTCGCGCCGTCGATCAGCTGATCGGGCACGGGCGCCTCTCCCCGGGCGAGCTGTCCCACGCGCTGGGCCTCAGCACCGGGGCGACGACCGCCCTGATCGACAACCTGGAGGAGCTCGGCCACCTGCGCCGGCTACCCCATCCGCAGGACCGGCGGATGGTCGTGCTGGAGG
>JALYZG010000297.1 GCA_030948965.1 Candidatus Dormiibacterota bacterium | reverse complement strand
CTCGACGCGCTCCATCTCACGCACGATACGTCATTCTTGATACGCAATGAGTCAATAGCGCATTTACGGTCCCGAGTGGAGTCGCGCTCTCTCCATTTACGGACTGCCTGGCTATAATTGCGTGGTTGTCGGCAGCTCCTGGCTCGAGCTCTCGGTGACCGCATCTCAGCCCGGGCCAAGGAGATAGCTCTGTGAGCGCACCGCTTGTCGTGATCGCGATCCTGGTGCTGATCCTGCTGGTGCTGGCGGCCTCCAGCATCCGGATCGCCAAGGAGTACGAGAGAGGCGTCGTGTTCCGCCTGGGTCGTCTGACTGAGCTGCGGGGCCCAGGTCTTTTCCTCATCTTTCCCTTCGGAGTGGACCGTCTGACCAAGGTGGACCTGCGTGTGATCACGCTCGAGGTACCACCCCAGGAAGTCATCACCTCCGACAACGTGACCGTAAAGGTCAGCGCCGTGATCTTCTTCCAGGTGCTCGACGCGCGGGCCGCCATCACCCGCGTCTTCAACTACGTCATGGCGACCTCGCAGATCGCGCAGACGACGCTGCGCGCCGTGCTCGGGCAGTCCAGCCTGGACGAGCTCCTCAGCAGCCGGGACCTGATCAATCAAAAGCTGCAAGCGATCATCGATCGCCAGACCGAGCCCTGGGGCGTCAAGGTGAGCGCGGTCGAGGTCAAGGACGCCGAGCTGGCGCCGACGATGGTGCGCGCGCTGGCCAGGCAGGCGGAGGCGGAGCGCGAGAAGCGAGCCAAAATCATAGCCACCGAGGGTGAGTTTCAAGCCGCGCAGACCCTGGCCAACGCGGCCGAGGTCATCTCCACGCAGCCCGCCGCCCTGGCCCTGCGCTACATGCAGACGCTGCTCGACATGGGCTCGAACCAGAACTCGACCATCGTCTTCCCGATCCCGATCGAACTGATCAGGCCGCTCCTGGCAGCGCCGGTTCCGATGGCCGCGCCCGTCCCTACCGCCGCGACCGAGTCGGTGCCCACCGTCGCCAACAGGTCAGCCCCGATGACTGCAGAGTCGGCCAAGACCGCGTAGTGAGAACGACGAACGAAGCCCGGGCCACGTGGCCCGGGCCTTCGTCGACGCTCGCCGTCCCGCTCAAATTTTAGACTGGGGTCGCCACCTCGGGAGTCGCGCCGATCGCAATTCGCACCGGCTTCGCCTTGGCGGCCTTCGGCACGCGCACCGTCAGCACGCCGTTGTCGAAGTCGGCGACGATGTTGGCGGCGTCGACTCCCTTTGGCAGCTCGAGCTTGCGGCTCCAGCACCCCCACGGTCGCTCCTGCCGAATGAACTTGCCCTGGACCTGGAGCGGCATCGCCTTGATCGCGAGGCTCAGCATGCCGTCCTCGAACGTCACCTCGACGTCCTCTCGCGGAACGCCCGCGACAGTGGCGTGAAGCTGGTAGGCGTCGTCCGTCTCGAGGACGTCGACCGGCAGCGCGTAGGTCGGCGTGCCGCTCTCGTGGGTGGTCGGCCCGGAGCTGAAGAGCTGCTCGAACAGGCGGTCCATCGAGTGGGGAGTCGTGATCAGTTCGGAGCCTGGAATCCAACGTACGTTGGTCATCATCGGCGCACCTCCTGGGTGGTGAAATGTCGAATGAATTGGGGAGTAGCTGGCACAAGTATATGCGCTCAGTCCGTAAAAGTCCAGTTGGACGAATCCCGCTGTGCGTAAAAGAGAAGGGGCTGCGAGGCGCAAATGCTCGCCGCCTCGCGGCCAGGATTGCCGGCTCAGGCTACCGCCCGCTGCTCCCGCGGCGCCTCATCCACGGCCACCCGCCCGTCGGCCAGACGGATCGAGCGGTCGCACGAGCCCGCGAGCTCCAGGTCGTGGGTCACGATCACGAAGGTGACCCCTTCCTCACGGTTCAGCCGCCGCATCAGGCTCAGCAGCTCGGCAGCTGTTCGCGAATCCACGGCGCCCGTCGGCTCGTCGGCCAGGACGAGCGCAGGCTCGTTGATCAGCGAGCGCGCGATCGCCACCCGCTGCTGCTGCCCTCCGGAGAGCTCCGACGGGCGGTGGGTGGTCCGCTCGCCGAGCCCGACGTAGTCCGGCAGCCGCTCCGCCCGAGTCCGCCCGGCGCGCCCGGCCCGGCCCCGCCCGTCCGTGTAGCGCAGCGGCAGGAGCACGTTCTCGGTCACGCTCAGCGCCGGCAGTAGGTTGTACTCCTGGAAGACGAAGCCGATCCGGCGTCCGCGCAGGTCGGCCCGCCGGCCGTCGCTGAGCTGGGTGGTGTCCGCGCCGTCGATGAGGACGGTGCCGCTGGTGGGCCGAGCGAGCAGCCCGAGCACGTCCAGCATGGTCGTCTTGCCGCTGCCCGACCGGCCGACCACGGCCACGAACTCACCGCTCTCGATCCGCACGTCAACGCCGTCCAGGGCGCGCACCGCGCCGGACCCGTGCCCGTAGCGCTTGGTCAGTCCGATCGTCTCGATGGTCGCCATTTCAGGGTCCTCCTGGGCAAAGGTGATGAACAGGCTGCCGGGCGATGAAGAGCCGTTGGCTGGACCGATCATCCGAGGGGTGTGCCGTAGCTGTCATCGGCCATGCGGACCCTTTTCCCACCGCGCCTCGAGGAGTAGGGGCGAGTCCCGGCTACCACCACGGTTGACCCCGGATCTACCCCCGGGGGCGGACGCGCCGAGGGCGGCTCCGGCGGTACCGTGACCGCGTGACGCGCACCATCAGGCGGCTTCTCGGCGAGATGTCGACGCCCGTGGTGGTGGTGGTCGTGGTCCTGGAGGCCGTGGTGCTGGCCGGGACCACCCTGGCGGCGATCGCCCGGCCAACTGGGCGCCACCTGGACGTTGTCGCCTACCTGCTGCTGGCGCTCATAGCGGGCGCCCCGCTGCTCTCGGCCCGCTCGCGGGTGGGTGCCCTCGCCTTCTGCCTCGCCGCCCTGACTGCGTATCAGCTGTTCGGCTATCCGACGGGTCCGGGATTCCTCGCGTTCGCCGTCACGCTGTACCTGGCCGTGGTCCCGAGCCGGCCCCTGCGTTCGGCCGCGATCTGGGCCGGCACCTCGGCCTGGGCCCTGGCCGGGGGCGCGGTCGCGGCGCGCCGTCTACCGGACGCGGGCGCGCTGTGGACCGTGGCGGTCGTGGGGGCAGCGATCGGAATCGCGCACGCCGTGGGCGCGGCCCAAGCGCGGGCGGCGAGGGGGGCCATGGCGGCCCAGGAGGAGCAGACGCGGCGTCTGGTCGTCGAGGAACGGCTGCGAATCGCCCGGGAGCTGCACGACGTCGTCTCGCACAGCATCTCGGTGATCAACGTGCGAGCCGGGGTCGCGGCTCACGTGATCGAGGACCGCCCCGAGCAGGCCCGCGAGGCACTCGTGGCGATACGGCAGGTGAGCAAGGAGGCGCTGCGCGAGCTGCGCGCCATCCTCGAGGTTCTGCGCCAGGTCGACGAAGAGGAGCCCCGTGCCCCGGCGCCGGGCATCGATCAGCTCGGCGTCCTGGTCGAGACCACCGGCCGGGCCGGGCTGCCCGTGCGCCTCTCGGTCCAGGGCCAACCTCGACCTCTCCCGGCCGCCGTCGACCTCGCCGCCTACCGCATCGCCCAAGAGGCGCTGACCAACGTGCTCCGCCACGCGGGACCGGCGACCGCGGACCTGGCGGTCACGTACGAGCCGGCGCGGCTGCTGATGGAGGTCGCCGATGACGGCGCTGGGCCCGGCGCGGCCGGCAACGGGCACTTGCCCAGCGGAGGCCACGGGCTGGTCGGAATGCGCGAGCGGGCGGCCGCGATCGGAGGCGAGATCGACGCCGGCCCCCGCCCCGTGCGCGGCTTCCGCGTCCGCGCCTCCCTGCCGACGGACGCCGCACCGTGATCCGGGTCCTGCTCGCCGACGACCAGACCCTGCTCCGTGCGGGCTTCCGGGTGCTGCTCGAGTCTGATCCCGGCATCGAGGTGGCGGGCGAGGCGGCGAACGGAGAGGAGGCGGTGCGGCTCGCCGCGGAGGTCAGGCCGGACGTGGTCCTGATGGACATCCGCATGCCGGTGCTGGACGGCCTCGAGGCGACGCGGCGCATCGCCGCCGACGCGGCGCTGGCCACGACCCGGGTCCTGATCCTGACCACGTTCGAGGTCGACGAGTACGTCTTCGAGGCCCTGCGCGCAGGGGCCAGCGGCTTCGTGGTCAAGGACATCGAGCCTGACGAGCTTCTCCGCGCCATCCGCGTCATAGCCGCCGGCGAGTCCCTGCTTTCGCCGAGCATCACCCGGCGCCTGATCGCCGAGTTCGCCGCCGGCCCGGAGCGGCGCGCCGGCAACCCCGCTGCTCTGGCCTCGCTCACCGAGCGCGAGCGCGAGGTCCTGGCCCTGGTCGCGGCGGGCTACAGCAACGACGAGATCGGGGCGCGACTGTTCGTCAGCCCGGCCACGGCCAAGACCCACGTCAGCCGGGCGATGTCGAAGCTGGAGGCCCGTGACCGCGCCCAGCTGGTGGTGGCCGCCTACGAGAGCGGCCTGGTCACGCCCGGCCACCGCCCCACCTGATCAGCCGGGTTCCGTCCCCATGCGGGAAGGGAAGATCAGCGATGATTGGCGGTGACAGCCATTGATATTAAATGGATATGGTGTCAAGGTGGGCTGACATGAAAACTCGGCGCCAGTACGTCATGAAGGCGCGTGCTGAAGGGGCCGAGGACACGCGGCGGCGCATCCTCGCAGCCACGATCGACCTGCACTACGAGCGGCTCGGCCGGGACATCACCCTCGAACAGATCGCCGAGCGGGCTTCTGTGGCTGTGCAGACCGTCCTCCGCAACTTCGGCAGTCGCGCTGCCCTGCTCGACGCGGCCGTCCAGGCGGCAGTGGCCGTCGTGGTCGAGGAGCGGAGGGCAACGCCGGGTGATGTCAATGCGGCCGTGACGGCGCTGTTCGACCACTACGAGCGCGTGGGGCGGAACGTGCTCCGCCTGCTCGCCCAGGAGACGATCAGTGGCGCCCCGAACCTATCGGCGGGGCGCACGTTGCACCGCCAATGGGTCGAGGGAGTCTTCGCACCGCAGCTCGCCGGACACCCCCAAGAAGCGCGCGAGTCGCTCACCGACCGCTTGGTCGTGGTCACCGACGTCTACGCCTGGAAGCTGCTGCGAGTGGATCGAGGTCTGAGTCGCCGGCAGGCCCAGAACAGAGTCCGGCAGATGATCGCGGCCATGGTCGCGCTCCACCAGGAGGAACCCCATGTCTAAGATCCTCTTCGTCACCTGGAATGGTGGCGGCAACGTCCCGCCCGCCCTTGGCATCGCGACCGCGCTGGCGCGGCGAGGCCATCGAGTCGGCTTCCTGGGGCACGCCCAGCAAGAGGAGCAGATCCGAGCGCGCGACTTCTCGTTCCAGCCTTTCCGGCACGCCCGGCCGTGGTCGTCCACCGCCCCATGGTCCGGCCTCAGAGGGAGCGTCAAACTCGTCTCTCTATTCGCCGATCGGGGCCCCGGAGTGGATCTGGCCGAGGTTGTCACCCGGGAGCCCACCGACCTCGTCGTGGTCGACCAGCTGATGTGGGGAGCGCTGAGTGCGGCCGAGAGTCTCGGGGTGAGGCACGCGACCCTGGTCCACAGCCTCTACGGTCCGCAGCGGGACACGTGGAGCCGGGGCCCCGGCGCGTTGCTCGCCCGTCTCCAAGGCCGCCGCCCGGTCCAGCTGTGGCTGAGTTCGGAGCGGGTCATCGTCGCTACGCTCCGAGACCTCGATCCAGCCGGGCCGGAGGAGCTTCCCGAGAATGTCTGCTACACAGGCCCTGTCTGGGAGGGATGTCCCGTGCCGGCCACCACCACCGTCAAGGAGCCGATCGGTGGCCTCCTGCCGGGAGCACGTGCGGGGAGGTCAGTGAGGGGCCGGAACGTGCGTACGCCGGCGACCGCCCCACTCGCACGCCATCGAAACGTGCATTCGCCGGCGAACGTCCCCCGCGCCCCTGACAGCGCCGCCAGCTGGAGGCGCCGGGGCGCCTTCGTATAGTGGGGC
>JALYZG010000284.1 GCA_030948965.1 Candidatus Dormiibacterota bacterium | reverse complement strand
GGTAGTGGGGCCATCCTGGCAGCAGGCGGCGTGCTGGCCGAGGGCGCGGCGATCCCCCCCGGCCAGCTCGCCGCGGGCGTCCCGGCGCGGGTCAAGGGCGAACTCGGCGTCGGGGCGGCGCGCTGGGCCGATGGCGGTCCCGCCCGGCACTACGTCGAGAACGGTCGGCGCTACCGGCAGGGCCTGCGGCCCAGCGTTTGAGCTTCGCGCTGGCGCTGCCGGCGCACGCCAAGCTGAACCTCGACCTGCGCGTCGTCGGCCGCCGTGCCGACGGCTGGCACGACCTGGCCACGCGGTTCCAGGCCATCTCCCTGCACGACCTGCTGCTGCTCGAGCAAGCGCACCAGACGACCCTCGCGGGGGGTTTCGGTGCGGCCGACCTGGTGCTCCGCGCCCAGGCCCTCCTCGAACGTGCGGTCGGCCGGTCGTTGCCTGCTCGCTTCCGGCTGGCCAAGCGCATTCCGGTGCGCGCCGGCCTGGGCGGAGGCAGCGCGGACGCGGCGGCAGCCCTGCGGGGCTTGATCGGCCTGCATCGACTCGACCTCGGGGCCGCCGAGGTACGGGAGGTGGCCGCGAAGGTGGGCGCGGACGTCCCGTTCCTCCTTCAGGGCGGGGCGGCCCTCGCGACGGGCCGCGGTGAGGAGCTGCGGCCGGTGGCACCGGTGACAGGCTGTTTCGCCCTCGCCTCGCCTGGCTGGGGCATCGACACGGCCGCCGTATACGCGGCTTGGGACAGGGTCGGGGGCGAGGGCCCGAACGAGCTGCGGCGCGCGGCCGAGACGGTCGAACCGCGCCTCGCCGGATTCGCCGCCGGACTCGGCCCGGGCTGGCTCATGACCGGCAGCGGCACCGCCTTCTTCCGGCACTGCGACACGCGGGCCGAGGCCGAGGCTGCCATCGCCGGCCGTGGCTGCTGGACCGCGATCGCCCGTCCGATCCGGGCCTGGGCTGGGCCTGAGGCGCAGCCGGCCTAGCTCGGGCTGGGTTGGGGAGAGGGCAGGATGACGGTTGCCAAGAGCGTTTCGTAGAAGGAATGGTCGGCCTCCGTTCGGCCCAGCTGGACGTACTCGAAGAGGTATGCGGTCGGGCCCTGCTGCAGCTGGAGGTCGAACTCGAACCCCCCGGCCGCGCGCTGGTAGACGGTGTAGTACTTCGTCACACCGTAGACGAGGACCGGCCCAGCCTGGCCAAGAGTCCGACCCGCGGTCACAGGGATCGTCGGCAGATGTGCGAGATCCGGCGCCGTCTGGATCAGGAGGCTGCCCTGCTCGGGGTCGCTCGACGGCGCCGTGAAGACCGCGGGGTTGCCCTTCTGCACCGTCCAGTCGCTGGGATAGAGGTTGCGATAGAGGCCGTTGGCCTCGTCGAAGGCGGTCATCCTCCGGGCGTTGACGGTGGGCTGGCCGTCCACGGCGGTGACCACCCAGCCCACCGTGCCGCCCTGCGTGGTCACGTGGTACCAGGTGTCGGCGCCGACCACCTCGGTGCCGGAGACTGTCAGCTGTTCGCCCCACCCGACCACCTTGAGCAGCGGCGCGGTGCGCGAGGGCGCGGAGCGCAAGTTGAGGCCAACGTTGCTGATCACCGACACGGCTGCGGGCAGGGTGGGACTGGGGGCGGCGCTCGGCTCGGTGACCCTGGCCGAGCTCGCCGGGACGGCGTTCGAATGCGGTGCGGACCCACTGGGCAGGACGCTGCAGGCGCCCAGTGTGCCGGACCCGATGAGGGCGATCGCAGCCCCCAAACCCAGGACCCGGCGACTACCCACGCGCCGGTCTACGGTCCGTTCGCAGGCTGGATTCCGGTTTAATACGCCTCGGCACCGATCTTGAGTGAGTCACCACTCTCGGCCGTCATCCTAGCCGCCGGCCTGGGCACGCGCATGCGCTCGGCCACGCCCAAGGTTCTGCATCGCCTCTGCGGCCGGCCGATGATCGACCTGGTGCTGGACGCCTGCGCCGGGGCCGGACTGGAGCGGGTGCTGACGGTCGTCGCCGCCTCGCAGCCGGAGGTGGCGGAGCACGTCCGGACCCGCTCCGAGGTGGTCGTGCAGGAGGAGCAGAAGGGCACCGGCCACGCCCTGCTGCAGGTCGGCGCGGAGCGGCTGGAGGCCGCGGGCGACGTGCTGGTTCTGAACGCCGACGCCCCGCTCCTCCGGTCCGAGACGATCGCGGCCGTGGTTGCCGCGCACAGGAGCGGGGGCGCGCCGGCGACGCTGGCCACGGTCCACGACCCCGCCCGGACGGACGGCCGCGTGCTGCGAACGGCCGCGGGCGACCTGGAACGGATCGTCGAGCACCGGGACGCTACGGCAGAGGCGCGCAAAACAGGCGAGATCAACGTTGGTCTCTACTGCTTCGACGGCCGGGCGCTGGCCGGCGCCCTGAGCCGCCTGCACCCTGACAACTCGGCCGGAGAGCTGTATCTGACCGACGTCTTCGACCATCTCCGCCCGGCCCGGATCGTCCGGCTGCCGGATCCCGAGGAGGCGGTCGGAGTGAACGACCGGGTGGACCTGGCGCGGGCCGAGGCGGGCCTCCGCCGGCGCGTGCTGGAGGACCTGATGCGGCAGGGGGTCAGCGTGCGCGACCCCGCGACCACGTTCGTCGATCTCGATGTCCGCGTGGGCCGCGATACGGTGCTGGAGCCGTTCACCGTGCTCCGCGGGGAGACCGTGATCGGCGAGCGCTGCCGCGTCGGCCCGTTCGTTTGGATGGAGGATTCGCGGCTCGGGGACGGCGCGGACTGCGGCCCCTTCAGCCGCCTGCGAGCGGGGGTGACGGTGGCCGAGGACGTCCACATCGGCAGCTTCGCCGAGCTGGTCCGGACCAGCGTGGGCGCCCGCAGCCGCGTGGGCCACGTCTCCTACCTGGGCGACGCCACGCTGGGTGAGGACGTGAACATCGGTGCCGGTACCATCACGGCCAACTACGATGGCGTCGGAAAGAACGCAACGGTGATCGAGGAC
>JALYZG010000279.1 GCA_030948965.1 Candidatus Dormiibacterota bacterium | reverse complement strand
GTACTCGACCAGGGAGATGCCGCCGACGACCCCTACGGGCAGAGCCACTGCGGACGCGATCGCCACCATCACCACCGTGCCCGCGATGGCGTTGGCGATCCCGGCTCCGGGGATTCCGACGGGCCGGCTGGAGTTGACGAAGAACTCGGGATGGATGATCGCGGGCAGGCCCTTGATGACGGTGAACAGCAGGACCAGGCCCAGCGGCACCAGCGCGATGATGGCCGCCGCCCAGACCGCGCCCTTGGCCGCCAAGTCGGCCACCCGCCGGCGCGCGTTGCGGTTCACCTCTGCCGGCCCACGCGGTGCACCAGCAGGAGCGCGCCCAGGTTGACTGCCAATGTGACCAGGATCAGGATCAATCCCAGCGCCAGGAGCGCGCCGTACTGCAAGCCCCGGGCCTCCCCGAACTCGTTGGCGATGACGCTGGCCAGCGTGTAGGCGGGCTGAAAGAGAGAGGCCTGGATCGTGGGCCGGCTGCCGATGACCATCGCCACCGCGATGGTTTCGCCCAGCGCCCGCCCGAGTGCTAGCACGGTGGCCCCGAAGATGCCGGGGCGGGCGGTGGGCAGGACCACCTTCCAGATGGTCTCGAACCAGGTTCCGCCAAGCGCCATGCTCGACTCCTTCATGCCCGTGGGCACGGCCTTGACGACCTCGCGAGAGATGGAGGCGAGGGTGGGCAGGACCATCACCGCCAGCACCACGGCCGCGATCAAGAGGTTGGTCTGGGCGGCGGGTCCGGCGAAGATCGGCACCCGGCCCAGGCTGTGCGAGAGCGGGTTCGAGACGTGGATCAAGAGCCAGGGGGCGAGCACGTACAGACCCCAGATGCCGTAGACGACGCTGGGAATCGCGGCCAGCAGCTCGACCCCGGTGCCGATGACGCCGCGCACGCGGGGCATGCTCGGCTCGGCCAGGAAGACGGCCACTCCCACGCCGATCGGGAGGGCCAGGAGCAGGGCGATGAAGCTGGTCACGAGCGTGCCGAAGATGAAGGGCAGAGCCCCGAACTGGTTGGTGACCGGGTTCCAGACCTTGGCCGTGAGGAACCGCGGGCCGAAGTGGGCGAGGGCCGGAGCGGCCTGCTGCGCCACAACCACCACGATGGCGATCAGGGCGAGCGGCACGAGGACGCTGACCGTGTTGATCAGCAGCCGGTAGCCGTCGACTCTCCCGGCGGCCGGGCGTCGGGGCGCCGCCGCCTGCTCGGTGGCCGTCGCCATCAGGACGCGGCAGCCTGCTCCGGTGGGCGGTCCAGGCGGTAGCCCGCGCCGCGCACCGTCACGATCTCGAAAGGCACGCGGCCGGCGAATTTCTCGCGCAACCAGCGCACGTGCACGTCGACTGTCTTGCGGTCACCCATGAAGTCGGGTCCCCAGACCTGCTGCAGGAGCACGTCGCGCGACTGCACACGGCCGGAATGCGAGACGAGATAAGAGACCAGCTCGAACTCGCGCGCGGTCAGGCGCACGTCCTTGCCGTCCACGAGGACCCGGTGGGCGGGGCGGTCGATGGTGAAGTTGCCGATCGTGTCCTTCTCCGGCACCTGCCGTTCCGAGGCCTCGGCCCGGCTGCGCCGGATGACGGCGTTGACCCGGGCCAGCACCTCACGGGCGGAGAAGGGCTTGGTCACATAGTCGTCAGCGCCCAGCTCCAGGCCGACGATCTTGTCGACCTCCGAGTCCTTGGCCGTGACCATGATGATCGGCACCCGGCTGCTGCGCCGCAGCGCCCGGCAGAAGTCCATGCCGCTCATGCCCGGCAGCATCAGGTCGAGCAGGATCAGGTCGGGGCGCATCGTGCGGGCCATGCGCAGGCCGATCGCGCCGTCGCCCGCCTCGCTGACCGAGTAGCCGGCGGCGCTGAGGTTGTACTTCAGTGTCTCGCGGATGCCGTCGTCGTCCTCGACGATCAGGATCCGGTTGGTCATCTGCTGCTCATACATGCGACCACCCAATTGCGATGTGGACTGGACTGGGGTCAGAGCTCCACGACGGTTCCGGACTGGAGGAAGACGATGTCCTCGGCCACGTTGGTGATGCGGTCGCCGATCCGCTCCAGGTTGTGCGCGATCTGGATCAGCGTGACGCAGCGCAGGGCGTCCGCCTCGCTCTCCGTGTCCTGCGCCATCTCCTCGATCAGGGCGTCGAAGACCCGGTGGTAGAGGCGATCGATCTCGTCGTCGCGCGCGGCGATCTGCTGCGCGGCGTCGCCGTCCTGCTCGATCAGCGCGTCCAGGATGTCGTGCACCTGCTCGCGGGCCAGCTCGCCCATGAGGCCGAACTCGGTTCGCAACGGACGGTGGGGCAAGCCGCTCAGGATGCGGGAGCGGCGCGCGATCCGAACCGCGTAGTCGCCGATGCGCTCCAACTCCATGGCGATGTACTGGACGCCCATCAGCGTGCGCAGGTCCCGCGCCACGGGCTGTTGCGTGGCAATCACCACGAACACCTGCTCCCGGATCTGGCGCTGGAGCTCGTTGATCGTCAAATCGTTGCGTCGCACCTGGCGCGCGAGGTCCTCGTCGAGGTCACGCAGGGCGTTCAGCGCGTCGTCGATCTGCGACTCGACCAGGCCGGCCATGCGCAGGAGCGACTCGCGCAGCAGCTCGAGCTCACGCTCGAAGGCGCCGCGGATCACGGTGTGCTCAGCCAAAGCGCCCGGTGATGTAGTCCTCGGTCCGCTTGTCCGCCGGCTTCTGGAAGATGCCGACGGTGGGTCCGAATTCGATCAGCTCGCCTGAGCGGTCGTCTGTATTCATGAGCATGAACGCGGTGTAGTCCGCCACGCGAGCGGCCTGCTGCATGTTGTGCGTGACCACCACAACCGTGTAGTCGGCCACCAGCTTCTGCATCAGATCCTCGATCTTCAGCGTGGCCAGCGGATCCAGCGCGGAGGCGGGCTCATCCATGAGGATCACCTCGGGGTTGACGGCCACCGCCCGCGCGATGCAGAGCCGCTGCTGCTGGCCCCCCGAGAGGGCAGCGCCCGGCTGGTGGAGCCGATCCTTGACCTCGTCCCAGAGCGCCGCCTGGTGCAGGCTTCGCTCCACGACCGCGTCGATCTCGCTCTTCTTCCAGCCCAGGAGGCGCGGACCGAAGGCGATGTTGTCGCGGATGGACATCGGGAAAGGGCTGGCCTTCTGAAAGACCATCCCGATGCGCTGCCGAAGCTCCAGCAGGTTCGGGTAGGTGAGGATGTCCTGGTCGTCGAACACGATCTTGCCCTCCGCCCGGGTACCGGGCACGAGGTCGTACATCCGGTTGAGCATCCGCAGCAGGGTGCTCTTGCCGCAGCCCGACGGTCCGATCAGGGCCGTGATGCGCTTCTCCGGGATCTGCAGGCTGATGTCGTGGAGGGCCTTGAACTTGCCGTACCAGAAGGAGACGTTCTCGATCGCGATCTTGGTCGGCGAAGCTCCGGGCAGCGTCGTCAGGCTCGGGGCGCGCTCGGCCACCGTGACGCCCGGGGGGCCGGAGGCTTCTTCCATACGCCTGCGAGACTACGGCTCTCGAGGTTAATGACGGTTTAACGGTCGATTAATGAGATCGGCCAGGTCGACCAGCGGGTCGCACCTCAGGTGGAGAGCGGAGGGATGGCGATGGTGAAGCGCTGGCCGCCCTCGCTGGCCGTCTCGGTCCAGACTCGGCCGCCCTGGGCGATGACCAGGTGCTTGGTGATGGCGAGGCCGAGGCCCGAGCCCCCGGAGGCCCGCGATCGAGCCTTGTCCACTTTGTAGAAGCGCTCGAAGACACGCTCCCAGTGTTCCGGCGAGATGCCGGGCCCGTGGTCGCGGACCGAGAGCAGCACCTCATCGCCGGCCTCCGCCGCCTCGATCTCGATTGGGGTGTCGGGGGGCGAGAAGCGGGCGGCGTTGTCGATCAGGTTGCCGAGGGCCTGCTCCAGCTTGGCCCGGTCGGCGTCGACGGCCAGCCCGTCGGCCACCGTGACGCTGACCGGGCGATCGACGCGGGCCCGCTCCAGGACAGCGTCCACCAGGTCCGCGATCTCGAAGCGAGTGGGGTGGAACTCGAGTCCGCCGGTCTCGATCTCGGTCAGCTCGCGCAGGTTGGCGATGATCGAGGCCATGTGGTCGGCCTCGGTCAGGATCCGGTCCACAAAGCGGTCCCGAGTGGCCGGCGGGGGTTGCCCGAGGAGGCTCTCAGCCGCCAGGCGCAGGGACGTGATCGGGGTCTTGAGCTCGTGCGAGAGGTTGGCCACGAATTCCTGGCGCACGGTCTGCATGCGGCGCAGCTCGGTTATGTCGGTCAGGAAGAGGACCACCTGCCCTGGCTCTGGCCCCGGCACGATCCGGGTCTGTACGGTGCGCTGGCGATGCGTCAGGCGGACCTCGTCCTGGGCCTGGGCGGCTCGCACCACCTCCAGCAGGCGGCCCTCGCGCGTCGCCTCGACCAGGGCTAGGGGCAGGCGCCTCGAGTCGATGCCCAGGAACTGGCGTGCCGCGCGGTTGGCGGCCAGCAGGCGATGGCTGGCCGAGATGGTGAGGGCCATGACGGGCGCGTCCTCCAGCGGGTCGAGGCCTGGCTCGTCCGGAACCTCCGGCGCGGCCTCGCGGCCGCGGCTATGCCGCCGCCCCCATACCACGGCGGCGAGTATAGGTCGCGGCTCCTCCTCTCCGGCCGTGGCCCGTCGGCCGGGGGCGAATCCTTTCCCGGCTTCTAACCCGGCCTTAACGCAAGCGTGCGTACGGTGCGGCCATGACATCGACCACGCTCAAGCGGTCCTTGCCGGCCGTCATCGCGCTTTTCGTCGCCGCCTGCGGCGGCTCGTCCGGAGGCTCCAGCGCCACGCCCACCCCGGCTGACGTCGGCTCGGGGCAGCTCCAGGGCGCCGGCTCGACATTCAATCAGCCCTTCTTCGATCGGGCGTTCTTCGCCTACAACCAGAAGTACACGCAGGTCACGGTCAACTACCAGGCCGTGGGTTCGGGTGCCGGTGTGCAGCAGTTCATCAAGGGCACCGTGGACTTCGGCGCCACCGACGTGCCCATGGGTGCGGCCGACCTGGCCGTCGCCGGCGGCGCGGACATGGTGGTCCAGGTCCCGGTCCTCCTGGGTG
>JALYZG010000278.1 GCA_030948965.1 Candidatus Dormiibacterota bacterium | reverse complement strand
GCCTCGATGTGAGCTCCGAAGTCCTCCCCGAACTCGAAGTCGAACTCGTCCTGACCACTCTTCTCCACCGGCATGGCGAGGGTCAAGCCTGCTTGCTTGGCCGCCCGAGCCACCGACGCCCCGAACTGCTCGTCGACCAGCACACCCGCCCACTCCCGGGGAGCGCCTTGGTCGACAGCCCGGCGCAGCCCCTCGAAAATGATCTGCTTCGACTCACCGATCCTGGCTGCCTCTCGCGAAGACGGTGTGCCCTCGATGCCGAACAGGCCCCTCTGGAAGGAGGCCCGATGATCGAAGGCCAGCATGTACAGGTTGCGGTCGTAGCCCAGGCTCATCGCTCGCTCACTTCAGTCCGGCCATCCTCACCGTGCAACCGGCGCCTTGCCGGCGTCGGCCATCATCTGGGCCATCGCTTGTCGCACCTCCGGGGTGGCCTGCCCACGGATCTCCAGCGTCGTGCGCCGGCGCACGATGTCGTCGACCGTCACGGCCCACTCCTGATCGATCGCATGCAGCACCTGACCCCAGACGTCGGTGCCGTGGGGATGTATCGGCTCCAGCCGTCCGGTGTGGACGACCAGCGGCGCCTCGTCGCCGTAGAGGTGCGTTAGATGCTTCCAGACGTCGGGCGCCACCTCGGCAGGTCGCAGAGGCAGCGGCCCCGCGCCGGGGAGAGGATTAGAGGTCAACCGAGCCTGGCGGAAGGGCTCCAGCTCCTGGAGAACCTTGAGCGCGATCTCCCGGTGAGTGGTCAGCTTGCCGCCCGCGACTGAGACCATGCCGGCCGGTCCAACCCGGATCACCTCCTCGCGGGGCGTCTCCGCGGTGCTGCCTTCGCTGCGAGCCAACACGCGCAGGCCGGCAAACGTATAGCGGATTCGGTCTCGCGCCAGGACCTCGCTGGGCAATGACGTGCCGGCCTCGCTCAGTATCTGGTCGACATCCTGGGGGTCGGCTTTGACCGCGGCCGGATCACCCTCGTAGTCGGTGTCGGTGGTTCCCAGCAACAGCATCCCTTCCCAGGGAATGGCGAAGCTGACCCGGCCGCCCTCTAATGGTGTCGTCAGGGCAGCCTGCCAGGGCCAGTCCTCAGGCGGCTCGAGGACGAGATGCGCCCCCTTGCTGAGCCGAGCCATAGGCTTCGCGCCCGCGTCCTCCATCAGGCGGACGGCGTCCACCCAGGGGCCTGCGGCGTTGATCACCGACCGACAACTGATTCTCAGGTCTCCGGCGTGGGCGGCCACGACGCGGCCGCCGCCCACGTCGAGCCCAGTGATCTTTGTGTAGTTGAGCACCGCGGCCCCGGCTCGAGCAGCCGCCGTGACCGTGGCGAGCACCAGTCGGGCGTCGTAGGTCTGGGCGTCGGCGTAGACGCCCGCCGCCACCATCCCCTGGGTCTTGATCGAAGGCACCAGCTTACGGGCCCCCTGGGGGCGCAACATGCCGGCTCGGCTGTGGCGGAACCCCGACATGGCGGCATAGGCAAGCATGCCGGCGGCGATCGTGGGCGCACGGTGCGGGCCACCCTTATAGACGGGCAGGACGAACGTCAGTGGCGTGACCAGGTGCGGAGCGAGACGGTCCAGCAGCGCCCGGCGCTCGGCGTGGGCCTCTCGTACCAGCTTGAAGTCGTACATCTGCAGATAGCGCAACCCACCGTGGATCAGCTTGGAGGAGGCGCTCGAGGTGGCGCCGGCGAAGTCGCCGGCGTCGACCATGGCCACCCGGGCCCCGGCCATAGTGGCTTCCAGGGCGATGCGCGCGCCGATCACACCCCCGCCGATCACCAGCAGGTCGAAGGTCTCGGACTGCAGTCGCTCCAGGGTCCGCTCGCGATCGGCGTGACTGCCCAGCACCCTGTTGGCCGGACCTCCGTTCTGCGGTCTTCGCTTGGCGTCTGCCATCACGTCCTCACTCACTCAAGCTGCGGTTGACGGGAAAGGGGGGTGTTATCGCCGCGCGCCCCTATTGTTTTCGATTGGATCAATACGCCGGTGCCAGCTTCCGCTCCGGGGAGACGACTTCCACCGCTTCCGTGGTGCGGGCAACCCGGGCCAGCGCCGTGGGCAGCCCGGTCAGCGACGTGATCACCGCATCGGGCTCCGAGAGCTGCTCGATGGTGGGCGCCGGGGGCGCCTCGCCGCGCAACAGCCAGATCGTCCGCATACCCAACTGTTGGGCCGGACGGATGTCCAGGTCCAAGCGGTTTCCCACGAGCACCGCGTTGGCGGGGCGGACTCCGGCCTTGTCCAGCGCCCACCGGAAGAGCTTGGGATCGGGCTTCTCGACTCCGACGATGTCGGGCGTCGCGACAGCGGTGAAGAACTGGGCTATGCCGTCTCGCTTCAGCGCAGCCAGAGGGTCACTCTGTTGGTCGCAGATAAGGCCAAGCTTGTACTTGGTGGCCAGGATCGCGAGGGCCGGGCGCACGTCGGGGAAGAGGGCCGAGGCTGGATACTCCCAGTACTTTCGGATGAGCTCGGTGAGCCTCCCGACAGCCATTCCCGGAGCGAAGCCATCGACGATCGAGCGCCGAAGTCGGCCTCCCCCTCCCGCTCGTTGCGTGTCGTAGACCTCCCAGAACTGGCGCTCATCGATGGGGCCGCCAGCCAGCTCGGTGGTGGCCTTCAACAACGCCTGGGCGAAGGCGTCGTCGTCGTAGATCGGGCCTCCGATGTCGAACAGGACGAAGTCGATGTCGTTGTCGGCGGTCATGCTCTCGGGCACCGCGGGCGGATGTCCCAGTAGGCTGCTGGCCGCCCCGAAGCCGAGGTCGCCCCAGCTCCGCACCTCCTGTACGAACCCGCGCGGCACACGGACGAAGGCCAGAGTCAGCACTGCACTGACGAGGTAGAGACCGGCGTAGATGTACATCACGCCCACCACCCCCAGAGACCCGATGAAGATGCCGACGATGGCGGGGCCCACGAAGGTGCTGGCACCGGCACCCAGGTTCAGCGCCGACATCGCCGCCCCCTTGTGCTCCGGCGCCATCGACGGCATCAGGGCCGAGAGCGGCACGTAGCCGGCCAACGTGGCTCCGTAGAGCGCGGCGACTAAAACAATGATCGAAAACTTCGGCCCAACTGCGAGTGGCACGTAATAGAGCAGGAGGGTGGTGATGGCGCAGCCCACCCCGCCGAACCAGGCAACCGTCCGCTGCCACCCGATC
>JALYZG010000269.1 GCA_030948965.1 Candidatus Dormiibacterota bacterium | reverse complement strand
ATCGACGGTCTGCTCGACGCCGAGTCCGGCGAGGTCGTGCGCACGGCGTTGGAGACGCTGATGGGGCCGCCGGCGGCGGGCGATGAGCGGACGGCGCCGCAGCGGCGGGCGGACGCGCTGGTGGAGCTGATGCGGCGGCAGTTGGACGCGGGGCGGTTGCCGGAGGTGGGGGGCAAGAAGCCGCACCTGACCCTGGTCGCGGAGATGGGCACCCTGGGCGGGGAGCCTGGCGCGCCGCCGGCGGAGCTGAACTGGCGTCAGCTGCTGCCGCGCGAGCATGCCCGGCGCCTGGCGTGCGACTGCCAGCTGACTCCGGTTGTAGGCGGTCCGGACGGCGCGCCGGCGACCGTCGGGCGCACGACGCGCGTGGTGCCACCGGCGCTGCGGCGGGCGCTGGTGTTACGCGACCGGGGCTGTCGCTGGCCGGGGTGTGACCGGCCTCCGGGCTGGACCGACGCCCACCACCTGCGCCACTGGGCGGACGGAGGCGCGACCGAGTTGCGGAACCTCTGCCTGCTGTGCCGAGTCCATCACCGACTCGCCCATACGCGTGGCCTGCAGCTCGAGTGGGCGGGCGTTGAGCTAGTCGTGCGGCCGCCGTAGATACGAATGTCGAAGCGTCAGGCCGTGCCGTCGAACTCATTTCCCAGGAGCACTTGCGTCCAGCGAGCGGGTGGTCCGTCCTTTACGCAAAACCACAGCGTGGCGGTGCCTACATCGTCCTTCACGGCCATCAGCTGGCCGGCGCGGGCGCGCCTCGGGAGCCTTGGTCCGCCGCCCTGGTCCTGGAGGACCGGGATCGCCAGCGGCGTCACCGGCGAGGGCGCCTTCAGCGGACCGACGTCGTTCGGGATGAGATAGAGCTGGGCCGAGGCCTTGGACTGGAACACACCGCCGTTGTCCTGGGCGGACATTCCGGAAACGCCAGGGCCGCGCTCGCTGATGCCGACAACCCCGATGCCCTCGACGCTCGTGCCATTGACGCCCGGGGACAGCTGGCTGATTCCCTGAACGCCGACACTCTGCGTGCTCTCGCCCTTCACCCCACCGTTGCCGCCCGTGCCCCGGACCCCCAGGCCCGCGGTGCCCCCGTTGCCGATCACGCCACTAGTGTCCGCGGCTTCCCAGGTCAAGTCACGGGGCGCGCCGTTCTCGTACCCCACAACGCCATTGGCGCCGCGCCCGAACAGGCCCGGCGATGCACTGCCGCCCACGCCGAGGGCGCCTGCATGGACGTCTCGCTCTTCGTTGCGGTCCCGCGGCGCTGCGTGCACATAGCCCGCCAATCCGTTGAGCCCACGACCTACGACGCCGTTGCCCTCTGGAATCGTGCCGATGGCCCCGCCCGTCGCGAGGCTCACGGTCCCGGTCGCGTGGATCGCATCGACGCCATCCGGATTGTGCGTGAGGACCTGGTTGCCTTCGATCGACACGTCGAGGACAAAGTCCGTTTGGTAACCGTCGGGATCACCATTGGTGGCGATCAGCAAGCTGCGGACCTCGCTCTTGTTCGTGCGTCCGACTTCGAAGTCGTCACCGGAGCTCGTGGCGCCAGCCATCGCGGAATTCTCCTTCAGTCACGGATGGATAGGGGGCTCTGGTCGGGAAGGCTAGGCACCGCGCCGCGTTCTGTACATGAACACTTCGCCCATGGCGTTGGGACACGGCTCAGCTCAGCGGTCAGTCGGACGTGGGCCGGTCGGCGAGCAGGGGCCGCTGGGGATCCCAGCTGGTGCCCTGGGCGGCGTCCTGGCGGCGGCGGGCGATCGCGGACAGCGCCTCCAGCACGACGCGGTTACCCAGCAGGGAGGTGACTTCGGCGTGGTCGTACGGTGGGGACACCTCGACCACGTCCATACCGGCCACCGGCAGCTCGAGGCAGACGCGGCGGACTGCGTCCAGCAGCTGGCGGGGGCTGAGGCCGCCAGGCTCGGGCGTCCCCGTGCCGGGCGCACTGCCCGGGTCGCAGACGTCGATGTCGACCGACAAGAACACGCCCTCACAGTCGTCGGTGGCGACCGCGAACGCCTCGGTCAGACACTCGTCGAGGCCGCGGCGCAAGAGCTCGGTCATCTCGTACGAACGCATGCCGTGGCCGGCCATCCACTCGAGGATGTCGGGTGGCGGCCAGTAGCCGCGGAGCCCGATCTGGAGGAAGCGGTCGCCCCGCACGGCCCCGGACTCGATCAGCCTGCGCATGGGCGTGCCGTGGCCGATCAGGGAGCCGAAGTCGATGTCACCAGTGTCGGCGTGGGCGTCGAAATGGACCAGGCTGACCCGGCCCCAGCCCACCGCCCGGGCGACGCCGGTGGCGTCTGGCCAGGCGATCGTGTGGTCGCCGCCCAGGACCACGGGAATGACCCCGGCGCCGGCCACCAAGGCGACCGCCGCCTCCAGGTCGCGGCAGGAGCGCTCGGCGTCGCCGGAATACATCTCGACGTCGCCAGCGTCGAAGATGCGGAGGTCTCGGAGGCCGTCGGCTCGCAGCGCGAGCGAGGGCCTGGAAGCGTCATGGGGCAGGTAGTCGCTGGTGCGGATGGCGCGGGGACCGAACCGCGCCCCTGGCCGGTAGGAC
>JALYZG010000268.1 GCA_030948965.1 Candidatus Dormiibacterota bacterium | reverse complement strand
GCAGAGGACGTCGATGTACGGGGACGTGTCGTAGTCGCCGGTGACGCCGAACTTGAGCCGCCCGATGTAGGAGAAGATCGCGATGGCGATCCGCACGTTGCCCGCGATCGGAACGTACGGATAGGCTTCCAGCAGCTGCCGGCCCGCCGCGTACAGCGGCACTTGCGGCCCGGGCACGTTGGTGGTGACCGTCTGGACGGCGCGCTGCGGGGCGCGGGTGCCGAGGCGGGCGCCCAAAGCCAGGAGCATCTCCGGCGCGAAGCCGCCCATCTTGACCAGCGCGTCGCCGCCGACGGCGACTCGGGAACGCTTCAGGTCCTCCATCTGGCTGCGGACGAGGCGCAGTCGCTCCACTGGGTCGGCGACCCCGACCGGCAGCCCTGGGAACAGGCCCGAGACCTGGTTGTCCAACACGCCGCGCTCATCGCGAGCGCGCATCGAGACGGGCACGAGGGTGCGCACCACGCGCCCCTCCACCCTCTCTCCCCGGGCCAGCAGCAGCGCCCGGAAGCCGGCGGTGATGGCGGCGAGGATGACGTCGTTGACAGTGCCGCCGAGGCCCTCGCGAACCAGCTTGACGTCGGCCAGCTCGGCCTTCGCCCAGCTCCAGCGCCGGTGCGGCCCGATGGGCCCGTTCAGCGACGTAGCCGCGGGCTGGAGCCAGGTCCCGGCCAGGCCGCGCAGGTTCTCCACCAGCTCCGGCAGCGTGGGCAGCCCGGCGCGAGCCACCACCCGGAGCCCGGTGACCCGGTCCAGGGGCGAGACGATGGCGTCGGCCAGCGCGTCCGCCACCAGGTGCAGGTCGCTGGGCTCGGAGGCGGCCACTGGCGGGGCCGCGGGCATCGGTTCGGTATCGCGGCGGCTGTCCAGCAGCACCGTCATCAGGTCGGTGCCCGCCATCCCATCGACCATGGCGTGGTGGACCTTGGAGATCAGCGCCCAGCGGCCGCCTTCCAGGCCCTCCACCACCCACATCTCCCACAGCGGCTTGCGCCGGTCGAGGAGCTGGGCGAAGACGCGCCCCGCCAGGTTGCGCAGCTGCTCCTCGCTGCCAGGCGAGGGCACCGCCGTGTGCCGGATGTGGTAGAGGATCTGGAAGTGGGGGTCGTCCACCCACACCGGCCGGCCGAGCCCGAACGGAACCTCGCGGACCTTCTGCCGGTAGCGAGGGACCAGGGCCAGCTTGCCCGCGATCAGGCGCACCATGTCGCCGTAGGTCGGCGGCGGCCCCTCCAGGACGACCACCGAGCCGATGTGCATCGGGTTGTTGTCATCCTCGACGTGGATGAAGGACGCATCCAGCGGGTTCATCCGATCCATACGGCTCTAGTGTCCCACGACACTAACCTCCCTCACCCAACCGACCATGGCCGATTCTACGGCGGGCGGCTCGGGTACAACCGCTCCATGAGCCGGGTTGGGCTGGTGCTGGGCGCGGGCGGCGCTGCCGGCCACGCGTTCCACGCGGGGGTGATTGCCGCACTGCAGGAGGCGTTGGGCTGGGACGCGCGCGAGGCCGAGCTGATCGTCGGCACGTCGGCCGGTTCGATCGTCGCCGCCAACCTGCGGGCAGGCATGTCCGGCGCCGACCTCGCCGCCCTCGTCTGCGGCGAGCCGCTCTCGGCGGAGGGCGCTGCCCTGGCTTCCCGGATGGGCTCCCCCCGACCCGTGGCGCCCCGCCCCAGGACTCGCTCGGGCTGGAGCGTCGCGGCGCCCGAGGTGCTCCGCGCTGCCGCCCGCCGGCCGTGGACGGTGCGGCCAGGCGCGGTCGTGGCCGGCCTTCTACCCCCGGGCCGGGTGCCGACCGACTTCATCAGCTCCGGCGTGCGCGCGGTCTTCGGTGATTCCTGGCCGCACCGCCCCACTTGGATCTGCGCCTGCGACCTGCGCTCGGGGCAACGAGTCGTGTTCGGCCGGACCGGGGCGCCCACGGCCTCTCTCGCCGACGCGGTCGCCGCCTCCTGCGCGGTGCCCGCCCTGTTCACCCCGGTCACGATCGGCGGCCGCCAGTACGTGGACGGAGGCGTGAACTCGGCCGAAAACGCCGATCTGCCGATCGGCCAGGGCCTGGACCTCGTGCTCGTCAGCTCGATCATGAGCGGCGCTGGGCTGCGAGGGGTGCGCGACGTGATCCGCCTGCGCCTAGACCGCGAGGTGGCCCGCCTCCGCGCGGCCGGCACCGAGGTGGTCGTCCTCCGACCCGGGCGGGCGGACCGCGAGATCATCGGCACCGACTTCATGGACCGAGGCCGGGCGCCCCAAATCGCGATCTCCGCGCGCCGAGGCACGCTGGGGGCGCTAAGCGACCCGGGCCTCCGCCGCCGGCTGGCGCCCCTCAGCCGGGGCCGCGCCGCCTCCTAAAGATCCACTCGTCGCCAAAGGGTCGTCCGCCGGCCGATGCACGGAATATCTGCCGGCAGCGGACGATCCGCCGGCGAAAGCACCTCAACCGCCGAGCCGCGCGCCTAGGCCAGCTCGGCGAAGACGACCACGTTCTGCGAATAGTGGCGGCCGGTCCAATCGAACTTGCCCGCGCAGGTGATGAGGCGCAGGGCCGGCACCGGCGTCGCCCCGTAGACCTGCGCGGTCGGAAAGCTCTGGCGCTCGTAGGCCGCGACGGAGCGGACTCTGAACGTGACCGCGGAACCGTCGGCGCGAACCACCGAGATCGCGTCTCCGGCCTGCAGCTGCCCCAGCCGCCAGAAGACCGCCGGTCCGGTGTAGGAGTCGAGGTGGCCGACGATCACCGCCGGCCCCTGGGCGCCCGGCTGCGGGCCGCCCGAGTACCAGGCGGGCTGGTTCCAGTCGCCTGGGACCTGGATGGTGCCGTCGCCGTTGAGGCCCACCTGGCCGAGCGCGGCGTCGAGCCCGAGCGCGGGGATGCGGAGCCGGGCCGGGGCGCCAACGGTGGCCCCTGACGGCACCGGCAGGCCGATCGGCCCCAACACCTGGTCTGTCGCCCGTACGTCCGGCGTGGCCAGGCCCATAGCCTGTCCGCCGGGCGCCGCGACCGCTGCCACCGGCGCCGGATGCGGCCTCGGGCTGACGACCGGCGGCGGCTCGGACCTGACCGCCACGGCGAGGCCGGCTGTCAGTCCGAGCCCGAGCACGGTCGCGACCAGGGCCGCGCGCAGGCCCATCGGGCTACCTCGCGTGGCGGCTCCGAACCATCGGCGGGAGCAGAACCAAAACCAGGAGACCCGCCAGCGCGGCCGTCATTCCGGCGGCCCGCCTGAGGTCGGGCAGCGCCGCGCCCCCGCCCCCGGTCGCCGCCGCGCCCACAGGTGCGCTGGTCGACGCGGTCGCGTCCAGGATCTGGAGCAGCTGGATCGGCTGGCCCACGCCCCCGATGGCCGTCAGGGAGTGGATCGTGCCGCTGCCCGCGACCACGCCGGTGGCGGTGAAGAGCACGTTGTCCGTCCCGTGCGCGCGGAGCTGCAGGTCATAGGTGCCGGCCGGTAGCGGGCTGTACGTGGACGCCTGGAGGAAAGAGACGTTGGAGAAGATCACCTGCCCGTTGGCGAGGGCGATGTCCACGGCGGGCACGTCCGGCGCCATGTGCACGAAGCGGGCCTCGGCTTGGCCGCCGCCCGGCTGCGTGAACCCGTCCTGGAAGACTCCCGCCCTGAGGCTGCCGGAGCGGCCCCCCACGAGCAGGGTGAAGTAGCCCTGGCTGGTGACTGTGGCGGTGCTCTCGGTCATGGGCGTGGACCCCGGATCCGAGCCGGCAGCGCGAATGTCGATGGTGTGGGGGCCTGGAGCCACCCGCATGTACGTGGACACCGTGCGATACGCGACGGCCGAGAGCGTCCGCGCACCGTCCATGTAGACGTCTGCCGGCGCTGAGTCCGGCGCCAGGTAGGCGACCCGCGCGTAGCCGCTGTCGTCCGCGGCGAGGGCCCGGACCGCGCCCCCGCCCAGGGTGAGCATGGTGGCGCCGGCCAGGGCCAGGGATAGCCTCAGGATTCGCATCGTTCTCTCCTTTCTCAGTTGATTGGGCGGCGCCCGGCGCGCGCGCGTCGCCGAAGCTCCAGGGCCGACTCCCGGCCGTTCGGCCGGCGGCGGGGCGGACGGACGCGGGCGTCGGGTTCCGCCCTGTCCGGGAGCGGGATGGCCACAGGCGAGCGGGTGGGCTCCGCCGAGCGGGTGGGCTCCGCCGCCGGGACGCCTTCCAGCAGGACTGGCTGGGGCCGAAGCCCCGGCACACGCATCACGGC
>JALYZG010000265.1 GCA_030948965.1 Candidatus Dormiibacterota bacterium | reverse complement strand
ATCCTAGTCCGCGGCCCGTTGGCGGCGCGACGCCGTTGGATCGCGCTTCAGTTCGGATCGGAGTCGGCAGGCAGCAGGGCGAACGCGCCTCCGGCCAGCGGGCCCGCAATTACACCGCACTCGACCTCCGCTGAGACCGGAGCCGGCACGATGAGGTCACCCGCCCTCTCCGCGCCAGGCTCCGGCCAGCGCGAACTCTCGATCCGGCTGCCGCGCGCGTCATAGGCGGCGATGGCGGCCCTGACGATCTCGGCCTGGCTCCGGCCCTCCGCCTCGGCCAAACGCCGGAGCCGACGAGAATCGACCTCACCCAAGTACAGGCTGGTCTTGCGCACTTTTGTAGGGTGCCATGTACGGTGCACGCCGGTCGCGGACCCGAGGGTCGCTATGAAGGCAGCGCGCTACCCGGGAAGCCACGCGTCGGATGAATATCGAATGTGAAGATGCCTGCCTTTACGCCGGGGTCACCGGACATGATCCGCTCGACGTCGTCAGGATCCGCATCGAAGATGCCGACCCCGGTGAGGCCGCTGCCATCTGATATTGGACACACGATGGGCATGAGACCGGCCGCCCTGAGCGCGAAGTTGCGCTTGCCGTGCTCCCAAATGGTATTCATCACATCTGGATCTCGGCCAGGACCGGGCAACGAGAAGTTGGGCCCGGCTTTGAGAACCACGATCGTGTAAGGCCGGGTTGTCGGCAAGGCTGTCTTCAGCATCTCGTCAGTGACTTCGGGCAGCGCGCTGTCGTCGGTGTACTTCATTTCCAGGCACACTATCTCCCGCTGGCGGCGTCCGCGACGTGCGCGACGAAAATCGATCCAGTCCGAGGGTTGCGGCCCGCGCAGCCGGCGCCCGGCGCCGGCTCAAGCCGCGAAGGCTATTCCGAGTCGGAATCGCACGACGACACCCGGCGGCTCCGGCTCTACGGAGCCGCCGGCACTCCTCGCGGCCCTACGGCACGAACCCGTGGGTGATCCGCCGCTCACCGTCCATGCCAGTCGGGGCGACCGGCTGGGGGGACGGGGCCACGACCGCCGGCGGCCGGCTGACGACCGATGGGCTCGGCTGGGTCCGGCCTCGGATTCCGTAGCCAACCAACATCGACACCGCCAATGCCGCCGCCAGTGCCAGTGCCAACAGCAGCATCCTGGCCGGGCGCCACGCCGTTGCTATTCGTACCTGCATCTCTAGACCTCCTTGAATCGTTGATTGCGGCGGATGCACGTCCCCGCCGATGGGTGTAAGGTGGCCGCACCCTGGGCACCTCGACACCGGGGAAAGGACCCGGGTAGGTACCCGTTTGGTGCCCGTTTTGGAGGCCGGACGGTCCAGATGGATGCGTGAGGGGCTCGTGGACTCGGCAACCCGGCTCACCGCCCGCCAGTGGGAGATCGCCCGGCTGGTGGCCGACGGACTCACCAACCGCGAGATCGCGGGCCGCCTCTTCATCTCGGAGCGAACGGCGGACGGCCATCTGGAGCAGATCCGGAACAAACTCGGTGTCAACTCCCGGGCTCAGATTGCGGCGTGGGTGGCGGGCCGGCCCGAGGGCGGCGCCGCGACAGGAGCGGCGGGAGGCGCCTCAACGCTGGCGGCGGCAGGCGCCGCCGCAGAATCTCAGCCGGCCCCGGCGATGGCGCGCACCAGGTCTCGAATGCCGCGGGCCCTGGGCCTTCTTGGCGGGCTGCTCGTCATCACTGTGACGCTGTCCGCCACGGCCGTCTACCTGGTCTCTCGGGCGCCTCCAAGCGCACTCGCTCGGGGCTCCATCACCACCTATGCGGGCACTGGCAACAGCTCGTATCAGCCGGATGGGATTTCTGCCGCGGCCGCTGACATAGTCCCCAACGGCCTGCGGCGCGGGCCGTCTTTCAGCCCGGCTCGGAGTCGGCCGGCGGCAGGAGTCCCGGCTCCACGCCCGACCAGCTGCCCCGGGCGAGATCAGCCGCCGACCGGCAGGCTCCCCAGCTGGCGGTCGAGAACCGTCACCAGGTCCGGCGCCGAGTACCCTTCGCCCTTGCAGGCCTTGCCGTCCGGATGCGAGGCGGGCGCCACTTTAGTGAGGTTCGAGCGGTGGATCTCGGCGAATACCGGCTCCAGGTCGATCCCATACGCCACCCCGGCCCCGTATACGACGTAGAGGAGGTCGCCCAGAGCGTCCGCGACCCGGGCCAGGTCCCCCGCCTCGCCCGCGTTGCGGAGCTCGGCCAGCTCCTCGTCGATGAGCATCACCCGATGCCGGTGCACGACCTCGCCCGGCCACGTCGGAGCCTCGTTCCGGCGCAGACCGAACCGCTCGTGGAAGTCGTGCACCATCCGCTGTTCGTCGTTCAAGCTTTGTCCTCCTCCACCCGCGCCGGCAGGCTCCGGCGCAGGAACTCGATCCAATTGCCCCCCATGATGCCTTCGACCTGGGCGCTCGAAAAGACCCTCAAGCGGGCGCGCAGAGCTGAGATTCGCTCCAGCCGACGGAAGGGGGCCTCCGCCGCGTCGAAGCCGCCGTCGAGGTCGGTACCGAGGGCCACGTGCTCGGGACCGCCGGCAGCCCGAGCGTGGTGAACGATGTGGCGGGCCACGTCCGCCAGCGTGGCCGCGCCCTTGTCAGCGCGCAGGTGGCGGCGGAAGAAGCTGACGCCAACCACCCCGCCGCGGCGCGCGACCTCGGCCACGGTCGCGTCGGGCAGCTGGCGGTCACCGGGAACCAGAGCTCGCGCATTGCTGTGAGAGGCGATGAGTGGACCCTTCCAGAGCGCCAGTGCGTCCGCCACCGCGCGCTCGGCGAGGTGGCTCAGGTCCAGCACCAGGCTTGCGCGACGCATGGCCCGCAGCAGCTTCACGCCGTCCTCAGTCAGCCCGCCGGGGGCGCCGGTGCCGCCCGCATAGCGGGTCCGGGACCAGGCCGGCCCGACGATGCGCACGCCCTGGCCCGCCCACCAGGCGACGTCCACGGGCTTCTCCACCGGGTCCGCGCCCTCCATCAGCAGCACTGCTGCCAGGCGGCCTGGGTGCCAGCCGCGGACGTGCGCCTCGAGTTCTCCCCGGTCTCGAATCAGAGGCGGCCCCGCGCTCCGATACCAGCCCAGCTGGGCCCGCCCCATCAGTGCCGCCTCACGCGGGGTGTCGTAGGTGAAGCTCGCGCCGACGCGCCGGGTGGAGGCGGGGGCAGCGTAGAGCGTGGCAAAGACCAGACCGACGCCGGCGGCCTCTAGGGCCGGGCGGCTGACCACATAGCCGGGAGTGCGGACATCGAACCGACGGCCGTCCGCCACCGCGTTCCAGGCGATGTCCAAGTGGCCGTCGACGATCACCCGCCCGCCTCCATGCGCGCCAGGGCGACAGCGATTCCGGCGGCGGCGGCGGCATTCGCCACCACCAGCTCCACGTTCACGTCGACCGAGCGCCCGCCCGAGAGC
>JALYZG010000261.1 GCA_030948965.1 Candidatus Dormiibacterota bacterium | reverse complement strand
GCGGCGGTGGGCGCGCCTCGGGCTGGGGCTCCAAATCTCGGGCCGGGGGCTGGGGTTGCGCTTCAGCGCCACTACGAGCGAGGCCGCCCTGGGCCAGGACTCGCCGCGGCGCGCCCAGCGGTCGAGGCGCCCACTCTCGAGCAGGTCGCGAAGCCCCCACTTGATGCGCCCGCGGCCCTCGCTGGCGCGTTCGTGCACGTCGGCCGCGCCGTGCTTGAGCTCGATCTCGTCATAGCCGTTCTCGTAGGCCTCGCGAACTCGAACGAGGGCGAAGTCGAGGCCCGTGAGGACGTCAAAGCCGTGCAGGTCCTCCGTTCGTCGCCGCATCAACAAAAAGAGATGCGGCAGATGGCAAGCATCCTGCTAGCATACCGCCATGCGAACGCTGTATCTGCGCAACGTGCCGGATGAGGTCGTCGACCGCCTCGAGAGGCTTGCGGCGGTTGATGGCATGTCTGTCAACGCCGTCGCGGTCCGGGAGCTGGCCGAGTCTTCCCGGCGTGCCGACAACCGAAGTCTGCTCGGGTCCCTGCCCGACCTCAACGTAGACCTGTCCGAGCTGGTGGCCGACCTCGAAGCCGAGCGCGCCGGTCGGTGATCGTGATCGATGCCTCAGCCGTGGTGGCAGGCCTGCTCAATGCCGGCCCGGCCCGCGGCTCGCTCGGAGCGGGGCAGTTGCACGCTCCCCACCTCATCGACTCAGAGGTCGTCAACGGGCTGCGTCGGCAGGTGGCCCGGAGGCGCCTTGAGCCTGGAGACGCGTGGCGCGCAATCGACACCTGGCGTCGTCTCGGGGCGACCAGGTACCCCGTCGTCGGCCTGTTGGAACGGGTGTGGGAGCTGCGCGAGAACCTCTCTGCCTACGATGCCGCCTACGTGGCACTGGCCGAGGCCTTGAGCTGCGCGCTGCTCACTGCCGACGGCCGGCTGGGGCGCGCGCCGGGCGTCCGCTGCCCGGTCACGGTCGTCCCGGTCTAACCTGGCCTGTTCGGAGATGGCGTCCACCATCATCGCCATCGGCGACGAGCTGGTGGCCGGGCACACGCTCGACACCAACTCCCACTGGCTGGCGGTGCGCCTCCGAGCCTGCGGGCGGCCGGCCAAGCGAATCACGGTCGTCCGCGACCGGCAGAGTGAGATCGTGGAGCAGGTCCACCGCGACCTCGCGGACCCCGACGTCGAGGACGTCTTCTGCTCCGGCGGCCTCGGCCCCACGCCCGATGACCGCACGTTCGAGGCGGTCGCCGCCGCGCTCGATCGGGAGCTGGTGACTTGGCAGCCGGTGATCGAGCGGATGGAGGCGCGGGTGCGGACGCTGCGCGAGCTCGGCCTCCTGGACACGCCCGACCTGGGCGAGGGCAACCGGCGCATGGCCCGCGTCCCGGCCGGACCCGACCGCGTCTTCCGCAACCGCCGCGGCACCGCCCCGGGCCTGCTGTACGAGGTCCAAGGCCACCGCCTCTTCGTCCTCCCAGGCGTTCCCGCGGAGATGCGCGGCATCTTCCTCGAGGAGGTGGAGCCCGAGTACCTGGCCGGCGGCATCGCGCCCGTCATTCTGGAACTTCGTTTCACGCATGCGGCCGAGTCGCTGTTCTACCCGGTGATGCGGGCGCTGGAGGAGTCGCACCCGGAGGTGGCGGTCGGCTCCTACCCGCAGACGGCGACGCGGGAGCTGATCCTGCGCTTCAGCGGCGCCGACGAAGTGCGTGTGCGCGAGGCGAGAGACGTGGTCCGGCTGCGGGCAGCCGGGATGGGGCTGGCAGCCCGGTCCCGCTGATCGCGGGTCCTGAAGCGCGTGCCAGTCAGCGGGAGACCGGCGACGGCTGGGACGTGGCCCGAGGTGCGGGCGTGCCGGCGGCGGCCAGGGAACCGCGCACCACGCCTGCCACTCCCACGATCAGAGCGGCGGCCAAGGCCAAGGCCACCCCCGCCGCCAAGCCGCGGCCGAAGCGCAGCCCCGGCCGTTCGGGTCGCGCCTCGGACCCGAGCCGGAACGCGGCCACGATCCGCCGCCGGCGATCCGCTGCGACCGCGAGCGCGTCCTCTGGCGATAGCGGGCGACGGTCCGCCCTCTCCGGGTCCGAGTTAGGGTCAGGCATGGCTGGACTCCGCAGGCATGATAGCGGCGTGGTCCAAGCCGCCGGCAACCGGACGAGATCGGGCTCGGAGCCCGCGCGGGCTTGAACGTCCTCGGCCAGGTCTCGGCGGACGGCCTCTGGGAGTGGGATGGCCAGCGCTGGGCGCCGCGCACGGGCGGACCGCCGCCGCCACCGGCCCCCCGGGACGCACCGGCCCCCCCGACCGACGAGGGCTTTCCGGAGGGCCTGGGCAGTCCCGAGCCGCTCACCGTCCCGCGCCAGGGCTGGCGGCTGACGCTGCACCGCCTGACACGCATCAACCTCGGTCCCAGCGCTGCCGAGCTGCACGAACGGGAGCTGGTCGCACGGGTGCGGGCTCGCATCTCCGGCTGCCGTCGGGTGGCGATCATCAGCCGCAAGGGCGGCATCGGCAAGACCACCACGATCGTCGGCCTGGGGCACATATTCGCGTCGCATCGCGGCGACCGCGTGGTGGCCCTTGACGCCAACCCGGACGCCGGCTCACTGGCGTCGCGAGTCGAGCGCGAAACCGCCTCGACCCTGACCGAGCTGCTGGCCGGCCTCGAAGGCATCCGGGCCTACAGCGACCTCCGCGCGCACACTTCTCAGGCCGCCTCGCGGCTGGAGGTGGTGGCGTCGGACAACGACCCCGCCATCTCCGAGGCCGTGGGTGAGGAGGGCTACCGCCGGGCGCTGGGCGCTCTGGAGCGCTTCTACAACTTGATCCTGGTCGACACTGGGACCGGCGTGCTGGACCCTGCCACCCAAGGCATCCTGCGTATCGCCGACCAACTTGTGGTCTGCGCCGCGCCCAGCATCGACGGGGGCCGGGTGGCCTCGCTGACGCTGGACTGGTTGAACGAGCACGGATACGCGGAGATGGCGCGCCAGTCGGTCGTGGTCATGAACCAGCTGGGCGGCGATCCGCGTACTGACGCCGCCCTGATCGAGCGCCACTTCGCCAGGCGGACACGCGCCCTGGTGAGGGTGCCGTGGGACCCACACCTGGCCCGCGGCGGCCCCGTTGAGGTGGACCTCCTGCGCCCGGCCACCCGCCTGGCCTACCTGACGCTGGCGGCCGCCGTGGCCGACGGCTTCGGGCTCGATTCGCGGCCGTGACCACCGACCGGGGCTGGCTGCTCCTGACCGTCGAGAGCCCTGCCGGCCGCACGCTGGTGCGAATGCCCGCGGACCGGATCGTGGGCGACCTGCTGCCGGCGTTGCTGGAGCAGCTCGGGCTCGGGGCTGAGGCGCGGCGCTGGGTGCTCCGGCCGCGCGGGTGCGTCCCCTGCGACCCGGCGCGAACGCTGGCCGGGTGCGGAGTCCTGAGCGGCGCCGTGCTTCGACTCGCCCAGGAGGGCGGCGAAGCCCCCGTGCCTCACCTCCTGCCCGGACTGGACCTTTCGGTGCGGGCCCGGGCCGCGCTCCGGACGCTTCGGGCCCGGGCCGCCGGCTTGGCCCTAGGCCGCCGCGCGACGACCGTGGAGACTTCAACCGAGGCACCGGTAGCCTTGCCGCGCCGGGTGACTCCGCCCCAGCAACAGCCGCCGGCCGCGGCGCCCAGAGAGGCTCCGCAACGGGCTGGCGGCGACAGTCCGAGGACCGCGGCCGCGCCCGGGCGCCAGCCACGGCCGGCTCCCGCTCCCCGCGCCGACCCGGGACTGGCCGCGACCCCTCTCCGCCGCGCGGTGACGGTGGCGGTGGTCTCGATCGACCGTGGCGCCGGCCGGACCACCGTAGCGACGCTACTCGCCACCCGGCTGGCCGCCTTGCGCCCCGACCGCGTGGCCGCCCTCGACGCGGACACGGCCGGCGCCGGCCTCACGGTTTGCCTCGCGCCCTCGCGCCGCCTCTCGACCGCCGACCTGGCCGCGATGGTGGCGCAGCCCGTCGACCCCGCGCAACTCCGCTTCCGGGCCTCCTTCGGGC
>JALYZG010000245.1 GCA_030948965.1 Candidatus Dormiibacterota bacterium | reverse complement strand
AACCGGGACCGAGCGCGCCGCTTGGATCACCACCTCGCTCGACCCGGCGAGCGACGAGCACCTGAACTGGCTCGAATTTTGCAATGATGCTGATTGGAAGTTGGGCGGTCAACGGTTGAGCCGCCGCTGGCCGCTCCCGCTACTCCACCTCGGGGCCGAGCCCGACGTCTCGAGGCTGGTCCGGCGTCGGCATCTGGTCTTCGCGGAAGTGCGCCGTCTCACGGTAGTAGGCCCTCCGCTGCTCGGCTCGGCTCACCGCCCGAACCGTCTCGGCACGCGGGAGCCTCAGCGCTGGCCCGCGCTTGTGCAACCGCTCCAATTCCTCCCGTTGCACACGTGTGAGCCCGTCCGCCGCCGCTCGCGCCTCCAGATCAAGGACACGCTGCGATCGGATCTGCTGCTCCTCGTCGGTATTCTGCTCGTGGATCTCTTCCCCAAGCCGCTCTTCCCAGCGCCAAACGGCGTCCAGTAGCCGGCGTTGTCCAGGGGTTTGGCTGTCGGGCGCGCTCTCCTCCAAATTCGCACGCACCGCTCGGATTGCGGAAGACCGGCCACGGTGCGGTGATCTGCTCAGATCCGGGCTGCCGAGGCCCTCCTGTGTCCGCTCCAGCGCGGCCTCGATCTGCTCGGGCGAGGCGCCCTGTTCATGAAGCCAGCGCCTCCCTGCCTCGCCGTCCGGTGATCCGAGAGCGCGATCGATGAGGATGGAGGCCTCGAGCCAAGTGAGGTCGTCGCGATTCTCTGGAAGCGCGCCCAGATCCGCCAGCCACACCGCTTGCCTCTCGGTCATCCGCACCGTGCCCCACTGAGTGATCATCGGAGCGGTGGCGGTGCTGGTTCCGGCGTCTTCTGCCTCTTCGAGCAAGTCGATGGCCATCACCTTGGCGTGGGAACGCGTCATCGCGGCCAGCAAGCGCTGGCGCGGCGGTGTCCAATCCTCCGCCGGCAGATGGTAGTCATCCTCGACGAGGCGGGGACCCGCGAAGAACACGTAGTTGCCGCTCCGACCGCGGGTCAGATCCACGAACAGCCCTTCCCGGGTCGAGGACTCGGGCCGGGCGAAAGTGTAGGTGTCATCGCGCCAGGTGCCGCCCTGCACGCTATGCTCGGTCTTGCAGTAGGCGAGACGGACGGCCGGTCCACCGTCCTCCACCGTGTGATCGAGGTAGTCGCGACCCAGGACGATGCGAGAACCGGCCACCTCCTCCACAATCGTTAGCTGACGATGGTCGGCGTCAACGGCGACCACCGTCCCCTCGGTGCCGTTGATGACGCCCAGGCGCTGCTCCTCACCGACATGGCAGCGGATCTCGTCCCCCACCCCGATCACCTGCCCGTGATAACGGATGCCCTCGGACTCCACCTCCCCCCGCCGGACCCGGGCTTCCCGGGTGAGCAGGTTGATGCGGCTGACGTCGGCCCAGTCGTGACTCTGCATGACCACATGGCGACCGCGTTCGCGGGCCTGGAGGTAGGCGACCACCATCTCCTGCATCATCTCCGCCGGGTCCCCGTAGGCGATGCGGCCGTGCTCCTCGTAGGCCCGCACCGCCGCGCTCACCCGCCCCTGCTCGTAGGCGAAGACGGCCTCCCGCTCCCAGCCCGCCAGCTGGCGCCGGTTCTGGTTGAGCTCGATCGCCCCAAGTCGAGCGGCCAGACCGCGGAATGCGCCGCCCGCGTCGATCTCCGGTAGCTGACGCTCATCTCCGAGGCAGAGGACCTTGACGCCCGCTTGCTCCGCATGGTTCAGCAGCTGGGCGAAGGTGCGGCTGTCGACCATGCCCGCCTCGTCGACCAGGAGCAGCGAGCCGACCTGGAGCTCGGCGCCAATGTCCAGACGCCCGAGCAGGCTGGCGATGGTCCGGACATCGGCGAGGCCGGCGCCCTCGCGGAGCTGATCGCGGGCGCGGGCGCTGAGCGCGACCGCCACCACCGGCACCCCAGCCCGTCCGCAGGCGTCGGCCACGATCCCCGCCACCGTGGTCTTACCGGAGCCCGGACCCGCCCGCATGATCTCGACCCCGGCCCCGGACAAACTCGCCTGCAAGACGGCCGCGACCTGGTCGTGGCCGAGGGTCGGGATCCGCTTCAGCGCCGACTCCAGTGCGCCATCGACAGCCTCGGCGGCGACGACCACGGCCTCTGCGTCCCGGCGGCGCTCCGCAGAGTCAACGATCCCCCGCTCGACCGCGAGCATGTCCGGTGTCGTGTATCGGCGCCGGTCGGTCGGGATCGGCGCCAGGCTGCCGTCGCGGAGCCGGATCAGGTCCTGACGGCGCAGCGCCTGATCCCCGGACAGCTCCACCGCCCGCGGACTCTCCAGCAGCGTCTCCGTGTGTCCGAGAACTTCGCTCACGGTCATGCCGTCTCGGCGTGACGCGGCCACGCCCTGGATCGCGTCGCGGCGTCCGAAGGTGGACGCGTGCTGAGTCAGCTTGGCGGCGATGATGTCCGCTTCCAGCTCGCTGACCGGGATCGCTCCCCGCCGCTCCGGCGCCAGTCGCTCCAGCGTCGACTGGATCGTGGCCAGATTGAGCCCAAGGGCGGCGGCCTCCTCCGACCACCCTCGCCGCAGCTCCTCGGTCGAGGTGTCCAAGAGCTTGCGGGCTCGGGTCTGGTGGCTGGCGATGTCGAGCGCGTCCTGGCTGTCCGGATCGATTGGTGGCAGACCGAGGAGCAGACGCTGATGATTGAGACGCTCAGCGACCTCCGGAAGCGCATTCAAGATCTCGTCGCGACGCTTGCTGAAGGCGTCGATGACTAAGCGCTCGATGCCTTCGATGTCGGCGATGCCGTGGCGGACCTCGGTCCACTGCACGCCCAGCCGCCGCGTCAGCTCGGCGCGCAGGTGCGATTCGTAGAGGTAGCCGGCGGTCTTGGCCCATGCGTAGAGCAGCCGGCCGTCGAGGGCTCCCCAGGCGCCATCCTCACGCTCGGCCACGTTGGACAGCAGCACGTGGGTGTGCAGATGGGGGTCCATCGCCCGCGATGTCCGGTGCCGGAAGCCGGCGGCGATGAAGCCTGATGTTCGGACATGCTCCTTGCCGGCATGACCGCGGCGGGCGAAGGCGGCCTGCTCTTCGTAATGGCGCAGCGCTTCCCGAACCGCCTCGTCGTGGGCCTCGCGGACGACCTCGTCGAGGGTGGTCTCACCGAGCTGGACGTCGCACCCGAAGGCCCAGAGCAAGGAGACCGACTTGGGCGCCTTGAAGGTGGCGTCGATGCCGGGCATGTGCTGCCCACCGGCCGGAGCCGGCACCAGCTCCCGCCCCTCCCAGACCCCGTTGGGCAGGCGTCGAGCATCAGGCGCGTAGCCGGCCAGGAGGGCCAGCAGTGACTGGTCCCGGACCTGACCCTGGAGGCCGAGGGCTTCGGCACCGCTGCCCATCCAGACCCCCGCCACCTCGCCCCGTTCGGAGTAGTACATGCTCGCGCCGTGGCCGACGGCGGAGAGGTGGTATTCCTCCCGGCCGCGCCCGATCTTAGCCAGGCTCAGCAACCGATGCCGACCCCCGAACCGACCCTAATAGTGAGTCCCGTAGTGTTTGGGCTTATGAGCTTGGCACTATCGGTGCAACTCCGCCTACGCACTTTCGGCATTGCCACCAGACTACACCTTCGGGGGGGCCTTGCGCAAGGGGTAGCGTAGACGTGCAGTGCAGATACTAGATCTAGTCGGTTGAGGAACACGAGGGAGGGGAATTGTGGTCGGTCCAACTAGAAGAGGTGTCTGCCGAGACGTACCTGGGCCTGCGCTGCCCATTGTCGCTCGTCAGGTAGATAGCGTGCCGCGACCGTCCGTGAATCCACCGCTTAGCCGGTTTGCGCGCAACCGGGCCCGCGCCGACTCGCTAACCCTCGGCGACCTCCGGTTCGGGACACAACTTCCCCACCGCCATCCGAAATGGGGGTCACGAGGATAGCGTGGGCCGCGAACCCGTCGAGGAAGCTTAAGCCAAGCCTCCGGAAGGGTACCTTTTCGGAACCGCCCATCGAGTAACGAGACCATGCCTGCCGAGCTGCTCGAGACCGCCTCTTTGGGTTTCGCACCACCCGATGGCATCGACTCGGTGGGTCAGCCTCACGCACCGTGACTGATTGCGTGCCCCGGTTCTCGACGGCTAGCGAGACGTTCGTCTCGAGCGTTCCGAAGCCGCCGGACGGCGAGATCGCGGCAGGGGACAAGCCGGCCAGCGCGCTTACCTTTGATGTGCCGATGGGCAAGAGCTACCGCCTCTACTTCAGAACGACGTCTTCGCCAGCGGACAGGTGATCGTCGACCTGAGTCACACTGACACCAGCTCCAGCATCGGCGGAAAGCAGCACCAGGTGCCCCTGGTCGGGTAAGCGGCCCAGAACCACCAGGTGGCGGATGCTGGGGCTGGTGGCGGTCGATGAGCACACTTGCCTCATTGCAGGCGAGGCTGCCCTGGCCGACAATCCCGGGCCGATGGTAAGCCGCGGGTCGGAGCGATGCCATGATCCATCGCGGCGAAGGCTCGCATGATGTATCGAGCGCGACAGAGACCTGTCGCTCGCGGCTCGTTTCCTATAGGTAGCGCTGCTGGACATCCTTCAGTTTGCCGATCTCCACCAGGACTGCCCGGCCCTATGCGCGGACTGGCCAGTGGCCGCGCAGAGGCGCCAGGCGTGGGAGGACGGCCAGCATTGGAACATGCGCGCCCCAGCTGCGGACGCCGCCCTCTCGCGCAACTCGCCGAAATGCGACGGTCAACGAGCGGGGGGCTAATCCTCGGTGCCGTAGGCGGGTATCGGAGGCGGCAAGGCTATGGTTACTACCGGAACAGTGGCGACCGCGACGCAGCGATTTAGCTGGTCTTCCACGCCGAATCTAATCGCATGCCGAGTTCACGGCCGGCTCTCGGACACCGATGACGGACCGTCACCGGCGGTACCGCGTCGCGCGCCCGAGCCCGCCTGCCTCGGTGTGATTGGCCCGTACGTGGCGCGGAACAGTGC
>JALYZG010000243.1 GCA_030948965.1 Candidatus Dormiibacterota bacterium | reverse complement strand
CTTCCTGCTGGCCGCGCTGGGGATCGTGTTCGCCCACGCCGGCAACAACGTCGTGAACGACATCTTCGACGAGTCGATGGGCGCGGACACTGCCGACTACCCGCGGGCGCTCTACGCCCCGCACCCGGTGCTGTCGGGGATGGCCACCCGGCGGACGCTGGTGATCGCCTTCCTGGTCTTGAACCTGCTGGACCTGGCGATCCTGGTCACCCTGACGGCGTTTCGAGGCTGGCCGGTCGTCGTCTTCGCCGTGCTGGGCCTGCTGGGCTCGGTCGGCTATGCGGCGCCGGTGCTGCGCTTCAAGAAGCGAGGTCTCGGCGAGCCGGTGGTCTTTTTGGTCTGGGGGCCCCTCATGGTCGGCGGCACCTATTTCGCGGCGACCGGCCACCTGCCCTGGCAGGTGCTGGCGGCCTCGATCCCCTATTCGATCCTCTGCACCACCGTCCTCTTCGGCAAGCACATCGACAAGTTGGAATGGGACGCGCCACTGGGCATCGGTACGCTTCCAGTGCTGCTCGGCGAGCGGGTAGCGCGGGCCGTGACGCTGGGCTTGATGGTGGCCTTCTACGTGACGGTGGCGGTGCTGATCCCGCTCGGCTCACTGCCCTGGACGGCGCTGGTCGCCCTGCTGGCACTGACGCGGCTCCGCAAAAGCTGGCCCTACCTGCGCCGGACCCGACCGGCCAAGCGCCCGGAGAACTTCCCGGTCTGGCCCCTCTGGTATGCGGCCGTCACCTTCGTCCACACCCGCCGAGCGGGCGCTCTGCTCGTGCTCGGCCTCTTGGCCGGCGCCATCCTCGGGTTCGTCCCGGGCCGCTAGGCTCCGGGCGCAGCCAGCCCGGTATCCTTTACACCCGCCTTGCGTGGGCCCGTGGCGCAGTTGGGAGCGCGTCTGAATGGCATTCAGAAGGTCGGGGGTTCGAATCCCCCCGGGTCCACCAAAGCATTCCTTGTCGAACCTACGGCGCGTCGGCCTTGCTGGCGGCATGCTGGACGCTCAGTCTGAGGGCAACGAGGTTAAGCGCTGAGAAGGCTGCTCCGCGCCACGGAAGTCAGTAGATTTCCGCAAGCCTTCGACGCCAACCCCCACCCGGAATAGAGTTGGTCGAACGTGGGAAAGCTGGTCAGGATCCAAAGCAGAGCGGCTGCCTCCGCCACTTCGGTCCCGGCCTTGAGATAACCAGCTGCCGCAAGTCGTTCGGCCATCCACCGCATGCTGTCGGCGCGGCCCTGATCAGACTTCTGCATCAACTCTGCCGCCTCCGGATCCAGCCGAGCGAGCAGAACCAGGCGCTGGAGCACTGGATGCTGTGCGGAGTACATGACACACCCGTATGCCAGGCCCTGGAGTGTGGCTTCGCGAGGATCGGGGAGCGATATCAGGTCGACCAGGCGTTGGTATCCGGCCGCGGCCAGAGCGTCCTCCAGCAGGGCGCGGATGAGACCCGCCCTGGACTCGAAGGCTTCGTAGAGCGTTGATCTGGACACCGACGCCCGGCTGGCCACGACCGCAACGCTGAAGTCCGCCGGGTCCGAGTCCACCAGGACATTCCTAGCCGCGTCGAGGATTCGCCTTCGAGTATCGGCTGCCGACTCAGCGCGGGCTCGCTGGAGATAGGGCCTTGGCATTTCTAGAATATTACTTGACCGGACAGCATGTGTCCCGAAATAATAATTGGCGTACACCTCGTCCGGTTAAATGGAGGACCGGTATGGACTCGTCGACCACCTCGGCACTCGCCGCGTACCGGTTCGTTGATCTGGTCACCTATCGACGAGACGGCCGGGCCGTCTCGACCCCGGTGCTCTTCGTTCCTCACGGCCAGAGGCTGCTTGTGCGGATCTCGCGGCGCTCTGGTAAGTTCCGGCGCCTCCAGCATTCGGACCTGGTCGAGATTGCAGGCTGCGACAGCCGAGGGCGCCGACTGGCGGATGGGGTCGCTGGCCACGCACGGATTCTCGACCACGATGCCGTGGCACCGGCGCTCCGATCCCTTCATCGCAGATACCCGATTGCGGGGCGACTGTTCACGGCATTTCGATGGCTTCGCTGCGAGCCAGACGTGATTCTCGAAGTGGAACCCCGTGGCTGATCCACGCCGGGTGCTGTTCACGACCACCGGTGGGCTGGGCCACCTGCATCCGCTGATCCCATTGGCCGGTGAGTTGCGTCGACGGGGCAACGAGGTGGCCTTCGCAGGTCCGCTGTCATTTCTGGGACCGGTGCTCGACCCGATCGGCTTCGAAGCCTTCGGAGTAGGCCGCGATGGCGCTGACGCGGAGGTTGAGTCGATCATGGCCGAGGCAATCCGGCGGGGAGGCCAGGAGGGTGAGCGCTACTTTCTGGCCAACCTCTACGCGCGAGTTAACACGCGGCGGATGGTTCCCGACCTTCGCGCGCTTTGCCGGCGCTGGTCTCCGGACGTCCTGGTCCACGAGGCGGCGGAATTCGGCGCCTGGCTTGTCGGGGAGCAACTTGGTTTGCCGCATTGTTGCGTACAGGTCGGAGCGTTCCTCATCGACGACCTCCGAGT
>JALYZG010000229.1 GCA_030948965.1 Candidatus Dormiibacterota bacterium | reverse complement strand
GCGCAGGGACCTGGCCCGGGTGATCAGGCAGGTCCGGCCGGACCGGGTGGTCTGCCCGACCCCCGAACGTAACTATCAGCGGATCGCGGGGAGTCACCCGGATCACCGCGCCGTGGGGTCCGCGGCCCTGGACGCCGTCTACCCGGACGCCCGCAACCCCCGCGCTTACCGCGACTTGCTGACCGAGGGTTTCGAGCCCCACAAGGTGAAAGAGGTCTGGGTGGGCGGGCTCGACCAGCCGGATGTGATCATCGATGCAGCGCCCTTCATGGACAAGAAGATGCAGGCCATCCTCTGCCACGCCAGCCAGTTCCAAAAGCCGGACATGGAACCCGGCACACCTGAGAAATGGATCCGCGACCGCATGCGCCAGACCGGTGAGCGCCACGGCCTCGAGTACGCCGAGGGCTTCCGCCGCCTAGAAACCGGATAACGGGCAAGGGGAGGCAGGCCTCCCCTTCCAGAACCCCGCCTCAGGGCACTAGATCGGAGAGCGCCCCCCACACGTCGAGCTTGGTCTGCACCCGCCGCACCACCTCCTCGGTGAACTCGGTGGTGGAGGCGTGGCCGCCGAGGTCGGCCGTGCGCACGCCGTCCGCCACCGCCTCCAGCGTCGCTTCGTAGATCGCGCGCGAGGCACTGTGGGCGGCGCCGCCGTGCATGTAGTGCAGAACGGAGGCGAGGGCCAGGATCATGGCCATGGGGTTGGCCACGTTCTTGCCCTCGAGGGAGGGTGCCGTGCCGTGCGGCGCCTCGCTCATCGCCACCGTGACCTCGGTGTTGTGGTCGAAGGCGAGCAGCGTTGACTCGGCGCCGGCGATGGAGCCGAACATCTGCATCACGAGGTCGCTCAGGTTGTCCCCGTCCCGGTTCAAGGCCGGGATGACCAGCGCCTCGCCGGAGGTGGCGAGGAGGGCGGCGTAAGTGGCATCGATCAGGAGCGGGCTGTAGCGCACGTCCGGGCTGGCGGCGGCGGCGCGGTCCATCTCCTCTTTGAGCATCCCCTCGTAGATGGGGCTCACCGTCCACTTCGGGCCTCCGAACACCCGGGCGCCGATCCGGCGGGCGTGGTGGAACGAGTACTCGGCGACTATCCGGCACGTCCGGCGGCTCACCTTCTCGGTGCGATAGGCCCACTCCTCCAGGTCCTCGCCCTCGCGCCACTCCTTGGCTCCGTAGGCGTCGTCGACGGCCATCCGGATGACCGAAATGGGCGCAAAGACCGCGATCGGGGGTCGCACTCCCGGAATTCGGCGGCCCGTGCGGACGATGACGCGGCCGTCGACGGACTTGCGCAGGATCGCGTTGGGGCTGCCCACGTCCTCCCGGCCCTCAGGCGTGATGGTCGCCGCCTTGAGGCCATAGCCGGCGACGCGCATCGCGTCCGCGGCCTCGCGCACCACCGCGTTCGCCGTCTCCCGGCGGTGGCCGAGCGAAAGGTCGAAGTGGGAGAGCGCAATCTCCACCCCGGAGACGCCGGGTAGGGCCAGGCGGAGGGCCTGCTCCAGGAGCTCCTCGCCGGTCTGGTCGCCGTGCAGCACGACGAGGGTGTCGGTCGCGCTCAATGCAGCTCCCATCGTAGGGGTGGAGCGGTGCCGGGACGGGTTGGGGCGGCCATCCCTTCTGGTAACATTGGCTCTGCCCGGGTGAGCCTGGGCTTGCTTTTCTGTGCCCAAGCGACAAGACGAACTATGGAAACGATAATCACCCTCCAGTGCAACGAGTGCAAGCGTCGTAACTACACGACGGTCAAGAACAAGAAGAACGACCCTGACCGGCTGGAGCTGAAGAAATACTGCCGCTGGTGCCGCCACCACACGCCACACCGGGAGACCAAGTAGGCCCATGGCCACCCAGGCCCGCCGCCGCAGCGAGACGCCACAGAGTGAAGGCGGAGTTATCCGCTTCCTGCGGGAGACCATCGACGAGTTGCGGAAGGTCGTCTGGCCGACCCCGCCCGAGCTCTACCGGTACACGCTGGTCGTGATCTTCACGGTCGCGGTCATCGCCCTCTTCATCTGGGGCGTGGACAGTGCTCTTCAGGGCTTCGTCAAGCGGTTCATCTACAGCGCGGTCACGAAGGGGTAGTCATGGCGATCGAACGGGCGAGCATTACGACGGGGCTGGAGCCGCAGTGGTTCGTGATCCACGCCTACTCCGGCCACGAGGAGAAGGTCAAGAAGAACCTCGAAAAGCGCATCGAGTCGATGGACATGCACGACCGCATCCTCGAGGTCTTCGTGCCGATGGAAGACGAGATCGAGATCAAGGACGGGAAGCGGCGGCACGTCCAAAAGCGCATCTACCCCGGCTACATCCTGGTCAAGATGGTCATGTCCGAGGAGTCCTGGTACGTCGTGCGGAACACTCCCGGCGTGACCAGCTTCGTCGGCTCCGGCAACCAGCCGGTGGCGCTGATGGAGAGCGAGCTGAAGACCATTCTGAAGCAGGTCCGGCAGGAGCCCCAGATCCGGGTCGAGTTCCAGGTCGGAGAGAGCGTACGGGTCGTCGACGGTCCGTTTGCGGACTTCCTGGGCAAGGTCGACGAGATCAACCCCGAGAAGGGCAAGCTCAAGGTGTTGGTCAATATGTTCGGCCGCGAGACCCCGGTCGAGCTCGACCTGCTGCAGGTCGAGAAGGTTCATTAGGCCCGGCGGTCCCCGGGGACGACACATCTAGGAGAGCCCAGTGGGGAAGAAGAAGAAAGTCCGCGCAGTCCTGAAGATCGAGCTGCAGGCTGGCAAGGCGACGCCGGCGCCGCCGGTCGGGACGGCCCTCGGGCCGCACGGCGTGAACATCATGGAGTTCACGAGGTCCTACAACGAGCGCACGGCCGCGCAGGCCGGGGACGTGGTGCCGGCCGAGATCACCATCTTCGAGGACCGCAGCTTCACGTTCATCCTCAAGACGCCGCCGACCGTCAACATGCTGAAGCGCGCCGCGGGCATCGAGAAGGGATCGCCCAAGGGCCGCCGGGAGAAGGTGGGCTCGGTCACGCGTGACCAGGTGCGGACGATCGCCGAAGCCAAGTCCAAGGACCTCAACTCGTATGAGATGGGGGCCGCCATGAAAATGATCGAGGGCACCGCGCGCTCGATGGGGCTCGAAGTCGTTGGCTAAGCACGGCAAGCGCTACGAGGAGGCCCTGACCAAGATCACGGCCGCGCTGGGCGGCAACGGGGCCGACGGCCTGGCCCCGGTGGATGCGGTGCAGCTGGCGCGAGACACCAGCCCCGCGCGGTTCGACGCCACCGTCGAGGCCCACGTCCGCCTTGGCGTCGACCCCCGGCACGCGGACCAGATGGTGCGGGGCGCGGTGGCCCTGCCCAACGGCACCGGCAAGACCGTGCGCGTCCTCTGTTTCGTGGGCGGCGACAAGGCCAAGGAGGCCCAGGAGGCGGGCGCGGACTACGTCGGCGCCGACGATCTCGTGGCCCGGATCCAGAGCGGCTGGACGGACTTCGACGTCGCCATCGCGACCCCGGACATGATGAGCAAGGTCGGCCCGCTGGGCAAGATCCTCGGCCCGCGCGGGCTCATGCCCAACCCCAAGTCGGGCACGGTCACGTTCGACGTGGGCCGGGCGGTGCGCGAGGTCAAGGGCGGCCGGGTGGAGTTCAGGACCGACAAGTTCGGCATCATCCACGTCGCCATCGGCAAGGTCTCGTTCACCGAAGAGGCTCTGCACCAGAACCTGGCCGCGCTGGTCGAGGCGCTGGTGCGCAACAAGCCGTCGGCCTCCAAGGGCCAGTACCTGCGCACCCTGTACCTTTCGACGACCATGGGCCCGTCGGTGCCGGTGGACGTGAGGGAAGCGGCCAAGCTGACGACGGCGTAAAGCGCAACCACCTGTCGGCGGCGACGCCGTGGTCAGGCCCGGACCAGCCGGGCCGCTACCTTGGGCAGGTCGTTGAACCGTGCTCGCTCGTCGCTGCTGAGCAGCAGGCGCCCGGTCGCCCGGGCCGTAGCGGCGATGATCAGATCGTGAGCACCGTGCGAAGTGCCCGTCCGGCGCACGTGCGCCAGTAGGGCGGCATGGTGCTCGGCCACCGCCGGGGTGTAGACCTCGACCGGCGTCACGGCCAGAACTTCTTCCAGGAATGCCCGTCGTTCGGCCCGTCTGGCCTCGGAATCAGCAAGCAAAACGCCAGTCATGTACTCGGCCAAGGTGATGGCCGGCAGCACGACGTCGTCCTCGCCGCCGAATACCCGTCCAAGGTCGAGATCGCCACGCGCCCCGGCTATGACCACGCTTGTGTCGAGGATCAGACGTTGGCCCACGGATCCCTGTCGAGTTCCGCCATGCTCCTGGCCTCGGCTACATCGCGACCGAAGTCGGGGTCGAGCGCGCGTGAAGCCGCCCAACGACGAGTTGTCTCGATCAGGGCCGCGCCGTTGGCACTCGTCGCGGGCGAGATGATGGCGACCCGACGCCCGCCGCGCGTGACCACAATCGTCTCTCCGCTCTCGGCTTCGTCGAGTACGGCCGCGAATCGCCGGGAAGCTTGGGCTGCGGTCATGATTCGCACAGCATCAGATTATCAGATTTTGGTCAAGGGCGGCTCCGCGGGCCGACCCCGGTATACTCAGCGACCGCCGCAGACAGCGGGTGGCCCCAAGGCCTTAATTCCCCGCCGAGGCACCACGTCGGAGGCGCCTGGCCTCACGTGCCGTCTGCCGGCACGGAGGTCATCAATGCCGAGATCTGACAAAGTCGAGCACGTCGAGCTGCTCACGGACAAGCTCAAAGAGGCCAAAGCGGCGGTGCTCACGGACTACCGCGGCCTGACCGTGGCCCAGCTCCGGGACCTGCGCGGGCGACTGCGTGCGCAGGACGTGGAGTACCGGGTGGTCAAGGACACTCTCGCTCGGCGCGCGGCGGTTGAGGCCGGACACGGAGAGCTGCAGGAGCAGCTAAAGGGTCCTGTCGCCATCGCCTTTGGCTTTGGCGAGCTGAGTGCCCCGGCCCGCCTACTGGCCGAGTTCTCGCGCCAGACCCGCACCCGGCTGGACATCGTGGGCGGCCTCTTGGAGGGCCGCGTCATGAACGCCGACCAGGTCCGGCAGACCGCCGATCTGCCCACGCGCGAGGTTCTGCTGGCCCAGCTCCTGGGCACTCTCAGCAGTCCCATCGCGCAGCTCGTCGGCACCATCCAAGCCCCGGTGCAGGAGCTCGTCGGCCTGCTCGAGGCGTACCGCAACAAGTTGGAGGCAGCGTAGAAATGGCGACAGCCGCAGCGGGCAGCGCAAGCCCAAAGATCAGCCCCAAGGATTTCGTGGAGGCGCTCAAGGACTGGAGCGTGCTCGACGTGGTCGAGGCCATCAAGGCCATCGAGGACGAGTTCGGCATCAAGGCCGCCGCGGCGGTGGCCGCGCCCGCGGCCGCCGCGGCCCAGGCCGCGCCAGCGGAGGAGGCCGAGGAGCAGACGGAGTTCACCCTCACCCTGACCGCGATCGGCGGGAGCAAGATCAACGTCATCAAGGCCGTGCGCGAGATCACGCAGCTCGGGCTCAAAGAGGCCAAGGACCTGGTCGACGCCACGCCCAAGAATGTCCTCGAGAACGTCAGCAAGGAGGACGCGGACAGCGCGTCGGCCAAGCTCAAGGAGGCAGGCGCGACTGTCGAGGTCAAGTAGCGCCGGCCAACTGACGGTCGATCCGCCGGCGGTGGCACCTCTCACGAGCCTACGAGGGGTCGATCCGCCGGCGCCAGCACCACTCAGCAGCCCGTCCGGGCGCGCCTCAGAAACAGCAGGCCGCCAAGTCCGACGAGCAGGAAGCCGACCGCCGCCACTATGACCGGCCAGAAAGAGATGCCGGCGGCTCTGGGCCCTTGTGCAGCTCGCCCGGCGGCCACGACGGGGCTGCTCGCCGGCGAGACGGCAGCGGCCGTGGGCGGGGTGGGCACGGGTAGATTCGCGGTGAGGCTGCTGTTGCCTTCGGAGAAGGCGAGGCCCTCAACCTCAGCCTGATGTGGCCCCTGGTATCGCAAGACGAACAGCCCCTGATTTATGTCCGCGACATAGATCAAGCCGTCGCGAATGATCGGATAGCTCCATGTCATCGTGGTGGGCAGCCCGCCCAACTGGCTATCAATGGCGCCAGGGAGTTGGCCCTGGGCTCTAAACTCGGCCAGCCGCACCGGGTTGGCGGGGTCCGCCGTATCGAAGATCTGAATCCCGCTGGCATACCAGGTGATCAGCGCCAGGTCGGGCGTGAGCGTCGGGTTGTGGCTGGTGTACGTGTTCCGGGCCGACTGGGCACAGACGGCCGCACTGTTTTCGGGCGCGCTCATGACCGACACCAGGCGCGGCTTGGCCGCGTCTGAGATGTCAATGAGCCGGGCCGGGCCGTAGGGACAAGCAGGCTGATAACGCTCATCCGTCAGCACCACCAGGTTGCGGCCTGGTATCTGCACCGCGCTGTGCACGTTGCCGCCGGGAGGAGCCGGGATCGCGCTGGCTGACGGAGTGATCAGACGCAGGGTCGGGTTGGGTCGAAAGCTGGTGAAGTCGGCGGCATCGGCAACGAGTAAGCCGCCTCTCCAGAGGGCCAGGTAGGCGCGCGTGCCGTCCGCGCTGAGTGATATCGAATGCAGCTCTCCGACCGGTGCGTCCCACCCTCCGCTGAGGCTCGGATGGACAGGATCGCTGGCGTCGATTACTTGGAGCGCGGGGTTGCCGGCGCCAAACATCGTCGTGAAGAGGAGGGTTCGAGTCCCGAGATGCCAGAGATAGAATTCGTGCGGCGGGCGAGCGCCGAAGTTATACGTCCCGACCTTCGCCGCCCCCGTACAGTCGGTGTCCCACCGATAGAAGTCGAAGCGATTGGTGCCCCCGGCCGCCAGGGCATAGGTCATGACTATCAGCAGGCGCTGATCCGCGACCGCGCGCAGCTCCCGCGCGGTGCTGAGGCCCAGGCCGGGGATCTGACCGGCGGTGACCGGCTGATAGGGATCGGAGATGTTGACGATCTCGACCGCGCCGGAGCCGCGGCTGCCGACAAAGGCGCAGTGGTCGGCAATGGCAAGGGCGGCATTGAGCCCGCGGGCACCGAGGCTGTCGGAGCCCACTGGAACCAGGGAGGCGGCGGCCTCCGCGTGAGCGGTCTGAGCGCCGAGCCCGGCCAGCCAGCTCAGCACCAGGAGCGACATCAGGAGTCGCAGGGCCGGCCGCCTCACCGTCGAGTCCAGATGAGGGCGCCGGAAGCGACAGGGTCAGGATGCATCTCGCCCTCTCACGGTATCTGGCCGGGCGGCCCCGGCCCCAATCGACGCTCGCCTCTTACGATGTACACGGTGATGTATGCGGCGGACACAGATGTACCTGACCGAGGAGCAGCGGAGTCGGCTTGCCCTCCACGCACGGCTGGAGCGGCTGTCCGAGGCCGAGGTCATCCGTCAGATCCTTGACAACGCGTTCGGCCTCGAGGGTGACGTCGAGTCTCGTGTTGCCGCGGTGCGACAGACATCGGGAAT
>JALYZG010000226.1 GCA_030948965.1 Candidatus Dormiibacterota bacterium | reverse complement strand
CCCCCTCGCCGGTGCGGGCTGAAACCCAGTGCACCCCCCGCCGGCGGCTCCGGGCCCGCAGCCGCGAGGCGGCGTCGAGGTCGATCTTGTTCACCGCCGTCAGGCTCGGCCTGTGGGCCAGGCCGGGGGAATAGGCTTCGACCTCTCGGCGGACCGTCTGGAGGTCAGCCCAGGGGTCCGCCACCGCCCCGTCCACGACGTAGATCAGCACCCGAGTGCGCTCGACGTGGCGGAGAAAGCGCAGGCCCAGGCCCGCCCCGTCCGCCGCGCCCTCGATCAGGCCCGGAACGTCGGCCACCACCAGCCGCTGGCCGGAACCGGCGGTGGCCACCCCCAGCTCGGGGTCGAGGGTGGTGAAGGGATAGTCGCCGACCTTGGGCGTGGCCGCCGAGACCGCTCGCAGGAGTGAGGACTTGCCGGCGTTGGGCGGCCCCACCAGGCCCGCGTCCGCGATCAGCTTGAGGTCCAGCGCAAGCTGGCGTTGCTCGCCCGGGCGGCCGGGTTCGGCGACCCCGGGCGCCTGCCGGACCGAGCTCTTGAAGTGCACGTTGCCGCGTCCCCCGCGGCCGCCAGCCGCGACGGTCACCTCCGCGCCGGGCCGGTCGAGATCGCCCAATGTTGCCCCCGTGGCGGGCTCCTCGACCACCGTGCCGACTGGGACCGGGAGGCGCACGTCCTGCCCCGACCGGCCAGCCTTGAGGCCGCCGGCGCCAGGGCGGCCGTCGGGGGCGCGCCATCGCCGCCGGCGTACGTATTCCGACAGCGACGCCACCTCGTCGGTGGCGACGATGACGATCGAGCCCCCGCGCCCTCCGTCGCCGCCGTCCGGGCCGCCGCGCGGCACGAAGGGCTCGTGGCGGAAGGAAACGGCGCCGCGCCCGCCGTCACCGCCGCGGACGTCCACGGCGGCGCTGTCGACGAAGACGCCTGGGCGGCGGTCCCGGTGCTCAGGCCCGGGTGCCATCTTTAGGGCGCCGGCTAGAGCGGCGGCGAGATCGACACGCGACGCCCGTCCTTGCCCACCCGCTGATAGCTGACGGTGCCGTCCAGCGTGGCGAACAGCGTGTGATCGCGGCCCTCGCCCACACCCGACCCGGCACGGATGTTGGTGCCGCGTTGGCGCACGAGGATCGAGCCGGCGGTCACCAGCTGGCCGCCGTAGATCTTGACCCCCGGCATCTGGGGATTGGAGTCCCGGCCGTTGCGGGAGGAGCCGCCGCCCTTCTTGTGCGCCATCTACTCGGACTCCGCCTCACTCGGAACATCGGCCTCCACCGCCGCCTCCATGCCGCCTACGGCAAGAATTTCCAGGGCGGTGAGGTCGGCCCTCGCCCCGCGACGGACGCGCACGCGCTTCTTGGACTTGTAGCGGAGGACGTCGATCTTGGGCCCGCGCGTGTGCCGCAGCACGCGGGCCGTGACCGTCTCGCCTTCGAGCTCGGCGGGGAGCACCTTGGTCGCGCCGCCGGCGGTGAGCATGAGCACGCGCTCGAACTCCAGCTCGGCGCCGGGCTCGGCGGCGACACGATCCACGAGGATGCGATCGCCGGCGCCAACCCGATACTGCTTGCCGCCGCTCACTACGACGGCCGTGGCTGAGCCTTCCGCTTTGGGCACGGTTAGCGATTGTACTTGACTCAGCCGCGCGCGGCCGCGACGGCGGCCAGGGCCAGCGTGACCGCCGCCACCCCGGCCAGCGCCGCCCAGTAGAGATCGGATCGGGCGATCCCGGGCAGGAGCCGCGCCCCGGCAACGGCCACCGTCCCGGTGGCGGCGCTCGCGGCCGCAAAGAGGAGAAGGCCGCCGACATCGGCGCCACCGGCCGGCACGTAGAGGCTCGCGCCGAGCCCGCAGCACGGCAGCCAGAGCGCAGCCCGGGTGAGGAGGGCGCCCGAGCGGGTGGCGGGCAGCAGGCCCAGGACCGCGGGCAGAGCCAGCAGGAAGAGGATCGCGCCCGCGATCTTTACCGGCAGTTGGAGCGGGACCGTCACCAGCCCCAGCGTCGAGGGCCGCACGCTGCCGGCGGCCAGCGCCGGGCCGAGGACCGCGACCGCAAAGGCGAGCTGGGCCAAGAGAGCGGCTCGCGGCCGGAAGCCCGGTC
>JALYZG010000201.1 GCA_030948965.1 Candidatus Dormiibacterota bacterium | reverse complement strand
CGGTTGGCGCGAGCTGGCCGGCTGTTTCCGGTAGGTCGACCAGCTGCTGCCAGAGGCGGCTCAGTAGCGCGGACTTGCCTTTGCGCGTCTTGGCCACCAACAGCGCGTGGCGCCGGAGGAGCGTTGGACCGATGTGGACGGCAACCGCATGCCCGACACCATCCTCCGCGACCCCGATCCGCGCTCCGTCCGCGACAGTTTCTGGCAATGGCAGAAAACGCCGAGCGGTGGTGCGCTCGACCAGGGCCACGTCGTCGGCAGCCTGGACCAGGTGCCAGAGTCCAGCCAACTCACGGGTGGTGAGGATGGCCAATTTTCGCAGGGCTCCAACGGGTACGGGCGTGCACAAGGCACCGGCTCCGTCGGGCAACGCAAGAGAGCGCGCAACGAGTCCGTTGCCGCGCTCCAGGTCGTAGGCGTGATACGCCGCCGCGACGTGTTCCAGCCGTGCCTGGATGTCAGCCGGTGCCACCTCCGTCGGGGCGAAGACCACCAGGCGGAGTTCGGCTCTGGCCGCCGGCCGAGTGAGCTTTTCCTTGACCAATTCCAGGTCGTAAAGCGGGCGGGCCACCAGACGCATCCACAGCGCGTACAGGCCCAGGAGACCGATTGTTGCGGGCACTCCAAGCAGGACGAGGGGGAGCCAGCCGTGCGCCATATACAGCGCCCACAGCCGCGGCAAAGCAATTACTGCCGCGAGGAACGCCGCCGCTACTACGACCCCGCCCCACCCGACGGACCCGATGCGGTTCGATTGGGCGCGCTCGGTGCGCTCGGGCTCGAGGGCGTGCTCGAGCGAGCGTCGCAGATGGCGACGGGCCCAGTCTCTCGGCGCCGGCTGCAGGACGAGCTGGGCCAACGCTCGCCACCCGGGCGGCATGCTTCCCAGTGCGGCCAGAACGCCGAGCAAGGGATCGGCCTGGGGCGCGCGCTCGGCGATCAACTCGCTGTCGCGCAGTATGCGCAGCGGCAGGTACTCCGGCTCGCGCAAGCCCAGACGCGTAGCGGCGACTTGCTCGCCAGGCAACAGCCGAGCGGGGTCGCCTGCGGCCGGACGCAAGCGCGCCTGGGGATACGCGGCGCCGAGCTGGGCTTCCAGCAGTTCGCGAGCACGTGCCTGCCCAACGCGCGCGTAAAAGCGCCGGGCGGTCGTGTCGGCCCCGAGCTCCAGTGAGACACCCCCTTCGCGCGCCAACGCCGCAAAGAGGTGCTCGATCGGCGTGTAGCTGGCCGCGTTGGTCCGCGGGCTGACGATCTCGAACAATTGCGCGGCCGGCCCGACCGTCCCCGCGGTGTCTGACGGTGCCGCTGGGCGTCGTCGTTCGATGCGAACAAACATTTGCTTACCTCCTCGGCCTCAGATCCGCCGGTCGCTCGGCCCGCCTTTCTCCGACCCCGACCAACCCAGCGTGGCTCATCTCCTGGCGCCTATCGCTGCGTCTGCGTCTGCGCCGGCGAGCTCGGGGTCGGCGGAACCGCCGATGGGGGTCATGTGACCTGCCGCCCGGACGCAGGCCGCAACTTCCGCAAACGCGCCCAGGACCTGCAACAGTGCGGTCCGATCGCACCGCCGCCAGGGTCGACCGGTCGTGGCCTCGCAAAAGCCGACGACCCTCTGGCGGTCCCACCCGAGATAGCCGCCGAGGCGGAGCACGCCCGCACGCAGTCGACGTCGGGCCGCCCGGTTCCGCTCAATCTGCAGCCGCTTTGTCTCAGTTGTCGCTGTCATGCCTGTACCTCCGTGCGTTTCGCAGCTGCCGTCAAGCGAAAGAACAGCGCCCGTCCGTCCGGCCGGCGCCCGAGATCGTTCAGGTCGCAGCCGTCGGGTAGCGCGATCGGGCACCACCGGCGGCCGAGTGCTGCGCCCAGTCGCTCCGCTGCTTCGCGACCGGCTGTATCGGCGTCGAGCACGCCAAAGACGATCTCTGCACGGGCGAGCCAGCCGAGGCGATCCAATGGAAAGTCGGTTCCACACGTGCTGAAGGCGGGCAGGTTCCAGCTCACCGCGGTCAACCAGTCGAAGAC
>JALYZG010000197.1 GCA_030948965.1 Candidatus Dormiibacterota bacterium | reverse complement strand
GCGCCCCGCTGAGGCCGTGCCGGCGGCACTGGCGGTCGAACGCCGCCATCCCAGCCGGGCCACGCAGCAGCGAGGCGCATGCCTCCGCGGCCTTCTCGTGCCCGACCCGACCGCCCGGACCTTTCTCCTCGCGAGATATCGGCGCTTGCCGGAGGGCGAGGCGTACCGGCTGGACGCGGCGCGCGTCACCCACTGGCAGGGCTTCGAGGTCCGCACCGCCCCGCTGGCCGCGCGGAGCCGGCTGGCGGCCTGGAACTGAGCTCCAGGGGGGACACTGGGAGGATGGCGCGCTCGGCGGCTGTCACGACGTCGGTCCTGAGCTGGGCCGCGGGGGGCTTCAAGGATGGCCCGGACGCCCTCGCAGCAGAGGAGCCGCTGCAGATACTGCTCGACGGCCGGCCGCTGAGCGTCGTCATGCGCACCCCCGGCCAGGACGTCGAGCTGGCACTCGGCCTGCTCTTCGCCGAACGAGTCATCACTGCCCGCGGCGACGTGCGCGAGGTTGGGGTCAGCGTGGAGTCCGGCGAGCCGGACGCGACCGGCGCCGTGACCGGGCTCGTGCTGGCCGACCTGGTCGAGTCCAACGCGGTGGACGTGCGCCTGGCGGTGCCCCCGGGGCGCGACGTGCAGCGCTCGCTGCTCAGCTCGTCCGCCTGCGGCGTCTGCGGTGCGACCACGATCGAGTCCCTGGCGCTCGACGCGGCAGTCGTCGCGCCGGGTCTGCGCCTGGCCGCCTCAGTCCTCGTGGAGCTGCCGGCGCGGCTCCGCGCGGGCCAGGAGCTCTTCGGCCGGACGGGCGGCCTGCACGCGGCCGGCCTGTTCACGACGGCCGGGGACTCGGTGCTGCTGCGTGAAGACGTGGGCCGCCACAACGCCGTCGACAAGGTCGTGGGCAGGCGGCTCCTGGAGGCGCTGCTGCCGCTCGACGGACACGTCCTCGTCGTCAGCGGCCGCGGCGGCTACGAGATCGTGGCCAAGGCGGCGGTGGCCGGCATCCCGGTGGTGGCCTGCGTGGGCGCGCCCAGCTCGCTGGCGGTCGAGACCGCGCGTCGCTTTGGAATCGGCCTGGCGGGCTTCCTGCGCGCCGGGCGCTTCAACGTCTACGCGGGCGCCGAGCGGTTCAGCCCGTAGCGCAGGAAGAGGTGCGAGCCGTGATTCTTGACGCTGAGCAGCCGAGCCGGCGCGAAGCCTGCCGCCGGTAGGGCCAAACCCGGGAGTAGGCTCAGGCGGTTGCCGCCGGCGCCGGCCAGCACCGGGGCGACGGTGAGGAAGAGCTCGTCGAGAGCGCTGTCGCGCACGAACTGGCCCAGAAGGTGGGGGCCGCCCTCCGTCAGCAGGCGGCGATAGCCGAGCGCTCGCAGCGCCGCTCGGATCTCGGCCCCGCCCAGGCTCTCGCCCCCGGCGACGAGACGGCACGACGCCGGCAACCGGCCCCGCAATTGCGCCGCCCCGGCGTCGGTCGTCAGCAACACCCCGCCGTCCAGGCCCGGCTCGGCCGGATCCACATCCCCACCGGCCGTGACGACAGCCAGCACCGCCGGGGCTCGGCCCAGGCTGGCGTACGCGGCTGCATGCTCGGGCGACAGGCGGGCCGCGTCCCAGGGCTGGCCGCCGTCCGCGCGCATCGTGCCCGCGCCCACAACGATGACGTCGGCCAGCGAGCGGAGAAGGCCCATGAGGAAGCGGTCTGCGACGTCCGCCTGGGACAGAGTGCCGCCCGAGCCGCGGCGGCCCTCGAGCGCCACCACCCCGTCGAGCGAGGCCACGAAGTTGGCGGCCAGGCAGTCCTCCGCCAGCTCCAGGCCGCCGCCGTAGGCGCGCTCCAGCTCGGCGGGCAGCGAGGCCTCATGCCCCGGCGCCTCGTACAGGGTCTGCAGCGGCTCCATTGCCGCAGTTTGCAATCTATGGCATGCCAAATGTATGATTTAGGCATGCCTAACTCGGTGGCTGTGATCGAAAGTCCTCGGCGCAGCCTGACGCGGTCTCAGCAGGACTACCTGAAGGCCCTCTACCACCTCGGCGGCGGGGCGTCTCTGGTCAACACCTCGCAGCTGGCCGAGCGCCTTGGCGTCTCGCCGGCTTCGGCGACCGAGATGCTGGGCAAGCTGGCGGCGCTCGCCCTCGTCCACCACGACCGCTATCGCGGCGCGGGCCTCACGGCCGAAGGCGAGACGGTGGCATTGGAGATGGTCCGGCATCACCGGCTCGTGGAGATGTTCCTGGTCGAAAAGCTCGGCTTCGGCTGGGACGAGGTCCACGAGGAGGCGGAGCTGCTGGAGCACGTGATCTCGGAGCGCCTGGAGGACAGGATCTTTCAGAGCTTGGGCCGGCCTCAGATCGACTGCCACGGCGATCCCATCCCCAGTCGCGCCGGTCGGGTGGCGAGCGCGCGCTACCGCAGCCTGGCGGAGGTGCGGCGCACTGAGACGGTGACGGTGCGGCGCGTGTCGGACCGCGACCCGGGCAAGCTCCGCGAGCTGGGCCGGTTGGGCCTGAAGCTGGGGGCGCAGCTGGCGGTCCTGCGCGAGAGCCAGTACGAGGGCCCCATCGCCGTCCGGTTGGGCACCCGGCAGCGCCAGGTCCCGCTCGGTCTCGCGCGCGAGGTGTTCGTCGCTTGAGGGCGGATCTGACCGAGCGCCCGGACGTCCGGGCCGCCTCAGCCGCGGCCGCCCTGGAAGAGCCTTTCGAGGCAGTCTCCGCTTTCGAGCCGGCCGGCACGGCCCTGCCCGGGGAGCGCCGCGTCCTGCAAGCAGCGGAGCGTTCCCTCAACGGCCACACGAGGGGGGTGCGGGCGCTGCTGCCCTTCCTGGGGCCGGCCTTCGTGGCCGCGGTGGCGTATGTCGACCCCGGCAACTTCGCCACCAACGTCCAGGGTGGGGCGCAATACGGCTACACGCTGCTCTGGGTCGTGCTGGCGGCCAACCTGATGGCGATGCTGATCCAGGCGATGAGCGCCAAGCTCGGCATCGCCACCGGCCGGAACCTGCCCGAGGTCTGCCGGGAGCGCTTCCCGCGCTGGCTCAGCATCGGGCTCTGGGTGCAGGCCGAGGTCATCGCCATGGCCACCGACCTGGCCGAGTTCGTGGGCGCGGCGGTGGGGCTGAACCTGCTCTTCCACATCCCGCTCCTGGTGGCGGGCCTGCTGACCGGGGTCGCGGCCTTCGCTATCCTCAGCCTCCAGGCCCGCGGCTTCCGCCCGGTGGAGGCCGTCATCGCCGGCCTCGTCGGCGTCATCGTGGTGGCTTTCGCTTTCGAGGTCATCCTGGCGCGGCCCGCCCCGTCGGCCGTGGCGCAGGGCCTGTTCGTGCCCAGCTTCCATGGCACCGGCAGCGTGGTCCTCGCGGCGGGCATCCTCGGCGCCACCGTCATGCCCCACGTCATCTACCTCCACTCGGCGCTCACCCAGCAGCGGGTGGTGGGGGCGACCGAGGCCGCCAAGCGCCGCATCTACAGTTTCGAGCGCTGGGACGTGGTCATCGCCATGACCATCGCGGGGGTCGTCAACCTGGCCATGATGGCCACCGCGGCCGCCGCCTTCCAGCCCTGGCGGCCGGACGCCGTCCCCGACCTGGCGCAGGCCTCCCACACCTTGGGCCGGGTGCTCGGCGCCCACGCCGACCTCTTCTTCGGGCTCGGTCTGCTGGCCAGCGGCCTCTCCTCCTCGTCCGTCGGCACCATGGCCGGCCAAGTGGTGATGCAGGGTTTCATCCGGCGCCGGATTCCGATCTTCCTGCGGCGCACGCTGACGATGCTCCCCGCTCTGGTCGTGATCGCCATCGGCGTGAACCCCATCTCGGCGCTCGTGGCGAGCCAGGTGGCGCTCTCGTTCGGCATCCCGTTCGCTCTCGTGCCGCTGCTGATCTTCTGCCGCGACCGCTCGCTGATGGGCGACCTGGTCAACAGCCGCGTGACCAACGTGGCCGCCTTCCTGGTCGTCGGGCTGATCGTTCTCCTCAACCTCTTCCTCGTGGGTCAGCTGGCGCGAGCGGCCTTCGGCGGCTAGCCTTCGCGCGGTGATCGCCGCAGCCGGCCGGCGCCCAACGCTCGCGCTGCGAGCGGGCCTGCTGCTGGCGCTGGCGCTCGGCGCCGAGTTCGGTCGGGCGCTGCTTGCCCGCGTGCCCGGGTGGGAGGCGCCGAGCCTCATTGCCGGCGGCCTCCTCCTCTGCCTGCTGGCCGTGGGCCTGCGCCCGGCCGAGCTCGGCCTCGGCACGCGGAACCTGGGCGGCAGGCTCCTCGGCGGCCTGGCCCTGGCCGCCGTCCTGCTGCTCCCGGCGGCCGCGCGCTGGGGCGGCGGTCCCGTCCTCGGCCCGAGCCTGGCGCTGGC
>JALYZG010000162.1 GCA_030948965.1 Candidatus Dormiibacterota bacterium | reverse complement strand
GCAGCAGAGCATTGCGGCAAGACGACGACCGCGATCCTCACCCATCAGGTAACGCAGGCCGACCTGGCCGAGGGCGTGGCTATCACCTGCGCCGGAGGCCAGACCTTCTTCACCAGCAACAGTGGCGGCAACCGCGCTCCCATCTCGGGCCCAGCGGTCCAGATCGGCAGCGCCTGCAGCACCACATGGACGCCGGGCATCAACCTCACCCAGATCAGCCCCAGCGGACTTCGCACCGGATCCTGGAACGGGCCGCCCGGCCCCGAGGCGCCGACTCCGAACTCCGCCACCAGCACCCTCGTCGCCACGACCGATCTGGCCGGCACCGGCCTGGCCGCGTCGCAGGCCGATCTCTACCACGAGCTCGTCTATGCCAGCTACGACCGAACTGGCAAGTGGGACGGCAGCCGCTGCGCCGGTGGCTCATGGGTCGAGTGCGGCCGCCAGTACCGACCCGAGGGGGCCGGCACCTCGGCTTTCGACCCCTGCATCAAGACCGAGGCCTACACGCCCGACCCGCCCCCATGTGACGCCGCCTGCCAGCAGCCGGTGGTGACGCTGGAAGCCGGCCTCAACCAGGATGTGGTGGCGGGCACCATCACCCGCTGGCCACGGCCGGCGCAGCCGCCGAAGGTCGGCGCCGTCGTCAACCTGCCGGTGCAGTACGCGGTCCAGGGCTGGAGTCTCAACGGACAGCAGAGTCCCCTCAGGCGCTGGCAGGTCACCATCATCGGACCTCCAGACGGTCACGGCCGCTCGCGGGTCTTCACCTTCGTGGTCAGCCTTGGACTGATCGGGGTCGACTGGAACTACGGCGACGGCCAGACAAGCCACTACGCGGACGAGAGCGGCTTTGGCCAGGACATTCACCCGCCGGACGGCAGCTCCACGGTCACGCATTCGTACGACACGATCAGCGAGCCTGCGCCTTACCACGTGGTCGCGACCCAGACCTGGGGGGTGCGCGTGGACGAGTACTGGTTGGGCGGGGGCCACACGGAGGTGAGCGGCCTGGAGCAGCAGTTCTCAGTGCAGGCGGCGGCGGACGTGGAGGTCGGTCAGATCGAGGCGATCCCCGTGACCTGCCACGATCCCGCCTGCGGCGGGTGAGAGCCGGCATCGGCTATGACGTCCACCCCCTCATGTGGGGACGGCCGCTCATCCTCGGCGGCGTGACGCTTGACCACCCACGTGGTCTAGAGGGCCATTCCGACGCCGACGTTCTGACCCACGCCGTCATCGACGCCCTGCTCGGCGCGGCGGCCCTCGGCACCATAGGTGAGCACTTCCCGGACAGCGACCCGATCTACGGCGGCGCCTCCTCGCTTGACCTTCTATCAGAGACGATGAAGAAGGTCGGCGCGGCCGGCTGGCGGGTGGTCAATCTGGACTCGGTCGTTACCGCCGAAGCCCCCAAGCTGCAGCCCCACCTGCGCCAGATGGCCGCCCTCCTGGCTGACCGGCTGGGAGTGGAGCCCGAGAGAGTGGGAGTGAAAGCGACCTCGCCAGAGGGCCTCGGCGCGCTCGGCCGCCAGGAGGGAATCGCCGCTCAGGTGGTGGTCCTGCTGGAACCGACACAGTCCGGTGAGCGCTAGAGACCCGCTCACCGCGTACTGGGCGAGAAAACGTGATACAAGCTGACTCAGGAATCAGGCAAGCTCAGCCTGCTGGGCGATCCGCCCGGCAGGCTCCGCGCCGGCCTCATTGGCGAAATCGCGGTCCGGACCCAGAATTCGGTCATGGAGAACATCAAAGTCCCCGGCATGCGCCTCGGCCGCGGTCCTCGCTTGGACGATCCGCGCACCATCCAGCTCACCGACCTGCTGGCTCCGACCGTACCGTCCGCGCCGGCCATGCTCGATCTCACCGTCGGCATCAAGGACTGGCCGATGTACGCCAACGACCGGCTGGGCGACTGTACCTGCGCCGCGCTCGGGCACATGCTCGAGGTCTGGAGCCAGGAGGCGGCGGGCAGCGCCCGAATCCTCAGTGACCAGGACATCGTCACGCTCTACGACCTCGTCAACGGCGGGCAGGACAACGGGGCCAGCGAGCTCACGGTGCTGCGCGTCATGCGCGGCGGCGCCGGCCTGGCCGGCGACCACGTCTTCGCCTATGCAGCGGTCGACCCGTCGAACCAGCCGCTGGTCCGGGCCGCGACCTGGATGTTCAGCGGCCTCTACATCGGCATCGCCATGCCCAAGTCAGCCCAGGCCCAGGTCGGCCATGTCTGGACCCCGGTCGCGGGGCCGGACGGCCAGGCCGGCGGCTGGGGCGGGCACGCCGTGAACGTCGTGGGCTACGACGCGTCGGGCCTGACGGTTGTCACCTGGGGTCGGATGCAGCGCATGGACTGGGCGTTCTGGAAGGCCTACGTCGATGAGGCGTGGGCGCTCCTGCCGGTCGACTTCGAGGTCTTCAAGTCCCGGCTGGCGCCGGCCGGCTTCAACTTCGCCCAGCTGCAGGGCCTGCTCCAGAACGTCGGCCCAGTCGACCAGCTGACCGCGCCGTAGAGCAGATCCGGTTACCCTGCCTCGCTGGATGAAGCAGCGAGGCAGGGGCCGCCCGGAGCGTCCGCCGCCGGCTCGTACGCGGCGCCCCGGCGACCGGCCGAGGCCGCGGACCGAGATCGTGTACGGGCGCAACGCGGTCCTCGAGGCGGCCAGGGCCGGTCGCGTGCTCCGCGCCCTAATCGCCACGGGGCTGGAGCCCGACATCCGACTGGACGAGATCGCCGGCCTGGTCCCGGTCGAGGTGACGAGCGCCGAACGCATCGGCGCGATGGCCCAGGGGGCGCATCAGGGCGTGGTGGCCGAGCTGAAGCCGCGCGTCTGGACCCCGCTGCGCGACTTGCTGAGAGCCCCGCCCACGCTGCTCGTCGCGCTGGACGGCATCGAGGACCCACAGAACCTGGGCGCCATACTGCGCAGCGCCGAGGCGGCCGGGGCCGGCGCCGCCATCCTCCCCGAGCGCCGCTCGGCGCCGCTCACCGGGGCCGCGGTGAAGGCCAGCTCAGGGGCCAGCGAGCACCTCACGCTGACTCGCGTCGCGGGTCTCGCCAGCACGGTCCCCGAGCTGCGCCGAGCGGGCCTCTGGTGCGTCGCCCTCGATGCCCGAGGCGAGTCGCAACCCTGGGAACAGGACCTGACCCAACCGCTCTGCCTGGTCGTCGGCGGGGAGGGGGCGGGCGTCCACCGCCTGGTGCGCGAGCGGTGCGACGCCCGCGTCCGGCTGCCGATGCGGGGCCAGGTGGCGAGCCTGAACGCTTCCGCAGCGGCCGCCGCCCTCCTGTACGAGGTGGTCCGCCAGCGCACGCTCGCGACCCCCGCCAGAGAGAGCTAGGTTGGCGCCTGACCTGTCCGCCGACCTGGAGGCGATGAACGCGCTGGGGCACGAGCTGCGGCGCCCACTGACCGTGATCCGGGGCGCCGCCACGCTGCTCCTGGAGGCCCAATACGAAATGGAGCCGGAGAGTCGGGACGAGATGCTGCGCCTGATCGACTCGGGCGCAGAGGACATGGCGGAGATGATCGAGGACATACTCGCCGCCGTTCACATTGCCGCCGGGGACCTGAGCGTCGACCTCGAGCCGGTGGCGGTGGCGCCCCTGATCGTGGAGTCCGTGCGCCGCGCGCGCCGGCTGGACGAGCAGCGCGAGTTTCAAGTCAATCCGGGGCCGCCGGGGCTGCGCGTGACCGCTGACCGCGGCTATACAGCCAGGGCCGTGCGCGCCCTGCTGGCCAACGCGCTGGTCCACGGGGCGGGGACGATCGAGGTGCGGGTCCGGCGGGAGGACACGGACGTTCACATGGACGTCCTGGACGGCGGTGACGGCCTGCCTCCTGATCGGACCGAGGCCGCCTTCGCCCGCTTCGCCCGCCTGCACGCAGGCGCCTCCGGCCTGGGACTCGGCCTCTACGTCGCCCGAGGCCTGGCCCGGGCCATGAGCGGGGACGTGACCCTGCGGGAACGAGCCGGCGGCGGCGCCTGGGCATCCCTTACCCTCGTTGAGAGTGAGCGAGACAGCTGACCCCGCGCTGAGCAACGGCGATCGTCACTTCGATCGCGTCCTGGTCGTGTCCGCCCATCCCGACGACCCCGAGTTCGGGTTCGGAGCGGTCGTGGCGCGGATGGCGGCAGCCGGCAGCGAGGTCTACTACTGCATCTGCACGGACGGCTCGCAGGGCGGCGAGGACCCGGCAGTGCCCAACCAGGAGCTGAGCGCCGTGCGCTACCGCGAGCAGCGCGCCGCGGCCGAGGTGCTGGGGGTGCGCGACGTGGTCTTTCTCGGCCTCCCCGACGGCCATCTGGCGCCTACGGTGGAGCTGCGCAAGGTCATCACGCGAGAGATCCGCCGCTTCCGGCCGGATTTGGTTCTGACCCACACCCCACTGCGCTCGATCAATTTCCCCATCGGCGCCTCCCACCCCGACCACCTGGCGGTG
>JALYZG010000143.1 GCA_030948965.1 Candidatus Dormiibacterota bacterium | reverse complement strand
CGGTCGGCCCGGTCTGGCGCGGCGGCACCGAGGGCGAAGCCGACCTGCTGGCCGGTTGCTATCGGCGGTCATTGGAGATAGCGGGTGAACTGGGGGCGCGCTCGATCGCCTTCCCAGCGATCTCGACCGGGATCTACGGCTACCCGCGCGAGGCCGCCGCGTGCGTGGCCGTGGAGACGCTGAAAGCCACGCCCACCGACCTGGAGCTCGCGCGCCTCGTGGCCTTCGACGCCGAGACCTTCGACCTCTACCGCCGCCTGCTCGCCGCGAGCTGAGGTCAGCCCGCGGTGCGGGTCAGGATCACCGTCCCGGACAGCCGGCGAACCATCGTCGCCAGCTCCGAGCGAACCAGGACCGGAGGCAGCTGCGGCTCCGCGAAGGCGCCCATCACGACCATGTCGAAGCCGCGCGACTCGCGTAGGATCGCGGCTCCCGGGTCACCTCGCTGGGCAGCCCGGACCAGGACCTCGACGTCGCGGTGGCGGACCTGTCCGACCATGCGCTGGAACGAGTCGGCCAGCGCCCGCCGGCGGCGCGGGTGGTCGCTGCCATCGATCACGTGCAAGAAGGTCAGATGGGCGCCCGCCGATTCGGCGATCGTGTCCGCCACCCGCATCGCGAGCCGGGCGTTGGGGCCGCCCCGGATGGGCACGAGGATGTTGGCCGGCGGCCGCCCGTCGGGCTTCGGGGCCAGGGCCGGGCGCACCAGGGCGAGGTCCGCGGGCGGGTTCGAGGTCAGCTCCTCGAGGACGGCACCTAGTAGCTTGGGCCGCCGGGTCGAGACGCCGGGCCACTCCACCACGATGAGGTTGGAGTCGTTCTCGTAGACCGCCTCCCGGACCCCCAACGGGACGTCGTGGCTGACCCGCATCTGCACCGTGAGTCCGACCTGGCGCTCATCCGTGTCGACGGTCGCGAGCCAGCGCAGCAGGTCCAGGCGCCGTCTCTCCACCACGCGGTTGAGGTGGGGCAGCCGGCGCGGCGGCAGCTCCACGAGTCCCAGGACGACCCCGCCCGCACCCGCCGGCGCGGAAAGCGCGCCGGCCACCGCCAGCAGGGGCGTCGCCGTCTGGGCGCGAAAGATGGGAACCAGCGTCCGCCACTCGCGCAGGCTCGGTTCCCAGCCCTCGCCGGGCTCGGGGCGGCGCCGCGGGGTGTCGACCACTACGATCAGGCTACCGGGCGCGACCAACTTGTCCAGCTGCCGTCCGGCGTTCGGCGCTCTCGTACGGCGCCTACGGGGGCATCATTGATCGCCGTGAGCCCATCCCCGGCGCCGCCGCTCGTATTTGCGTTCACCGAGGGTCGTCTGTGGCTGCGTGAGGACGATCTCGAGCCACCCGAGCTGGAGCTGTTCGGCCCGAACGCGGACGGCCTGGTGCCCACGCTCCTGGGCACATGGCGGGGTCACAGCTGCCACGCCCTGACCGTGGCCCGGGCCCCAGCCGGGCTGGTGGCGGTGGGCCTGCGCGAAGTCTTCGCGCGGGTCGAGGACCCGGAGTTGGTGGCGATGGCCGCGCGCGCCTCGCAGACCTTGGACTGGTGGCGCGACCACCGGTTCTGCGGTCGCTGCTCGGCCCCGACACGGCTTGCGGACCGCGACCGCGCGCGCGTGTGCACTTCTTGCGGGGCTCTCTTCTTCCCTCGCATCACGCCCGCTGTCATCACCCTGGTGCATCGTCACCATCGCGGCCGCACCCAGGTGCTGCTGGCCGGCGACCACCGCTTCCGAACCGGCTTTTACGCCCTCCTGGCGGGTTTTGTGGAGCCGGGTGAGACGCTGGAGCAGGCGGTGGCCCGCGAGGTCCGGGAGGAAGTGGGGCTGGCCGTTGGGGAGATCCGATATCGGGGCAGCCAGTGCTGGCCGTTTCCGAGCCAGCTCATGGCCGGCTTTTGGGCCGACTACGCCGACGGCGAGATCCGGATCCAGGAGTCGGAACTGCGCGATGCGCGGTGGTTCGATCTCGAGGCCCTGCCCGACCCGGCCGACCGGCCGCCTCAGTTCAGCATCGCCGGTCGCCTCATCGAATCCTTCCAACTGGAGAGGACGGCTGGCGCCAAGGCTCAGTCCGGCAGCACCGTCTCCGCGGCCCGCCAGCAGTACCAGGCGGCGGCCGACCGGTAGGGCCGGTACGGATCGCCGAGACCCGCCAGCGCCTTGGGCGGGGGCGGCGCCTCCAGCCCGTGAAGCTTGGCGTAGCCCTTGCGCACCCCGAGGTCGTCCACCGGCCAGACGTCGGGCCTTCGGAGCTGGAACATCAAGAACATCTCGGCCGTCCAGCGGCCGATTCCGCGGACCTGTGAGAGACCCGCCACCACCTCGTCATCCGTCATCGAATCGAGGTCGTCCAGGGGCACGATGCCCGCCACCGCGCGCGCGGCCAGGTCGCGGATCGAGGCCATCTTGGAGCCCGATAGCCCCGCTCCGCGAAGGCGCTCATCCGGCTGCGCCAGGACGGATTCGGGGGTCACCCGGCCGTCCAGCGCCGTCACCAGCCGCCCGTGGATCGCAGCCGCCGCCGCCCCAGCCAGCTGCTGGAAGGTGATCGAGCGCACCAGCGCCTCGAAATGGGTGCCGTGGGCCTCCCGCAGAAGGGGTGGACCGACCATCTGGATGATCCGGGCCAGGGCCGGGTCGCGGCGGGCCAGCTCGGCGGCCACGGCCGTCGGGTCGAGCGCCGATTCCGAGAGTGCTACGTGAGCTCGGCCATCAGGCCGTCGAACTGCTCGCGGCTGAGGCGCAGGGCGGACTCGTCGAGCTCGTGCAACGGCCGCTCCGGCAGCCTCTCCCGAGCCGCGAAGTCCTCGGCCGACTCGTCGAGGTAGAGCAGGCCGGTGAGCAGGTGGCCGCGCTCGCGGCTCTCCTCCAGCAGCTTGATCGCGCCCAGGCGGTCGGACGGGTCGTGGTCCTCGCCCAGCTTGTGCAGCAGCAGGTGGGAGCCGTCGTGCAGCTCGACGTCGTGCACTGTGCCAGGCTCGTAATCGGCCTGGATCTCCTCGAAGAAGGGGATGAAGGAGACGTCCTGGATCTGGTCGTCGTGCTCTTTGACCCAGCTGTAGCTCTTGGTCGAGCCGTCGTGGTCGTTGAAGGTGACGCAGGGCGAGATCACGTCCAGGATGGCCGTACCGCGGTGCGCCAGCGCGGCCTTGATCAGGGGCACCAGTTGCTTGCCGTCGCCGGAGAAGGAGCGGGCGACGAAGCTGCAGCCGAGCGTGAGGGCGACGGCGCACGGGTCGATGGGCATGTAGGTGTTGACGCTTCCCTTCTTTTGCACCGAGCCGATGTCGGCCGTGGCCGAGAACTGGCCCTTGGTCAGGCCGTAGGTGCCGTTGTCCTCGATGATGTAGGTGCAGTCCACGTTGCGCCGGATGAGGTGCATGAACTGGCCCAGGCCGATGGACATGCTGTCGCCGTCGCCTGACACGCCCAGCATGACGAGCTCGCGGTTGGCCACCTGTGCCCCGGTAGTCACGGCGGGCATTCGGCCGTGGACCGCGTTGAAGCCGTGGGCCCCTTCGACGAAGTAGGCGGGGGTCTTGGAGGAGCAGCCGATGCCGCTCATCTTGGCCAGGCGGCGAGGCTCGATCCCCAGCTCGTAAAGCGCCTTGATCATGTGGTTGGTGATGGAGTTGTGGCCGCAGCCGGCGCAGAGTGTCGTGGCCGCGCCCTTGTAGGCGTCGCGAGCGAGGCCGATCCGGTTGAGAGTCGTCGGCATCAGCGCCGCGTCCTCGAGCTCGTCACGCCGGTACCGCCTCCAGCTCCAACAGGGGCCGGGTGATGGCGGCGGCCGGGATCGGGCGCCCATCGTAGTTCCGGATCGAACGCAGGCGGCCGGCGAGCTCCGGAGCCAGCTCCAGTCGCAACAGGTCATAGAGCTGGCCATCCCGGTTCTGCTCGACTACGTACACGCGCTCGTGGGCTGCCACGAACTCCGCCACGGACCTCGCCAGGGGCAGAGCCCGCACGCGCAGGTAGTCGAACGGCATCCCCCGATCCTGGAGCACGTCGCGGGCCTCGAGCACGGCGTGATGCGTGCTGCCAAACGCGATCAGACCCATCGCCTCGCCCTCGCCCTCGACGATAGGCGGGGGCATCGCCTCGCGGGCGGTCTCGTGCTTTCGGGCCAGGCGGTCCATGTTCCGGGCGTAAGCCTCTGCGCTCTCGGTGTAGCGGGCGTGCTCGTCGTGCCCGGAACCGCGGGTGAAGTAGGCCGCGTGCGGGTTGTCGGTGCCGGGCAGGGTGCGGTAGGGAATCCCGTCCCCGTCCACGTCCGCGTATCGGGCCCACTCTCCGCCCAGCCGCTCCAGGTCCTGGGCCGACAGCAGCTTGCCGCGATCGAACGGCCGCTCCGGGTATCGGAACCGCTGCGACATCCAGAGGTTCATGCCCAGGTCGAGGTCGGAGAGAACGAACACGGGGGCCTGGAAGCGATCGGCCAGGTCGAACGCGGTCTGGGCCAGCTCGTAGCACTCCTCGGCCGTGCCCGGCAGGAGCACGAGATGCTTCGTGTCGCCGTGGCTCAGCGTGTAGACGAAGCCGACGTCCGCCTGCGACGTGCGCGTGGGCAGGCCGGTCGACGGCCCGATGCGCTGGATGTCGAAGATGACCACAGGCACCTCGGCGTAGTACGCCAGGCCCGTGAACTCGGCCATGAGCGAGATGCCAGGGCCACTGGTCGAGGTCATCGCCCGCGCGCCCGCCCAGCCCGCGCCGATGGCCATGCCCACCGCGGCCAGCTCATCTTCAGCCTGGACGATGGCGATCTGCCGCCGTCCCGTCGCCGGGTCCAGGCGGAAGCGGTCGGCGTAGGCGATCAGATTCTCGCAGACGCTGGAAGAGGGAGTGATCGGATACCAGGCCGCCACCGTGCAGCCGCCCATCAGGCAGCCGAGAGCCACGGCCTGGTTGCCCTCGACGAGCACCAGGCCCTCGACGGCGCCCGTCATCGGCCGCAGGGCCCGGTCGATTGGGCGGTCGGAGAAGTGCTCCCGCCAGTACTCGTAGCCGGCGCGGGCGGCGTCCACGTTGACCTGCCAGGCTTTGGGCTTGGAGACGAACGTGCGCTGGATGCCGTGCTCGACCGCTTCGAAGGGCATCTCCAGGAGTCCCGCCACGATGCCCACGTAGAGGAGGTTGGTCAGCTGCTTGCGCAGCGTGTCGCTCTTGATCTCGCTCTTGGCCAGCTTCGCGAAGGGGACGGGGAAGTACTCCACATCGTCGCGCGCGCCCGCCGCCCCGTAGGCGGCCTCGTGCACCACGGCTCCGCCCGGCCGAACCCCGGCCAGGTCCTCGCGCCAGGTCTGAGGGTTGAGAGCCACGAGCAGGTCCGGGTCGTTGGCGCGGGCCTGGTAGCCACGTTCGCTGATGCGCAGCTGGTACCAGGTGGGGAGGCCTTCGATGTTGGAAGGGAACACGTTCTTCGGTGAGACCGGGATGCCCATGGAGAAGATGGCGCGGGTCAGGACGGTGTTGGCGGACTGGCTGCCCGAGCCGTTCACCGTGGCCGCCTGGAAAGTGAGGTCGTTGAAGGTCCGCTGCATTGTGTGCTGGGTCAACAATCCTACCCCTGGCCAATTCCGGACCGCGCCCGCGCGGGGCCTCGTCCGGAGGCGTCGCCGAGGGGTCGCGTCTCGACCTCCACCCGCATTCTGCCCGTGACAGCGCCCAGGTAGACGCCCCGAGTGGGGGCGGCGTCGCGGTAGTCGCGCCCGACCGCGACCCGGACGTAGCGCTCCAGCCGGAGCCCGGGGTGGGTGGCGTCGTAGGCCAGCCAGCCTCGCTCCGCGGTCCAGGCCTCCATCCACGCGTGGGAGGCGCCGATCAACGGCTCGCCGGATCCAGCGTAGACGTAGCCGCTCACGTAGCGGGCGGGCACCCCGAGCGCGCGGGAGACGGCGATCATGAGGTGGGCGAAGTCCTGGCAAACCCCGCTCCGGAGGCGCAGCACGTCGTCCACGGCGGTGGTGACGGTGGTCGCGGCGGGGTTGTAGGTGAAATCGTGAGCCACCGCCTCGACCAGGCGGCGCATGGCCGCGTCCACGGCCTCGGCGGTTGGCGGTTCCTGCAGCCCGGCGCGGCGGGCGAGCGTCTGCACGCCCGGCGCCGCCACTATCGGCGGCCGGAAGAGCAGGAGGTCGTGGGGGAAGACCTCATCCGCGGCCGGGACGTCGGGAGTGAGGCCCGTCTCGACCACCGCCCGACTGACGATGTCCAGGTGGTCGTGCACCGGGAGCAGGCTGAACGTGTGCACGGTGTTGCCGAAGCCGTCTCGGTACGTGAGCGGGCGCACCTCGGGACGAATCTCGAGGCGGTGTTGGACAAGACGCTGGCCCTGGCCGTCGATAGGCCGGAGACGAAGCTCCATGTGCGATTCCCGCACCTTGCCGCTATATCTGTAGGCGGTGGTGTGGACGACCTCGTAGCGGGTCATTGCCGGGGCTGCTGCTGTTGCTGCTGGGGCTGGCCGCTGAAGCCGGCGCCCCGTCCGTCGCCGGCAACCTCGAGGGGCTGAAAGTACGACTCGCGAAGCGCCCGCGCCACGTCCACCTGGAGCCGGTCGAACTCGGTCCCAAAGCGTCCGGGCGCTCGGGCCACCTCGGCCGGGTCGGCGTACGCGAAGCGGGCGGCCAGGCGGCCGAGGGCGCGCTGAGAGCGGCCGGACACTGGCCCTGGGTCGACGCGTTCGACGGAGGCGAGGGCCTCGGCCACGCAGAAGCCGGCCGAGCGCGGGCTGGCCCGGTCGAAGAGCAGGAAGCCGATCACCTCCTCGCGCCGCACCTCGGCGATGACTCCCAGCCGGTAGGCCTCGAACGAGTTGAGACAGCGGAGTACGCTGCTCCAGGCGACCGCGTCCTCGCCCACCGCGGCCAGCTCGCGCGATTTGCGGACCACCACCCGGGTCACGTTGCCGGCCCGAGCCAGGAACCGGCCGAGGTGGAGGAAGTCCCAGGCCTCGTCGTGGGGCATCGTGTCCTCGACCAGGCCCGCCACGAGCTGCGCGGCCAGCTCGACCTCGTGCAGGCGCTCATAGAGTCCACCTTCCCAGCCCTCCTCCAGAGCGCGCCAGTAGAGCGCGTTGACCTGCTCGTAGACCTCGGTGGACAAAGACGGCCGCACCGACTGGGCCGCCCGCCGCGCGGCCTCCACTGAGCGCCTGACTGACGGCCCGTCGGGCCCGCTGAGCACCAGGCGCAGCGCTTCGTCCCGGGATACCTGGCGCGGCGCCGACGCTCCACAGAGCTCCATGAAGGCCGGCCAGGTGCGGCGATCCCGGGGCATGGAGCGGTCGAGGGAAAGCTCGGCGTGAACGCGGGTCAGGCGGGCCAGGTGCTCAACCGACTCCAGCTCCCGGCCGAAGACGTAGAGGGTGGTGGCGAGGCGGCTGAGCAGAGCCATCAGCCAGCCAGAACCCAGGTGTCGCGGCTGCCCCCGCCCTGGGAGCTGTTCACAACCAGAGACCCGGGTCGCAGCGCCACTCGGGTCAGGCCACCGGGCAGCACCGCGACCTCGGGCCCGGTGAGAACGAAGGGCCGCAGGTCCTGGTGGCGGCTGGCGCGGCCGGCGGCCAGCAACGCCGGCTGCACCGAGAGGTCGATGACGGGTTGGGCGATGTAGTCGCGGGGCCGGGCCTCGACGCGGCGGCGCATTCGTTCCCGCTGGGCCGCGGTCGACATCGGCCCGATCAACATCCCGTAGCCGCCGGACTGGGCAACGGCCTTCACCACCATCTCCTCGAGGTGGGCGATGACGTGCCGCCGCTCGTCGGGCCGCGCACAAAGGAAGGTGGGGACGCTGCCCAAGAGTGGCTCCTCGCCCAGGTAGTAGCGGATCATGTCCGGCACCAGGGCGTAGACGGCCTTGTCGTCGGCCACCCCGTTGCCGAGGCCGTTGGCGAGGGCCACGCCGCCGGCGCGGTAGGCGCCCACCAAGCCGGGCACGCCGATGAGGCTGTCGCCCCGCCCGGCGAGTGGGTCCATGAACTCGTCGTCCACGCGGCGGTAGATGACGTGCACAGGGCGGAGACCAGCGGTGGTGCGCATGAAAACGCGATCCCGGTCGACGAGCAGGTCGGAGCCCTCGACCAGCTGCACGCCCATCTGCTTGGCCAGGTAGAGGTGCTCGAAGTAGGCGGAGTTGAAGATGCCGGGCGTCAGGAGGACAACGGTCGGGTCCTCGACGCCGGGCGGAGCCAGCCAGCGCAGCACGGCCAGCAGCTCGTGGCCGTAGCCATCCACCGGCAGCACGTCGTGGCCCACGAAGATCTCGGGCAGGACGCGTTTCAGGACCTGCCGGTTGGCCAGCACGTAGGACACGCCTGACGGTGTGCGGAGGTTGTCCTCCAGCACCAGGAAGTCGCCTCGGCCGTCCCGCACGAGGTCGATGCCGGCAACGTGGCAGTGGATGCCGTGCGGCGCCGCGAGACCCACCAGCTCCCGGGCGAAGCCCGCGGAAGAGAGCACCACATCGGCCGGCACCGCGCCCTGGCGCAGGATCCGCTGGGCCCCGTACACGTCCTCCAGGAAGTGGTTCAGGGCCGTCACTCGTTGCTTGAGGCCAGCCTCGATACGGGCCCAGGTCGCGTGTTCGAGGACGCGCGGGATGAGGTCGAAGGGAAAGAGCTTCTCGGTCCCGCGGTCGTCGCTGTACACCGTGAAGGTGATGCCGTGATCGCGGAAGGCGCGCTCGGCTTGGGCTTGGCGGCGGCGCAGATCGGTCCGGCCGATCCGTTCCAGGGTGCGGTGGACGCGGCGGTAGAGCGGCCGCGGCCGGCCGCCCTGTTCCAGCATCTCGTCATAGAAGCGGGCGGTCTCGGCGGTCACCGGCGAAGGCTAGTATCGCGTTAGCGCGGCCCGACTGTGTGCAAGACACGAGCCTTCGCGGGTCTCGTTCGTACGTTTATCACAGAGCGGACTCAGGTAGCCTTCGCTATCGTCCCGAGTCAGATGTGAGTGATCCCATCTCGCTTCGAATCGGCTGCGAGTTCCGGTTCGACGTCACCGAACCGAGCCCGGCCCTGATCCAGGTTGCGCCCCGCGAGGGCGAGACGATCCGCGTCCTGTCGGAGGCCTGGGAGATCGACCCGCCGGCGCTCATCGACCAGTTCCAGGACATGTACGGCAACTCGGTGCGGCGGACAGTGCTCGGTCGAGGTTCGCTCCGGTTCCGCTACGACGCCCGGGCTGAGGTGCCGGACGCGGCCGACCCTGTGGGCGAGGCCGCGCCTCAACAGTCGGTGGAGGCTCTGCCTGGGGAGGTCACGCACTTTCTCCTGGCCAGCCGCTACTGCGACTCGGACACGCTGATGCAGACCGCCTGGGATCTCTTCGGCGCCACCGAGCCGGGCTGGCCGCGGGCTCAGGCCATCAGCGATCGAGTGCACGAGCACCTCCAATTCCAGTACGGCTCCAGCGATCCGCAGACGACCGCCGCCGACGTGTATCGCGAGAAGCGGGGCGTATGCCGAGACTTCGCCCATCTCTTCATCGCCTTCTGTCGGGCTGTGAATCTCCCCGCCCGCTACGTGTTCGGCTACCTGCCGGACATCGGGGTCCCGCCCCCCTCCGAGCCGATGGATTTCTGCGCCTGGGCCGAGGTTTACTTGGGCGACCGCTGGTGGACGTTCGACCCGCGCAACAACCAGCGCCGAGTCGGCCGCGTGGCGATCGGGCGAGGTCGGGACGCGGTCGACGTGGCCATGATCACGGCCTGGGGCCCCGCGACCTTCCGCGAGATGACGGTCTGGGCGGAGCCGGTCTGATGCCCCGGCGAAGGCAGGCGCGGCAGCAGGACCTCATCCCGGGGCTGGTCGCGCGCGGTGACCTGGACTGGGACCGGCTGGCCCAGGTTCGATACCTGATCCATCAGCGCTTCCGCTACGAGTACCCGGCCCCGATCCAGGGTCTCAGGCACCGGTTGATGATAGTGCCCCCCAACCATCACGGCGACCAGCGGACTGTCGTCAGCCACCTCCTCGTCACGCCCAGCGCCGGGGCCCGGGTGCGGCGGCGTCCGGACGGCTTCCGGAATGTGGTCGTCGAGGTGTCCCTGGCCGAGGTCCGGATGGCGATCGACTTCGAGGCCTGGATCGCGGTGGATCGGCACGCGCCGGTCCGGCCGCCTCAGGTCGCCTCGCCGTGGCTGCGCGACCCGCGTCTCCTCGAGCCCGGCGGCCTCACCGAGCCCGGCCGCAGGCTGCAGCACGTCGCCCGGCGCCTGCGCGCGGAAGGGTCCGAGGGCGTGGGCCTGGCCGAGAGCGCCAACGCCTGGGTCCACAGCCGGCTGCGGTACCGCTGGGGGGTCACCGGCGTACGCACCACGGCCGCCGAGGCGCTGAGCCAGGGGGAGGGCGTCTGCCAGGACTTCGCCCACGTCATGCTCGCCCTCTGCCGACTCCTCGGTCTGCCCTGCCGCTACGTTTCCGGGCACCTGCTGGGCGAGGGCGGCACCCACGCATGGGTCGAGGTCCTGGTCCCGAGCGGCTCGGGCGCCACGGTGCTGGCGTTCGATCCCACCAACGGCCGCCGCGCCGGTGTGCAGCACGTGACGGTGGCCGTCGGCCGGGACTACGACGACGTGGCGCCCACCTCTGGCTCCTACTCCAGCGGGCCGGCCGGGGTGCTGACCAACGCCAAGCGGGTCGACATCACCGGCTTCGCCTACCGGCGGAGGGCCGCCTCGACCTGAGCCGTCGCGTCGCTACCATTGGCGCTCTGTGAAGTTGGGTGTGCCCGCCGAGACGATGGCCGGGGAACGGCGGGTTGCGCTCGTCCCGGAGACCGCGCAGAAGTTGATCGCAGCCGGGCTCGAGGTCGAGGTCGAGCAGGGCGCGGGCCTCGCGTCCGGCGCCCTGGACGCGGCCTACGTCCAGGCGGGGGCAACGATCGCCGCCGACTCGGCGGCGGTTCTGGCCGGGGCGGGCGCCGCCTTCCACGTCCAGGCCCCGGAGCCGGAGCTGGTCACGAGGCTGGAATGGGGCGCCGTGCTCGTCAGCTTCCTCCAGCCGGCCACCCAGGGGACGATCGTGGAGGCTCTCGCCCGCCAAGGCGTGACCGCCTTCTCGCTCGAGCTGCTGCCGCGCATCAGCCGTGCCCAGAACATGGACGCCCTCTCGTCGCAGGCGTCCCTGGCCGGCTACAAGGCGGTGATCATGGCCGCCGGCCGCCTGGGCAAGTACTTCCCGATGCTGATGAGCGCAGCCGGCACCATCCCCCCGGCGCGGGTGCTGGTGCTCGGCGCCGGCGTCGCCGGCCTGCAGGCCATCGCCACCGCCCGGCGCCTGGGCGCGGTGGTCGAGGCCTACGACGTGCGCCCGGCGGTGAAGGAGGAGGTCGAGAGCTTGGGCGCCCGGTTCGTGGAGCTGCCTCTCGAGGCCCAGGAGGGACAGGGCGGCTATGCGCGCGAGCAGTCGGAGGAGTTCCTGGCTCGGCAGCGGCAGCTGCTCGGGGAGCGCGTGGCCGCCGCCGACGTGGTCGTGACCACGGCCCAGGTCCCCGGCCGGCGAGCCCCGATCCTGGTGACGGGGGACATGGTCGCCGCCATGCGCCCCGGCTCGGTCGTGGTCGACCTGGGCGCCGACACGGGTGGCAACGTCGAGGTCACGCGCCCCGGCGAGGTGGCGGAGGTGGGCGGCGTCTTCGTCGACGGGACCCTGAACGTGCCCAGCACGATCGCCGAGCACGCCAGCCGGCTCCTGGCCCGCAACGTCATGAACCTCTTCCTCCACCTCTACCACGACGGCGAGGTGCGCGTGGATTTCGAGGACGAGATCACGCGCGGCTGTTGCATCACCCACGGCGGCGAGGTCGTGCATGAACACGCGCGCGAGCTGATGGCTGCCGCCCGATGAGTGGGCAACTCGTCACTGAGGTGACCTGCGGGGGGACTTTCCCCCCGCATACCCCCACGCCGCTCGGGCTCGAGGCGACAGCCCTATGAGCGGCCAACTCGTCACAGAGGTGACCTATTTTGTGCTCGCGATCTTTGTCGGCATCGAGGTCATCTCCAAGGTGCCGACGATCCTGCATACGCCGCTGATGTCGGGCTCCAACGCCATCCACGGCATCATCCTCGTGGGCGCTCTGCTCATCGCCG
>JALYZG010000132.1 GCA_030948965.1 Candidatus Dormiibacterota bacterium | reverse complement strand
GGCCGACCGCGTGCACGACCCAGCTCGCCGGCAGCCGAAAGCCCGGCGTCGCCTTCGCCTGGCCGGTGGCGCACCCGCCGAGGTCGCGGCACGCGGCCAGCAGCTCCGGCCCGGCGGCCCGATGGATGGCGCCGTCGACGCCACCGCCACCGAGGAGAGACGCGTTGGCCGCGTTGACGATGACGTCGACCCGCTCGCGCGTGATGTCCCCGCGGGTGGCCTCGATCCGCATCCCCACCCGAGTATGCGGCCACGGCGACCGGCACAAGGTCGGAGTTGCGACGGACCCTGCCGAAGAGTAAAGAGGAGCCGTGCGGAACGCCATCCTGATCGCGCTTCCCCTGCTGGCCGGCTGCACGACCGGACTGACGCCGCCGAATGCGGCTCCGGGCTCTCGCTCGGCGGTCTCGGCCCCGCCCCCGGCCGCGCAGGTTCCTCCGCCCCTGGCCGAGCCGCTGCCCGGCGGCTGCGGCGGTACCGCCTTCTACAAGGGTGGGATGCTGCCGGTCTGGGCGCAGGTCAACGCCCCCACATTCCTGCCGTTCGTCGTGGCCAAGCCGGGCATCGCCGTGGGTGACCTGTTCGACTACCCGCTGAGGACCGGCAACACGAACAAGATCCTCTGGTATCTGGCCACGCCGCGAGAAGGCCGTCCGCTGACGGCCACCGGCCATCCGCTCGGGGCGGCGGCCCCGACGGCCGCCTTCGGCTCAGCGGCGGGCTCGGGGCCGGGCGAGATCTATCCGTCGGGCCCGGAGGTGCCCTTCGCCGGCTGCTGGCGCTTCACCTTGACCTGGCAGGGCGGCGCCCGCAGCGCCGAGGTCGACCTTCAGTTCCAGCCCGTCGGGTCGGGCTAGTCGGAGCGCGCCGAGAACGGAGCGCCGCCTACCCTGACTCCACGTGACCGCCTTTCGGGAGATCGCCGCCGGCGCGATCTTCATTCTCGCCATGGCGGCGGTGATCACGCGTCCGCGGCGACTCGACGAGGCCGTGTCATCTGCGGTCGGCGCCCTGGCCATGATGGCCGTCGGCGCGGTCGGGCCGGGGCAGGCGCTCGCCACCCTAGCCCAGGAGTGGAACCTCTTTCTCTTCTTCCTGGGCCTGATGCTCATCGCCGGCCTGGCCGACGCCGCCGGCTTTTTCGATGCCGCGGGGGCGCTGGCCGCCGGGGCCGCCCGCGGCAGCTCCCGTCTGCTCCTCCTGGGCGTTTTCCTGATTGGAGCGGTCATCACCGCCTTCCTTTCCAACGACGCCACGGCGCTGATCCTCACGCCCGTGGTCTACGCCGTCGCCACCCGGCTCCGGCTGCCCCCACTGCCCTACCTCTTCGCCACCACCTTCGTGGCCGACACGGCATCTATGACTCTGCCCGTGAGCAACCCGATCAACATCATCGTGAGCGAGCGCGCCCAGCTGGGGCTCGGCGCGTACACCGGCCATCTCCTGCTGGCCTCCATCATGGCGATCGCCATCAACGCCGCACTGTTCCTGGTCGTCTTCCGACGCGAGGCTCGGCGCCGCTTCGACGCCGATTGGCGGGCGGCGCTGGCGGAGGTCATCTCCAACCGCAGGCTGTTCCGGCTCACCTGCGCCGGCCTGGGCCTTGTGGCGGCCGCATACCTCGTGGCCTCAGCCGTGAGGGTCCCGCTCGGCCCCGTCGCGGTGGTCGGGGCGCTCCTGCTCGCCCTGCTGGCGCTGGGCGCCCGCGACCTCGACGTGGGCAGGGTCCGAGGCCAGGTCAGCCTCTCCCTCTTCGTCTACGTCGCCGGCCTGCTCGTCATGGTTCGGGGCCTAGAGAGCGTAGGCCTGACGGAGACTGCCGTCGGCTGGCTCTGGGGCCTCGCCCCCGGCCAGCTCGGTGCTGTCGGTGCCGGCCTGTTGGGCGGAGCGCTGGGCGCAAACCTGATCAACAACGTCCCAGCCACCCTTGTCCTCCTCGCGGGCGCCGGCCCCGCGCCCCACCTGCCGTTCCAGCTGGGGGTGCTGGCCGGCGCCGACCTGGGCCCCAACCTGACTCCGGTGGGCTCGCTCTCGACGATGCTCTGGCTGGTGATCGTGCGCCGGCGGGGAATCGAGGTCAAGACTCTCGACTACCTGAAGCTGGGCGCTATCGTGACCCCCGTGGTGCTCCTGGCCACGGGCCTCGCCATCGCAGCCACCTTCCGCTGAACGGGATGCGGGCGACGAGCTGCACCCTGGTCGGAGTGGCGGAGCGCGGCGCCCCCGAACTGCTGGCCGAGCTCGCTCGCCTGGGCGTCCTTCGGCAGGGCGAGGTGATCCTGGCCCACATCGTCGACACCGGCGCCAGGGGCGAGGTCGACCTTCCCCGAGGCCGGCTCGTGCACCGTCCTCTACCGCCCCATCGAGCCCGTGTCATGGGGGCCGCCGAGCGCCACGCAGCGGCGGCGGCGCTGGCCGAGGCGACCGCTGCGGCGAAGGCCCTGGGCGCCGTCGTGGCCTCGACCCAGTTGGCCGATGGCGAGCCTGGTCGCGCGCTCAGCGCACTGGCCGTGGAGCACGGCTGCTCGTTGGTGGCGGTCGCTTCACGTATGGAGGGTTGGCATGGCGAGAGGCCGGGCCCGCACTCGGTCGGGCGCACGGCTCGATTTGTGGTCGATCACAGCCCCTGCCCAGTCCTGCTCGTGCGCGGCCACGGGGCTTGAAGCAGTCGAGACCTGCCGCCGCGTCCCTCCGGGCTCACAACTGTCAGTCCGTACCATGCGGCCGCAGAGGCCAGGCGCTGGTCGTAGGTCACGAACGCGGCCAAGCTGTCCCCGAGCGATCGGGCGACCGCCAGATGCACGGCGTCGATTGACCGCAGCTCTGCTGGACGCAGCAGGCCGGCCTCGTCGCTGAGCGTCCGGTCCGCCGGGATGTAGCTGAGGCCGTCGAGGAGCGCTCGAACCAGAAGCATCCGTGGCGGCGAAACCATCGCTCTGACCGCGGTTCGAAGCACCTCGGTGCGAAGAAGCATCGCCGACACTCTGCGGGGTCGGGAGGCGAGGTAGTGCGTCAACGCTTCCGCCTCGGGCTCAGGCAAAACAACTTGACGAAGGCCGAGCTGTCGAGGTAGACCGCGTCACCGTTCGTCGGCGCGCAGCTCCATCAACACCTCGAATGACGTGACCTGTTGGGATCACGCGCTACGTAAAGCCGCCCGTTCCTCAGTCCATGGACCGCGATGCGCCGGACCTGGCCGTGAGACCCAGCCATGCCAGCGCGGCCGCGGCCACCATCACGGCCACCACGCCGACCGCGGTCAGGGCCTCGCCGCCCGGCAGCGGCAAAGCGGCCAAGGCCAGGAGCGCCCAGCCGGCGGCGGCCCCCGCGCCGGCCAGGAGGAGGACTGTCGCCAACGGCCTGACGGTTCCAGCGCCGGCCGCTGGCTCGAGCGAGGCCCAGCCCAGCTCGGAGGCCGCGAACAATCCGGCTCCAAAAAAGGGCGCGAGGAGATCGAGGCCCTCGCCGCGCAGGAGCAGGGCAGTGGTCAGCTCCAGTCCGAGACATGCGGTCGCCAGCAGGAGTGCCGCCGGCCAGAGCGCGCTCAGGCCCAGCGCCTGAAAACCGAGAGCAACGCCGGCCAGGATCACCACGACAGCCTCGGCCCCACTACGCAGGGGATACGCGGCGAGCGCCACCGCGAGGCCGAACGAACTCGCCGCCAGGGCACGGCGAGCGCCTGTCACCGCGCCACCGAACGGACGCCGCGACGGAACTCTGCTGCCGTCGCCAGCACAGCCTGCAGGGAACCGTCCCCGGACCATGGCACGACGGGTACCCCGAGGGCCAGGAAGCGCGAGCGCAGCGCCTCGGCCTCCAGCTCCCAGAGCCGGAAGGCGAGCTGCTCCGCCGGCCGCCGACCGGGCCGCACGTAGTCCGTGGCCGGGAGCTCGATCAGGCACAGGTCACGGCCGCGGCCGCGCAGGTCGAGAAGGGCGTGGACGGCGCGCGAGTCCAGGAGCGGGCTGAGGGCCAGGACCAAGGCCGAAGGCGGAAGGGTCCGACCGGGGATCACCTCCAGGCCCTTCCAGACGTAGCTGACGTGGATCTCGGTGTCGATGAGGGTGTCCACGATCCGGTAGAGCTGGCGCTCGCCCATCTCCGGGCGCAGCCAGCGCAGGGTGCCCCCGAACCCGATGACGCCGACGCGGTCGCGGCGCCGGAGGTAGGCGGTGGCGAGCGCCCCCGCCGCGCGAACGGACCGATCCAAAGCGGTCTCAGCGCCGTCGCCCACGCGTGAGAACGTGTCCAGGAAGATGACCACGTCGGCGTTGCGCTCCGGGCGCATGTCATTGACGTGAATGTGGCCGCGCCGAGCGCTGACCCTCCAGTTGACGCGCCGGACCCGATCGCCGGGGACGAACGGCCGGACCTCGCCGAACTCGATGCCGTCGCCCCAGCGCCGCGAGACCTCATTGCCGGCGAAGGCCTGGGTCTGTGCCGGGGGCAGCAGGCGGCGGAGCGTCTCAGGCCGGGGATACACCCGCAGAGGGGGCGGCTCGAAGGCGGGCAGCGTGTAGCCAAAAAGACGCAACGGATCGCTGGCGCGCACGAGGACCTGGAGCGGACGCCGTCCGCCCCACCGGCTGCATGCGAGCCGCCAGCGATAGACGCCGGTCTGGCCAGGACCCAGGCGTTCCGGACCCGCCGGTGGCAGCTTTTGGGCCCGCAGCCCGGTCGGGGTGCGGAGGCCAACGCTCAACCCCGACGCTGCTGCTCCGATCGCCTGCACGCGTACCTCCAGGTCCACCTCCTCGCCTTCCATCGCCCTTTCCCGGGCCAGCCGCGCCTCGATCTCCAGGCGCGGGGGTCGCGCCAGCGCCAGACCGGCCGCCAGCGCGAGGATGAAGGGGAGAGCCAGGACCCCAGGCTCGGGGCGGGCGGTCAGGAGCGCCAGCAGCAGACCGGCGCCCCCCAGCGCGAGATAGCCCCGGACGCGGCCGGAGATGCGCGTGGTCATCCGGTGGCGGGCGTCGGCACCGAGTCCAGGCACTCCCGGACCACGTCGTCCGGGCTCACACGCTGCACCCAAAGCTCGGGGCGCAACGTCAGCCGGTGGCCGAGCGCCGGCACCGCCACCGCTTTCACGTCCTCCGGGACGGCGTAGTCGCGGCCCTCCAGAACCGCTCGACAGCGGGCGAGCTTCAGCAGCGCCAGCGAGCCCCGCGGACTGGCGCCGACCTGGACGCGCGAGCTACCGCGGGTGGCCGTGACGAGGTCCACCATGTAGCCGGCGAGGCTGCGGTCCACGTGCACGCTCTCGGCCACGGCGCGGATCCGCTCCAGGTCGGCCGGCGACGCGCGCGGCTCGAGCGTGATCTCGTCGCGGGCGCTCTGCATCCGCCGCACGAGCACCTCGACCTCCTCCTCTCGCGCCGGATAGCCGACCCCGAGCCTGAGCAGGAAGCGATCGAGCTGTGCCTCCGGCAGCGGATAGGTGCCCTCGAACTCGATCGGGTTCTGGGTGGCGAGCACGATGAATGGCCGGGGCAGGTGGTGCGTCTCGCCGTCCGCCGTGACCTGGCGCTCCTGCATGGCCTCGAGGAGGGCCGCCTGGGTCTTGGCCGGGGCGCGGTTGATCTCGTCCGCCAGGAGCAGGTTCGTGAAGACGGGCCCCGGCCGGTAGTCGAACTCCGCCGTGCGGGGATTGAAGACGGCCGAGCCGGTCACGTCCGAGGGCAGCAGGTCGGGCGTGAACTGGATGCGCTTGAATTCCAGCCGCAGGACCTGGGCGAAGCTGCGCGCGATCAGGGTCTTGGCCAGGCCCGGGAAGTCCTCGATCAGAACGTGCCCGTCCGCGAGCACGCCCAGGAGGACCAGCTCCAGCGCGGGCCGCTTGCCCACGACGGCTCGCTCCACCTCGTCCAGGACGGCTCGCGCGACCGCGCCCGCCCGGGCCGGAGAGAGGATCTCAGAGCTCACCGAGGCCCTTCACGACTCGCTCCAGGGCCGCTGGCTCGATGCCCCTGGCGGTCCTGCTCATGGGCGCCGGCCGATCCGGGCGCAGGATCTCCCAGGCCTCCTCGCCCAAGATCTGCCGGCAGCGCTCGGGCCGGGTCTCCAGGTCCAATCCGCGGCCGGCGAGCCTCTGAGCGGCGATCGCGACCAGCGCCGGCCGCAGCCTGAAGTGAAGGTCGAAGGCGGTGTGCTGTGCGAACTCGACCGCGTTCTCGAGCTCGGCCAGGCGATCGGGGCGCGCTGTCGACGGCCGGCGCCCCCACGGCAGTCGCGGTCGCCGCGCTCCCTCCCGGGGCTCGAAGCCGGCGCCGGCCGCCCCGGCC
>JALYZG010000121.1 GCA_030948965.1 Candidatus Dormiibacterota bacterium | reverse complement strand
CCGCCCGGCGCAGGCCGAGGCCCAGGTCGGCAGCAGCGTGGACGAGGTCGTCGCGGACCAGGATCATCCCGCAGCGCGCCGGGGTCAGGAGGCCGGCCAGGAAAGGACCTCCACCGGCCTGCCGCGGGTCCGGCAGCGGGTCCGAGTGGCGGAGCGCGAGTGGCACCGCCGCAGGCGGTCCGAAGGCCTCGGCTTCAGCCACGAGCACCTCCCCGAGGAGGCCGGCCCAAGCTTGATGGAAGGCGGAGGGTGAAAGGCGCACGGCATCGAGGTAGGGCGGCAACCAGGAGAGCAGGTGCTCCCAGAGCAAAGCCTGGCGAGCATGCCCGGCTCTCTCCGAGCCGTCCTCAGCGAGTGCCGCGTAGAGGCCGAGAAGCGGCGTCAGGTGATCCGCCTCGACCGGCGGCGAGAGGCTGAGCGCGCGCCAGAACCCCGCCACCCGGTCCCGTGCCTCGCCGCCAATCATGCCCTCCGGCCCCAGGTAGACCGAGGCATATGGATACAGCTGAAAGAGGAAAACGTCAGCCTGCTCGGCCGCATCCAGCGGCGCGGGCAGGCCCAGGGCGGCGGCCAGCCGAGGCGTGGCGGGGCCGGATGGCTCGGCGAGCGCACCCAGGGCGCGCAAGAGCTCGCTCACCGCTTCGGCAGCGCGTACGCGTCTCGGCCCGGCTTCAATGGCCGCAGCAGCCAGTAGGGCCGGCGGCTGCCGTCCGGCGAGACCTGGTAGGCGGAGCGGGCCATCTCCAGCCAGCGCCGATAGACCTCCTCGGCCCGCGCCGTGTCGACCGCGATGTCACCGGGTGCGTCGTCGGCCTCGGCCCGGCGCACCCGCACCGCCTGGTGCCAGCAGTGCATGCCGGAAACAGGGTCAGGATGGACCGCGAACGTCAGGTTCTGGTGCACGCCCGCGTCCGTCCACCAGACCCGGCGGCTGTCCGGATCGGCGGACTCGAACGGTTGCACCCCGGCGCGGCGCTTCAGGCGCCAGCCCTCGGCGGTGTGGTCCAGGCGGACCGTCGCCATCATCTGGCGCTGACCCACCGCGTGGCCCTCCACCTTCCACCGCCCCATGTGGTGGCTGCAGGCGACCACTCCCGGCCGGATGCCCTCGGTGACCCAGGCCTTGACCACGAAGTGTCCGATCTCGGTCTCTATGCGGATTGGATCTCCCGTCCGGATTCCACCCAGGCGCGCGGCGTCAGAGGGATGCAGCCACGCGGGGTTCGTGTGCGCGATCTCGTCCAGCCACTTGGAGTTGGCGCTGCGGGTATGGATCTGGACCGGCAGGCGGAAGGTCGAGACCAGCACCATCTGCTCGGGCCCGAGGCGGGCGGGGTGGACGTGGCTGCGAATGTTTGTGGGCACGGCGTGCTCCGGCCAGCCCCAGTCGGCCAGCGTCCGCGAAAAGAACTCGAGGCGCCCGCTGGGCGTGGGCCAGCCGCGCAGGATCTGGCCGTCGACCTCGACGCCCACCGGGCGCCGACCCTCAGGGTCCGGATCCGGCGTCGGCAGGGGCACCACGTTGGGCCCGGCCGGCTGCGGCGCTCGCGTGTAGACCCGACCGAGGGCGTCGGTGGTCGCGTCCTCCAGCTCGCCCGCAGGCACCGCCTGCTCGTGCCGCGGGCCGGTGCCGGATGCCACCTCGAAGGCGCCGTAGCGGCGCATGAATTGGAGTGGCGTCAGACCCTCCGAGGCCGCCTCCTCCGGCAGTCCGGGCACCGAGCTCTCGAAGATGTGGGCGTAGTACTCGTCGACGCCCAGTCGGGTGCCCGGCTCGCGCTGGGACTCGAAGAACCGGCGAATGCCGAGGGCGCCGTCGGGATCGATCCGCCAGGAGAGGTCGATCCAGAGCTCGTTCTCCTCCCAGACCTCGCCCGGGTTGACCTCGCGTGAGTCCGCGACGGCTTCGCCCAGCCGCTCCCGCGCCGTCCTCAGGACCGGCTGCCGGAAGCCCAGCCACTGGGCGTCGTGGGTCTCATAGGAGTGGAGGTCGTGGCGCTCCGAAGCGTGGCCCATGGGCAGCACGTAGTCGGCGAAGTAGGCGGTCTCGTTCCAGGTCGGGGTCAGCGCCACGTGGCAGCCGACGAGCTTCTCGTCGGTCAGGGCCTCGATCCAGGCAAAGCCGTTGGGATTGGTCCACACGGGGTTGTAGACGCGGGTGAAGTAGACCTCCAGGCGGCCCCGGCCCTCCTTCAGGAGGTGGGGCAGGAGGAACGACATCTCGTTCATGGCCAGCGGGTACTCCTCCGGCCAGGTCAGGTGGTTCCACTTCGGTGGGTGGGGCGGCGTGTACATCGGTCGCGGCACCCACTTGTTCCAGGCGTTGGGGAAGACGCCACCCTCACTGGCGACGGCGCCGAGCAGGGCGTTGAGCAGGAAGAGGCAACGCGAGACCTGCCAGCCACCAAGGTTGCCGGCCGCCGCGGAGCGCCAGTTGTGGCTGGAGAAGCGGGTGCCCGCGCCGGCCACCAGGTCGGCCACCTCGCGCAGGGTCTCGGCGGCGACGCCCGATTCCGCCTCGGCGAATTCGAACGTGTAGTCGGCGTAGAGCCGGCCCAGCTCCTCCTCGAAGGCGGCGAAGGTCGGCGGGCGCTCGGCCCGCTCCTGGACCATGAACTCCCGCCAGTTCCACCAGCGGCGCACGAACTCGCGGTTGTAGCGGCCGCGGGCGATCAGGTGGGAGGCAATGGCGAGCAGGATGGCCGCCTCGCTGCCCGGCCGGGGCGCGAGCCAGTGGTCCGCGTGGGTGGCTGTGTTCGACAGCCGGACGTCGACCACCACCACTTTGGCCCCGCGCTCCTTGGCCACGATGATCCGCTGGGCGTGGGGGTTGAAGTAGTGGCCGGCCTCGAGGTGGGCCGAGATCAAGAAGATCACATCCGCGTTGGTGTGGTCGGGGCTGGGCCGGTCGAGGCCCATCCAATAGTGGTAGCCGGCCCGGCCGCTGGAGGAGCAGATGTTGGTGTGCGAATTGTGGCCGTCCACGCCCCACGCGGCCAGCACGCGCTCGGTGAAGCCGTCCTCGCCGGGTCGGCCAACGTGGTACATGACCTCGTTCTGGCGCCCCTCGGTGAGGGCCTGGCGGATCCGGCCGGCGATGTCGTCGAGGGCTTCGTCCCAGCTCACCTGCTGCCAGCGGCCCTCGCCCCGGCTGCCCGCCCGCCGCAGCGGGTGCAGGATGCGGTCGGGGTCGGTGACCTGGTTCAGAGTTGCCGGGCCCTTGGCGCAGTTGCGGCCGCGGGAACCCGGGTGCTCGGGGTTGCCCTCGAACTTGCGCACGCTGAGGCTGTCCCGGTCCACGTAGGCCAGCAGGCCGCAGGCCGACTCGCAGTTGAAGCAGGTCGTGGGCACGAGCATGTAGCGCCTCTCGGTCCGATCCCTGGCGCCCACCTCGACCCAGTCGTCCCAACGCTCCTTGGGGGGAAAGGCGGCCAGGTGGATGCGGCTGGAGCCTTCGTAGAAGGTCTCGCCGCGCGCCTCCGACTCCCGCCGGGCGGCACTGACGCGCTGGTTCAGCTTTTCGAGGTTCAAGCCAGTGGCACTGCCTGTCCGGCCTGGACATAGGCATGTTCGTGGAGGAGGAGCCCGACCAGAGCCGGCACCGCCGCGACCGGCCCCAGCCACGGAGCCAGGGCGCTAAGCGCTACGGCGGCCACGCCCACCCAGAAGACGCGCGCGTAGCGGCCCGAGCGCAGCTCGTGGGCGGCAAGCGCCGCATGCGCGGTCGGATGGCCGAGCGTGGCCTCGCCCAGCGCCATCAGGAGATGGGCCACGACCGCGGCCACCAGCGCCGCCTCCAGCGGACGAACGGTGCCCGGCTCGAGCCAGGCCGCAACCGGCAGCAGTGCGGCTGACCCCGCCAGCGCCGCCTGGACCAGGAGGTGCGGCGGCAGCAGCGGGCTCTGCCAGAGGTCGCGGGCTTTCGCCTGGGCGAAGAGGTAGCCCGTGTAGACCGCGGTGCCCACAGCCAGCGGGGCGCCCGCCAGGCCCAGCCAGCGTGCCGGTCCCCCGAGGCCCAGCAGACCGAACAGGAGGTGCAGCGCCAGGACCACGCCGAAACCGCAGATGATGAGCGCCCCGCGGACGAGCCAGCTCCGCCATTGCGGCCGGGTGAAGATGTAGACGAAGCGCAGGGGATGCTCCAGGTCCAGGATCAGGACCACGCCGGTAGCGGCCAGGAAGGCTATGGCGAGCGCGGGCGCGGCGAGGAGCCAGAGCGAGCCCTGCGGCCTGAGGGCGCCCGCCAGGTCCAGGCCCAGCGCCACCAGGTAGACACCCGCCGCGATGCCCTTGGTCCAGGTGTAGAGGCTGACGCGCCAGTCCCATGGAGCTCGGTGGGGTACGTCGTAAGACAGCACCGCCGCCGCCGAGCTGTTGGCCGAGCCGGAGTGGCCGGACGTGACCTGGCCGGGGACGGCACCCTGCTCCGACCACATGAAGAGCCCGCCCTCCGGCCGCCGCGCCGCCAGCGGGTCCAGCGTCATCTCGGTGGCGCCCCTGTAGAAGACTTTCGGCCGCGTCTCCTTCTCCGGCCGCCGGACCTGGACCGGTTGCCGATTCACGACCTGGGTCGCCCGAGCGGCCGGGTCGTGGAGGTCGCCCACGAAGATGGCCTGGGTGGGACAGACGACGACGCAGGCCGGCTCCAGCCCGGCGTCGATCCGGTGCGAGCAGAAGTTGCACTTCTCCGCCGAGTGGTCGTCCGGGTTGATGAAGATGGCGTCATAGGGGCAGGCCGCGATGCAGGCCTTGCAGCCGATGCAGACGCTTTTGTCGAAGTCCACGATCCCGTCCGGTCGCCGGTACATGGCCGCCGTCGGACAGGCGACCACGCAGGGCGCGTCTTCGCACTGGTTGCAGCGCGTCACCTGGAAAGCACGACGAGCCTGCGGGAACATGCCCACGTCCACCGACTTGACGTAGGTGCGGGTGACACCGAGCGGCACCTCGTTCTCCGACTTGCAGGCCGTGGTGCAGGCGTGGCAGCCGATGCAGAGCGACTGGTCGAGCACCTTGATCCAGGTGATCGAGGCCCGCTCCGGGTTGGCTTGGCTCGCCAACGCTAGGGACGACTCATCGACAGGCAAATGACTCCCTATCGATTTCGCTGCCGCGAGCGCGTCCTGAATCGCGCCAGGACGCTGTTCACGCCCCGGAGGTCGAACGCCTCCGAATCGAAGTCCTGTCCCAACCACTCGAGGTAGTCGTCGTGCTCCTCGTCGTTCGCGTCTTGGACGGCTTCGAGGAGGCGCATGTAACCACCCGGTCCACCACAGTCCTCGGGCGGGCAGGCGCGCTCTCCTCCCAGACATCTCGGTATCGGGTCCTTCACACTCTCGACCGGCAATTCAGCCTCGACCTCGAGCAGGTGTTCCCAACCATCGCCGAAGTCGTACTCGTAGACGCAGGAGGCGCCGCGCCGCGGCAGGATCTGGTTGACGGTTATTCGCCGGTGGTCGATCGGACCCGGCTCGTATTCCATTGTCGGCTCTCCGAAGCCCACCTCGCCGGCTCTGAACTGGTGCAGATGGGAGTCCGTCCAGCCCATCACCACCTGGAGGATGGAGTGGAGGCGCGGCAGCGCAAGGTCCTGCGCCACAAGCAGCCGACGCCAGATCGGCGGCTCGACCTCGAGCAGCGTGACCCGCAACTGGAAGATGTCGTCGGGCCGGCGGAAGCGTTCTCCGGTCACGGGATTGATCTCTTCCGCCCGCGACGGCTCGTCCATCGCACTGGATTCTCCGTCATGCGGGGCTGGCGCGGCCACGGCCGCAGGCTCGGCGTCCGGCGTCAGGTGCCGCGGTAGGTGGTGAAGCCGAATGGGCTCAGCAGCACGGGCACATGCACATGCTCATCGGGCTCGATGACGCTGAAGACCACCACCACCTCAGGGAAGAAGGTGGCCTCACCGCGAGCCGCGAAGTGGCTGCCGGTGTCGATGACCAGGCGATGGACGCCCGCCTCGACCGCCGCCGCCGGCGCCAGCTCGCGCACGCGGCCGTCGTCATCCGTGCGCGCAACCGCCAGCGGCACCCACTCGCCGCCCGCTCCGCGACGCTCCAGGGCCACGGCCAGCCCACCCACCCCGCGGCCATGAGTCAGGTCGAGGACGTGGGTGCTGATGCCGCTCACGACGCCAGCAGCTTGATCAGGCGGAGGTCGGTGATCTTGTGCAGCTCCTCACTTGCGACCTGGAGCTCGGTGGCGGCGTCGTTTTCCATGCGGGAGCGCAGCGCGCCCAGGATCGCCTCGGCCGTGAGACCTGTGGCGCAGATCAGGAAGACGTGCCCGAAGCGGGCCTCGTAGTCACGGTTGGCGAGGGTCAGTGAGTCCCTGACGGCTGGAGCGGCGGCGGCAGCGACCGATTGCTCCTGGGCCGACCAGGTCGCCTCGTTGGCGATCCGGGGCTCGCCAATGCGAGGATGCGCGGCCATCGCCTCCAGCCAGTCGGCCGGCCCGAGCTCGCCCCAGGCTCGCTCGCTCGCCCGGAGAACGTCGTCCCGACCAGCGTAGGGGCGACCCTCGGTGACGCGGTGCGCCCAGGCCCGCGACCCGCAGCAGGCCAGCAGCTCGGCCTCAGCCTGGGCTGCCGGCAGCCCGTTGAACCAGGCCGGCGGCCCCTCCTCCGACGGCGACATCACCTCTAAGGCTTGCCGCCGACCACGGCCTGGGCCAGGCCGGCCGCCGCAGTCTTCATGCGTGGGATCCAAGCGTCGAGGCGCTGGCGCGTGACACGGCCGCCCGGACCTGAGACGCTCAGCGCGGCCACCGCCTGCTCTCGGCCATCGAGGACCGGCACCGCCACGCAGCGGACGCCCTCCTCGTACTCGCCCTCGTCCAGGGCGTAGCCCTGGGCGGCGACCTTGTCCAGCTCGTTCCGCAAGCGCTCGCGACTGTTGATCGTCGTGGGGGTGTGGCGCGTGAGTTGGGACTGCATTATCAGCGCCTCGCGTACGTCCGCAGCCTGGAAGGCGACCAGGGCCTTACCGCTGGCGCAAGCGTGAAAGGGCACCCGGTTGCCCACCTCGGTGAACAGCCGCAGCATCTGCGGCCCCTCGACCTGGGCCACGTAAACAACCATCCCGCCCTCGAGGAGACCGAGGTTGGCCGACTCGCTGCTGAGCAGGACCAGCTCGCGCAGGTACGGCTGGGCCTGCTGCCGGAGGCCGACGGGCGTCCGGATGCGCGAGGCCAGCGCATAGGCGGCCGAGCCCACGCCATAGCGGCGTTTGACCCCGCTGCGCCGGGCGTAGCCGCGCTTCACCAACACTCCCAGGAGCCGGTGGACGGTGGCGACGGGAATGCCGCTGCGCTCGCTCAGCTCCCTCATCCCGACATCGCCGTCCATGTCGATCAGCATCTCGAACAGCGTCAGCGTGCGGTCCACCGACTGCACCGAACCGCTGTCCGCCCGGCTCCCTGGCGGGGTCCTCGACAGGCGCTCGTCCGATGCCTTCTGTTCCACCTAGCGGAAATTCTAGTTGATCGCGAATCGACTACTGATAGAACCTCTCGATGATCTCATCGAAAGTCCTTGACAGCAGGCGCCGGAATCCGCACCATATGGAGCGCCTGATCCGTATGACGGTACACGGCACGGTCCGCGGGTAGGCGATGGACCGCGCCGGGCGGTGACCCCTAGGTGACCCGACTCAGATGGAGGGGAGGACATGAACGTCTCCGGAAGCGCGACGACCGGCGCCAAGACCGAGCCGGCGGTCCATCCCGTCGACGAGGTCCTGCGAGTGGACCGGCTCGGCGTGCTGGGCCTCCAGCACGTGCTCATCATGTACGCGGGCACGGTGGCGGTGCCCCTGATCATCGGCGCCGCCCTGAAGCTGCCCCGCGACCAGATCGCGCTGCTCGTCAGCGCCGATCTCTTCACCTGCGGGATCTGCAGCGTGATCCAGGCGTTCGGGATCGCGAACATCATGGGCGTCAAGCTGCCCGTCGTCGCGGGCGCGACCTTCACCGCGGTCACGCCCATGATCCTCATCGGCTCCCAGTACGGCCTCCGCACGATGTACGGCGCGGTCATCGTGTCGGGAGTCTTCGGACTCCTCGTGGCCAAGCCCTTCTCGTCGATACTGCGTTTCTTCCCGCCTCTGGTGACAGGCACGGTCATCGCCGTGATCGGCCTCTCGCTCGTAGGCGCGGGAGCCGGCCTGATCGCCGGCAACGACCCCACCGCCAAGGACTACGGGGCACCGGTCAACATCGCCCTGGCGGGGCTCGTGATCCTGATCATCCTTGCCATCTCCCGCTTCGTCAGGGGCTTTTGGAACCAGGTCGCGGTGCTGGGCGGACTCGTCTTGGGCACGATCGTCGCCGCCATCCTCGGCAAGGTGGACTTCTCCTCAGTCGGACACGTCGGCTGGTTCGGCCTGACCACTCCGTTCCGCTTCGGTTCGCCCCAGTTCAACCTCACGGCCGTCATCTCGATGTGCATCGTGATCCTGGTGACCTACACGGAGTCGACGGCCGACATGCTGGCCGTGGCCGAGATCGTGGGCAAGAAGCTGTCCCCCAACGATCTCGCCCGGGGCTTGGCCACCGACGGTTTCTCCGCCGTTCTCGGTGGGGTCTTCAACTCCTTCCCGGACACCGCGTATGCGGAGAACGTGGGCCTCGTCAGCCTTACCGGCGTCCGCAGCCGCTTCGTCGTGGTCGCTGCGGGCGTGATCCTGGTCGCGCTCGGGCTGTTCCCCAAGCTGGGCGAGATCATCGCCAGCCTGCCCGGACCTGTGGTCGGGGGCGCCGCCCTGGTCATGTTCGCGATGGTCACGGCGGTGGGCATCCGGACCCTGGCCAAGGTCAACTACGAGGGCAACCACAACCTGCTCATCGTCGCCGTCGCCCTCGGTGTGGGCCTGCTCCCGACGGTGGCGCCATCGATCTATTCGAAGTTCCCCAACTTCCTGCAGATCATCTTCGGCAGCAGCATCACCTCGACCGTGATCGTCGTCTTCGCTCTCAACCTCTTCTTCAATCACATGCTGGGCGGCACCCATGCGGACGAGGCCGTGGAGGTGGCGCTCGAGGAGGGGGCGGTCGCGCCCAACACACCAAGCGGGCCCGAGCTGCCACATTAGGAGCGGCAGGTCGAAGGAAAGAGCAGTGCCATGAGGTTCATGCAGCCGAGCAGCTGGCGGGAAGCACTGGAGATGAAGGCGGCCGCGCCAGAGGCGATGCCGATCGCCGGCGGCACCGACGTCATGGTCGAGATCAATTTCGACCGCCACCGGCCGGAGGCGGTGATCGACTTGACACGCGTGCGCGACCTCAATGATTGGGGTCCGGACGACGGCCGGATCCGGGTCGGGGCAGGGGTCTCGTACACTCGGATCATCGCCGAGCTGGGCGATCGGCTGCCGGGGTTGGCGATGGCTTCGCGGACGGTGGGCTCGCCCCAGATCCGCAATCGCGGCACCGTCGGCGGCAACCTCGGCTCGGCCTCGCCGGCGGGCGACGCGCACCCGCCGCTGCTGGCCTCGGGCGCCCTGGTCGAGGTCGAGAGCGTCGGCGGCAGCCGGCGCCTGCCTGCGAGGGAGTTCTTCGTCGGGCCCAAGCGCCACGCCATGCGGCCCGACGAGCTGATCGCGGCGTTCCTGATCGAACCGTCGAGAGGGCCGCAGCAGTTCTCCAAGGTCGGCACCCGCAACGCCATGGTGATCGCGGTCTGCTCCTTCGGACTGGCGCTCGACGCCCAGCGCCGGCGGGTGGGCACCGGCATCGGCTCGGCCGGGCCGACTCCACTCCGCGCCGAGGCGGCGGAGCGCTTCTTGGAGGGCGCCCTGGAGGAGGCCCGCCTGTGGGAGACAAAAGCGGCGATGCCCGCGGCGATCAACTCGAAGTTTGGTGAGTTGGCGGCGGAGGCGGCGAGGCCCATCGACGACGTCCGCGGCACGGCCGCGTACCGGCGGCGGGCCCTGGCGGTGATGGCCGCGCGCACGCTGGCCTGGGCCTGGGACGAATATCGAGGAGGCGGGAACGCGTGAGGGTGAGCTGCCGGGTCAACGGAGAGCCGCTGGCGGCGGACGGAGTCTGGGAGGGCGAGAGCCTGCTCTACCTCCTGCGCGAGCGACTGGGGCTGCCCGGATCCAAGAACGCCTGCGAGCAGGGCGAGTGTGGCTCGTGCTCCGTCTATCTCGATGGCGCGCTGGTCTGCTCCTGCCTGGTCCTGGCGGGACAGGCCGAGGGGCTCGGCATCGTGACCGTCGAGGGCCTGGCCCCGGCCGGCGGCCTGCATCCGCTGCAGGAGGCGTTCCTGGAGACGGGCGCGGTCCAGTGCGGTTTCTGCACACCGGGTCTGATCGTCGCTGCTCACGAGCTCCTGGACAGGGTGTCGGAACCCACGGACATCCAGATTCGTGAGGCGCTGGCCGGGAATCTGTGCCGCTGCACCGGCTACGCCAAGATCATCGATGCGATCCACTTGGCGGCGTCCCGGCTGCCGGCGGGGAGCCCGTCGTGAGCACGCTCGGCCGCCTGCCGACGCGGCAGCGGCTCAGCGACTACGCGGCGATCGCCGGCGGCGTCGGCGAGAGCCCGCGGCGCCCCGACGGCGAGATGAAGGTCCGCGGCACGTTCCCTTACTCGTCCGACCTCTGGATCGAGGGCATGCTCTGGGGGACGACAGTGCGCAGCCCCCATCCCTACGCCCGCATCCGCCGGATGGACGTCAGCGCCGCTGCGGCCGCGCCCGGCGTGCACGCCGTCCTCACCCATGCGGATGTGCGGGGCAGCAAGCACTACGGGCTCGAACACGCTGACCAGCCGGTGCTGGCTGTCGACATCGTCCGCTACGGTGGCGAGGCCGTGGCCGTGATCGCGGCCGACCACCCGGAGCAGGCCCGCCGGGCCGCCGACCTGGTCGAGGTCGATTACGAGGTCCTGGCCCCTGTCACCGACGCGGAGCAGGCGCTGGCGGCGGACGCGCCGGCACTCCATCCTGGCGGCAACGTGACGCGGCACGTGAAGATCCGGCACGGCGACGAGCGGGCCACCGCCGACGTGGTGGTCCGCGGCGAGTACCAGGTCGGCATGCAGGACCAGGCACCTCTCGGCCCCGAATCCGGGCTGGCGGTGCCCGACGGGGCAGGCGGGGTCGATCTCTATGTGGCTACGCAGTGGCTTCATGCCGACCGCGACCAGGTAGCGGCCGCGCTCGGGCTGCCCACGGACCGGGTGCGGCTGACGCTCGCCGGCGTGGGCGGCGCCTTTGGCTCGCGCGAGGACCTGTCGATGCAGGCCCACGCCTGCCTCCTGGCGCTGCACACGGGCCGGCCGGTGAAGATCGTCTACTCCCGGCCCGAGTCTTTCGTCGGCCACGTGCACCGGCATCCCGGCCGCATGTGGTACGAGCACGGTGCCACCCGGGACGGCCGGCTCGTGTACGTGAAGGCGCGGCTCATCCTAGACGGCGGCGCCTACACGTCGAGCTCGACCGCGGTCATCTCGAACGCTTGCTGCTTTGCCATCGGGCCGTACGACTGCCCCAACGCCACCATCGACGGCTGGGTGGCCTTCACCAACAACCCGCCTTGCGGGGCGATGCGCGGATTCGGATCGGTGCAGAACGCCTACGCCCACGAGGCGCAGATGGACAGGCTGGCCGGCGAGCTGGGCATCGATCCCGTCGAGCTGCGGCTGCGCAACGCCATGCACCCCGGCACGCGGCTGCCGACAGGGCAGGAAGTCGAGGGCCCCGCGCCGGTCGATGTGCTGCTCGAGCGGGTGCGCTCGATCCCGCTGCCGGCGGGGGCCGGCGGTGGCCCCATCGACATCCGGGAGCTGCCGGGCGGGGTCTCCAACACGACCCACGGCGAGGGCGTCCGCAGAGGCATCGGCTACGCCGTCGGGTTCAAGAACGTCGGCTACTCGGAAGGCTTCGACGACCACTCGTCGGCCCGGGTCCGGCTGTCGGTCGCTGGCGGCCGGCCGCGGGTCGAGGTGCTGACGGCGGCCGCCGAGGTCGGCCAGGGCATCGTCACCATTCAGGGCCAGATCGCGCGCACGGAGCTGGGC
>JALYZG010000113.1 GCA_030948965.1 Candidatus Dormiibacterota bacterium | reverse complement strand
TAACCCTCGATCGGCACTTCGGGATCGTCGCCAGGGAGGGGCGAATAGAAGTGCTGCCAGCGTGATTGCGTCCGGGTTTTTCAGGCGGTAAGGGCACCGGCAGGCCGAAGAGCTTGGCGGCGGTCGCGATTGAGAGGTGCGCCTGCCGGGCCGGCTCAAGGGGTCAATGCACCACCTCATGGAAACGAGGACCCTTTTGCGGGCCTCATAAGAACCAGGAGGTGTTGAATGCCCACAGGGCCGTGGCTGACGGAGGCCGAGAAGACCGAGATTTGGGATCGGCGGGGCAGCGGAAAGCCGCTATACGTGATCGCTCGAGAGATCGGCCGCAGCTTGGAAGGAGTTCGCCGCCACGTCAACCTGAGCGGGGGTGTCCGACCACGGCCGCGAAGGCGGTCGAGTCGTGAGCTGACCGTGGCCGAACGAGAGGAGATATCCAGGGGTCTGGCGAGGGGCGACTCCTGTCGTGCGATCGGCGCCCGGATCAGGAGGGCACCGTCGACGGTATCGCGCGAGGTGCTGCGAAACCGAGGCCGCAAGCGCTATCGGGCGGCGGAGGCCGAGCTGGCCTGTGTTGGGCGTCATCGCCGGCCAAAGCTGACCAAGCTGGCCCGCTGGCCAGGACTGCAAGTGGAAGTGGAAGCGCTGCTCCAGCTGTACTGGTCACCGCAGCAGATTTCTGCTTGGCTAAAGCAGGAGTACCCGGACGACCTCGAGATGCAGATATCCCACGAGACGATCTACCTCTCTCTCTACGTGCAGGGCCGCGGCACCCTGCGCAAGGAGCTGACCAGGCATCTGCGGAGACGCCATTTTATCCGCCAAGCCAAGAACAAGCTGCCCACCCGGCGGGGCCAGATCCCGGATCGGGTCATGATCAGCGAGCGTCCAGCCGAGGCAGCTGACCGAGCGGTGCCCGGCCACTGGGAAGGGGACCTGCTGCTGGGCAAGCCCACCGATGCCATCGGCACCCTGGTCGAGCGCAGCACCCGCTACGCGATGCTCTTCGCATTGCCTGGGGGTGCCATCAATGCCGCCGCGGTTCGCGAACGCCTGGTCGATACGATCCAGAAGCTGCCCGCCAGTCTGCGCCGCTCGCTGACCTGGGACCAGGGCACCGAGATGTCGGAGCATGCCAGGTTCACGATCGATACGGGGGTCCAAATCTACTTTTGCGACCCCCGCAGCCCCTGGCAGCGGGGCACCAACGAGAACACCAACGGGCTGCTCCGCCAGTTCTTTCCTAAAGGCCGCAGCCTGGCCAGAGTCCCGCAGCAAGAGCTCGATCGAGTCGCAGATCTGCTCAACGGGCGACCGCGGCAGACGCTGAGTTGGAAGACCCCGGCTCAAAAGCTCGCTGAGCTTCTGGCAGAATCGCCATCAGCTGGTGGTGCAATCACCGCTTGAGATCGCCCGGCGCATCGACGCCGGAGAGGCGATTCAGACGGGGCTGGGATCCGGCCTTAACGCACGGGGTTGGCGGGGGCGTCGTCGCGGTCCAGGCTGGACGCGTGATCGAGACGCGCCTCCGTCTGCCCGGTCTGGACTGGCTGCTGCCGCCCAGATGCGGCGCCTGCCTCCGGCTCGGGGCGTGGCTGTGCGCGCCCTGCCGGGTGCGCATACGCGGGCTGGAGGAGCCGTTGTGCGAGCGCTGCGGCCGCGAGCTCGAGCACGCCCGCTCCGGCTGCGGCTGCCGGGTGCGCCTGCGGGCGTTGAGTCGCGCTCGGGCGGCGGCAGCCTTCGAGGGCCCCCTCGAATCCGCCCTCCACCGCTTCAAGTACGCGGGCTGGCGGGCGCTGGCCCCCACCCTGGCCGGCCTCGTCCTGGCGCTCCCGGAGCTGCGGCTCGCGCCCTCGTCCTTGCTCCTGGCGGTGCCGCTGCACCCGCGCCGGCGGCGCGGACGCGGCTACAACCAGTCGCAGCTCCTGGTCGATGAGCTGCGGCGCTCTCTGGGCCGATCGCCGCCGCCCGGACGCCTCGTCCGGCTGCGCGACACGCCCCCTCAGGTCGGGCTGGACCGCTCTCGGCGGCGCGCCAACGTGGCCGGGGCGTTCGCCTGGCGGGGCGGTCGGTTGGCCGGCCTCGAGGCCACGGTGGTGGATGACGTGGCCACCACCGGGGCCACCCTGGAGGCCTGCGCCGTCGCCCTCCGAGAGGCGGGCGCGGGCATCGTGCACGGCCTCACGGTCGCCAGGGTCTCGATCTGAGCGGGGCGCCGGAACGGCCGGCGGCGCAGCCCCGCTGTGAGGGACATTCGCCGGCGGACGCACGTTTGGACGGTGCGGCAGAGGTGCATCCGGCGGCGGGGGCACGTTTGGGGTGCCGTCTGGGACGGTGGGTATGATCCAAGCGTGAAGGTCGTGGTCCACGACCGGACCGCGGTCCTGCCGGTCCGGGTCCGGGCCCATGCCGAGCAGCGGCTGCTGCGGGTGGCCCGGCACTTCGATCGCGTCGTCCAAGCCGAGGTCGTCGTCGCGTCGGAGTCCAGGCGCAGTGGGCCCAGCAGCACGGTCCAGATCACCGTCCTCATGGATGGGCGCCGGCACCCGCTGGCGCAGGCGCATGAGGAGGCGGCCGACCCCCAGGCGGCGCTGGACCTCGCCCTGGACAAGGTCGACCGCCAGGTGGTGCGGTTGAAGGAGCGGATCCGCGCGCCGCGCAAGCGCGCGGCCGGGTCGCGGTCCGAAGCCGACGATGATCGGGTCGTGCTCGACCCCGGGCCAGAGCGGCTGCGGGTGCAGCTCCAGCCCCAGACCCTGGCTGAAGCCGAGGCGGCACTGGACGATGTCGACCACCCCTTCTACATCTTCCAGGAGGAGACCTCGGGCGAGGTCAGCGTCTGCTATCGCCGGGCCGACGGGCGGCTGGCGGTGATCGAGGCGGTGCTCCGCTGATGCGCTTCCTGGGCGGCCTGCTCGACCCCAACCAGCGCGAGGTCAAGCACCATCTCAAGACTGTTCAGGCCATCGCCGAGGTCGAGGACGAGCTGCGAGACGTGGACCCGGAGACGCTCAAGCAGCGGACCGCCGCGCTGCGCGAGCGAGCGGAGGCGGGCGAGGACCTCGACGCGCTCCTGGTCGATGCCTTCGCGCTCACACGGGTGGCCGCCCAGCGGACAGTCCAGATGCGCCACTTCGACGTCCAGCTCGTGGGCGGGATCGTTCTCCACCAGGGCAAGATCGCCGAGATGAAGACCGGCGAGGGCAAAACCCTCGTCGCCAGCCTGCCGCTGGTCCTCAACGCCCTGCCGGGCGGTGGCGTGCACCTGGTCACAGCCAATGACTACCTGGCTCGCCGTGACGCGGGCTGGATGGCCCCTGTCTACGATGCCCTCGGCCTCAGCGTGGGCGTGGTCGTGCCCGGTCCCCCAGGCACGCTGGCGGCCTACGTCTACGACCCCGAGTACCTGGACGAGGCGCACCAGGACGAACGGCTCCGCCACCTCCGACCCGCGATTCGGGCTGAAGCCTACCGCTGCGACATCACGTACGGCACCAACAACGAGTTCGGCTTCGATTACCTGCGCGACAACATGGCGGTCAGCCTCGAGGATCGGGTCCAGCGCGATCGCAACTACGCCATCGTGGACGAGGTTGACTCGATCCTCATTGACGAGGCGCGGACGCCGCTCATCATCTCGGCGCCGGCGGAGGAGTCGACGGACAAGTACGTGGAGTACGCCCGTCACGCCGCCCGACTGGAGGAGGGCTCGGACTACATCGTCGAGCTGAAGTACAAGTCAGCCTCGCTGACCGAGACGGGCATCGCCAAGATGCAGCGCCTCGCGGGCATCAAGAACATCTACGACCTGGAGCACGTGATCGAGGCTCACCAGATCAACCAGGCCCTCAAGGCGCGGGCGCTTTACATGCGAGACCGCGACTACCTGGTCGTGAACGGTGAAGCCGTGATCGTGGACGAGTTCACGGGCCGGACCATGCCCGGCCGGCGCTGGTCGGATGGCCTGCACCAGGCGGTCGAGGCCAAGGAGGGACTGAAGGTCCAGCAGGAGACGCGGACCCTCGCCACGATCACTCTGCAGAACTACTTCCGGCTGTACCACAAGCTCGCGGGCATGACCGGGACGGCGCTGACCGAGGCGGAGGAGCTCGACAAGATCTACAAGCTGACCGTGGTCGAGGTTCCCACCAACCGGCCGATGGTCCGGGACGACGACGCGGATCTGGTCTACAAGACCGAGGCCTCCAAGTTCGAGGCAGTGATCGACGAGATCGCCGAGATGCGGGCCGCCGGGCGGCCGGTGCTCGTGGGCACGGTCTCGGTCGACAAATCGGAGCGGCTCTCACGCCTGCTCGACAAGCGTGGCCTCCGCCACAACGTGCTCAACGCCAAGCAGCACGAGCGCGAGGCCGCCATCGTGGCCGAGGCGGGCCAGCCCGGCGCGGTCACGATCGCCACCAACATGGCCGGCCGCGGCACCGACATCGTGCTCGGCGAGGGCGTCGCGGAAGCCGGCGGCCTGCACATCATCGGCACCGAGCGCCACGAGAGCCGGCGCATCGACAACCAGCTGCGGGGCCGTTCGGGGCGGCAGGGCGACCCTGGGTCGAGCCGCTTCTTCATCGCCCTGGAGGACGACCTGATGAAGGTATTCGGCCCGGCCGCCGACCGCATCGGGCGGCTGATGGATCGGGCTGAGGTGGAGCCGCTGGAGCATCCCTGGCTGGCGCGGCAGATCGAGAGCGCCCAGAAGCGCGTGGAAGGCCAGAACTTCGACACGCGCAAGTACGTGGTCGAGTACGACGACGTGATGAATCACCAGCGCGAGATCATCTACGGCGAGCGGGATCGAATCCTGGAAGGTGTGGACACCCGCGACAACATCCTTCAGTACATGCGCGAGATCATCGACACCGGGGTCCAGGCGCATTGCATCGGCCGCCACGCCGACGGCTGGGATCTGCCGGGCCTGCTCGAGTACCTGTCCCACTACTTCCCGATCGCGCCGGATACCGATGTCCCTGACGAGGCCCTGCGCGGCGGCCGGGCGGGTCTCGTCGACTTCTTGCACGACGCGGCGGTCCGTGCCTACGACGCCAAGGAGGCAGAGCTGGGCGGGGTCGACCAGGCGCGTGCGGTCGAGCGCTTCATGATGCTGAAGACGATCGATTGGAAGTGGATCGAGTACCTGACCACGATGGAGCACTTCCGCGAGGGCATAGGCCTCCAGGCCTATGGCCAGCGCGACCCGCTCGTTGAGTACAAGAACGAGGCCTTCGCCATGTTCAACGAGCTCAAGGAGTCGATACAGGCAGACATCGTGGCCAATATGTTCCGGGTCACGATGGCGCCCAGCCAGCCGCCCCCGCAGCCGGTCTCGGCCCTGGCCGGAGCCCGCACAAACGTGTCCGATGCGCCCATCGAAAACGGTGCCGGCGGCGCCAACGGCCACTCGCCGCGCAGGCTGGGGCGCAACCAGCCCTGCTGGTGCGGCTCGGGGAAGAAGTACAAGAACTGTCACCTGCGCGAGGATCAGGAGGCGGCGCGCGTTGGCTGAGGGGCGCGCCCCGGCGGAGCTGCTGCGCCGGATCCTCGAGCTGAAGGAGCATCTTTGACCTGCCCGCCAAGTCGGATCGGGCCGACGCGCTCGAGGGGCAGATGGCCGAGCCTGGGGTCTGGGACGATCCCGCGAGGGCGGCGGAGCTGGCCCGCGAGGCCGCCGACCTCCGGAGCGAGACCGTCACCTGGCGCGAGCTGGAGCGCCGGGCCCGCGACCTCGACGAGCTGAACGCGCTCGCGGAGGGCGACGCCGACCTGGCGGAGCAGGTCGAGGCCGAGCGCTGCCGCCTGGATGACGAATTGCATCAGTTGGAGTTGGGCCTCCTCTTCGCCGAGCGCTATGCCGACCACGCCGCGGTCATGAGCATCAGCGTGGGCCAGGGCGGCGTCGAGGCCCAGGACTGGGTGGAGATGCTGATGCGCATGTACATGAAGTGGGCCCAGCCCGCGGTGCACCAGCGTTCGACGCTGCGGCCCGGCTGCGAGGTCGAGGTGTTCGACACGTCACCGGGCGAGGAGGCTGGCCTCAAGAGCGCCACCCTGGCCTTTCGAGGCCGCCGCGCCTACGGCCTGCTGCGCTCCGAGCACGGCGTGCACCGCCTGGTGCGGATATCGCCTTTCGACCAGAACCACCGCCGCCACACCTCGTTCGCGCTGGTCGAGGTCCTACCGGAGCTGGATGCCGACGAGGAGGCGGAGGTGGAGGTCAATCCGGACGACCTGCGCATCGACACCTATCGTTCCACTGGGGCCGGCGGCCAGCACGTCAACAAGACCGACTCCGCTGTGCGCATCACCCACCTCCCGACCGGAGTGGTGGTGGCGGTCCAGAACGAGCGCTCCCAGATCAAGAACCGCGAGATCGCGATGCGCATCCTGCGCGCCCGCCTCTTCCAGCGCCACCAGGAGGAGGCAGCGCGAAAACGCGACGAGCTCCGGGGCGACGTCATGCCGGCCGAATTCGGGAGCCAGATCCGCAACTACGTGCTGCAGCCCTACACGCTGGCCAAGGACGTCCGGACCGGGGTCGAGGTGGGGAACGTGCAGGCCGTTCTCGACGGCGAGCTGGAGCCGTTCACCGAGGGTTATCTGCGCTGGCGTTTGGGTGAGCGCGGGACGGGCGGAGAGGCAGAGGCCAGCGCTTGAACGCGAGGCGTCCTGGCCTCAAGCAACCACTCGTAGCCTGGCGACCCGCGTTTGACCCCGGCCCCGGCTCGCGCCTATACTCCGCCTGACCGGGTCTAGCGCCCGCCCTCGGACTCGTCCCAGCACCATGGTCCTAGCACCTGAATTCACGAGCCGGCCCGTCATCAGCCTGCAGCACGTCTGGAAGCGGTATCCGAACGGCACGGACGCACTGAAGGATGTCTCGCTCACCGTGCCCGCCGGCGACTTCCTGTTCCTGGTCGGACCATCAGGCGCCGGCAAGTCCACGCTCGTGCGTCTCCTCATCCGGGAAGAGCGCCCGACCAAGGGCAAGATCTTCGTCAACGGCATGGAGCTGGGGCGCATGAAGCGGTGGCGCCTGCCGTTTCTGCGGCGCAAGGTCGGCTTGGTATTCCAGGATTACAAGTTGCTCACGCGTCTGACCGTCTACGAGAACGTGGCGTTCGCCCTCCGGGTCATGGGCGAGTCGGGCAAGAGCACCGCGTCGCGCACGTCCGCCGCGCTGGAGACGGTTAGCCTTACGCATAAGCGCCACAAGTACCCGAGCGAGCTCTCGGGTGGCGAGCAGCAGCGGGTCGCCATCGCGCGAGCACTGGTGCACGGCCCGAAGCTGATCGTGGCTGACGAGCCCACCGGCAACCTCGACCCGGCCACTGCCTGGGAGATCATGCAGCTGTTCCTGCGCATCAACGCGTCCGGCTCGACCGTCGTCATGGCCACGCACAACCGCGAGATCGTGGACCTGCTCCGCCGGCGCGTCGTGGCGATCGAATCCGGCCAGGTCGTCAGGGACGACCGTTCTGGGAGATACCATGAGGTTCTGGCGCCAGCAGCTGTTCAGTTATAGGAGCGGCTGGCAGAGCTTTTGGCGCAACGGCGCCGTGACCATGGCCGCCATCCTTTCGGTGACCCTGATCCTGATGCTCGGTGGTACCAGCTTGCTGCTCGGCCACGCGCTCAGCCAGGTTCTTGACACCTACCGGCAGCGCGTCAGCGTGATCAGCATCAGCGTCGCCGACGGCACGCCGATCACCACGGTGGTCGACTTCGAGAACCAGCTTCGCGCGCGACCGGAGGTCTTAAGCGTGACCTTCGTGACCAAGCAGCAGGAGCTGCAGCGGTTCGCCTCCGATCCCGGCAACCAGCAGTTGCTGCAGCAGTTGGATGGAAACCCGGTGCCGGCCAAGCTCGACGTGCGCGTCCGGCGATTGTCGGACGTAAAGACGATCGACACCCTGGCCCGCCAGTGGCGGGGCGCCGACCGCACCGACCCGACCGACTACCAGGGCGACTTCATCGCCAACATGGTCCGCCTCTCCAACTGGCTGACGGTGGCCGGCGTCGTGATGTTCGGGGTGCTCATGGTGGCGTCGGTGGTGATCGTGATGAACACCATCCGCACCGCCGTGTACCACCGCCGCCACGAGATCGAGGTCATGAAGCTGGTGGGTGCCACCGAGAGCTTCGTGCGCCGTCCGTTCCTGGTCGAGGGCGTGCTCACCGGCGGCATCGCCGCCTCCCTGGCGCTGGCGATGCTGCTCCTCGCTTACCACCCCTTCGTCGACCGCTTCCAGTCGGACCTTTTCTTCATCCCTCTCTCCTACGACCCGGGCTTTGTCAACCCGCTCGCGCGGGACATCCTACTCGTCGGCACCTTGCTGGGGTTGGCGGGAAGCTACATCGGGGTCCGCCGCTTCGTGAGGCTCTAGTGTCACCAGTGCCTCGGGCGCGCCGGGCGGCCGGTCTCCTGCTCGCGGCCGCCCTGGCGTTGACGATTCCGGGTCTGGAATCGCGTCCGGCCGCCGCCCTCTACTGCGATCCCTACGATCAGATCTGCCAGCAGCTTGACCAGGGCCAGCAGCAGCAGAAGGCGGTCCAAAACCAGCTCCAGCTGATCGCGGCGAACCTGGCCGACACCCAGACCAAGGCCAACGAGACCCTGGTCATCGTCCGCCGGCTGGAAGGCCAGATCGCCGTCCAGGAGAAGATCGTCGCCGCCACACTGCGGCAGCTCGACCGGACCAACCGCGACATAAGGTTCACGACTGCCGACATTTCCCGGCAGGTGGCGCAGCTGACCGTGCGCCAGCAGCTCCTGGACCAGCGCGTCCGCGCCCTGGCGGCGCTGCCGAGCACCGACTACGTCGAGCTCTTGGTGACGGCGCGCGGTTTCACCCAGTTCGTCGACCGCCTGATGCTGTGGCGGGACGTGGTCCGCAGCGACCAGAGCCTGGTCGCGCAGATGAAGCTGCAGCGGGACCAGGTCCAGATCCTGGAGGAGAGGCTACAAGCCCAGAAGCTCGAGCAGCAGACCCTCCTCGCGCAACAGCAGGCTCAGCAGGCGGCCCTGGACCAGCAGCGGGCCTCGCAGCAGGCCGCACTGGACTACCTGCAAACCCTGGCCGTTCAGTATCAGCAGCAGCAGCAGCAGCGACAGGCTGAGCTGGATGCGCTAAATGCCCAGGTGGCTCAGCTACAGAAGCAGTACGACCAGGAGGCCTTGAGCCTCGGGGGTGGCCACGGCCGCTTCGGCTGGCCCATCCAGGCGCCGATCTCGCAAGGGTACGGCTGCAGCGATCTCCTCTTCGAGTGGTACAACCCCGACTGCCCGCCTCCGCACACGTTCCACTACGGCATCGACATCGCCGGTCTCGATGGGGCGCCCATCGCCGCCACCGACAATGGGGTGGTGTCCTTGGTGAGCAGCTCAGGCTGCTTCGGCAACCACGTCGTGATCTCGCATGGCAACGGGTTCGCGAGCTGGTACGCGCACCTGAGCGGATTCGCGGTCCAGGTCGGCCAGCCTGTGCATCGAGGCCAGGTGATCGCCTATGAGGGTTCCACCGGCTGCTCCACCGGGCCCCACCTTCACTTTGGCATCTGGCACGACGGGGGCTGGGTGAACCCGATGCCGTATCTCGGGTGAAGCGCCGACACGGTGGTCGCTGAGCCGGCTCCCGGGCCGGGGCGCGTGAGGCGGCTGCGGCGGTGGGCCGGTCCGGCTGCCGGCGGGCTTGTGATTCTACTGATCGCGTTCTCGGCGGGGATCTGGGCCGACCAGACGTTTCCGGACATCATCCCCGTGCTCGCCCCGGGTCGATCGCCAGGGCGCGTTGACCAGGCGACACTGAACCAGGCCCAGCGCCTGGTGCAAGCTCAGTACTACGACCCCAAGGTGGACTCCACGAAGCTCACGGAGGGATCGATCCGAGGCCTGGTCACGTCACTCGGCGATCCCTTCAGTCGCTACCTGACGCCGCAGGAATTCAAGGACCAGCAGGCCGGGATCGCGGGCCGACACACCGGGGCGATCGGCATCTTCGTGGCGTTCGAGGGCGGTCGCCCGGTGGTCACGGGCCTGCTGCCCGGCTCCCCGGCCCTGGCCGCCGGCCTGCGCACCGGCGACGTGATCCTGGCCGTCTCGGGCCACGACACGGACGGGCTCGGCGCGGACCAGACGGCGGCGCTGATCCAGGGCCCTGCGGGCACGTCCATCAAGCTGCACATCCGGCGGGGCTTGGCGGAGCAGGATGTGACGGTTGAGCGGTCGAACTTCCAGAGCCCGACTGTCGTCTCGCACCAGTTGGCCGGCGGCATCCTCTACATCCGCATTTACCAGTTCGGCGACGCCACCCAAAAGGAGTTCGACCAGGCGCTGGCGGAAAGCCTGCCTGGCTCGAACGCGGTGATCCTAGACCTGCGGGACAACGGCGGTGGCCTGGTCGATGCCGCCGCCTCGGTGATCAGCCGTTTCGTCGCCTCCGGGGAGGCCTTCAGCCGTCGCGGCCGTGACGGCCGGGACCAGGTCACGAACGTGGACGGGAACCATCCGGCTGCGACGGAGCCTCTGACCGTGCTCGTCAACGCCAACACCGCCTCCGCGTCGGAGATCGTGTCCGGCTCGCTCCAGGCTCACCACCGAGCGGAGCTGGTCGGGGTGCGGACGTTTGGCAAGGGCTCGGTCCAGGTCGATTTCCAACTCCGCGACGGCAGCGTCCTGCACCTGACGGTGGAACATTGGTTCCTGCCCGATGGCCGCTCCATCAACGGCGTCGGCATCCCCCCCGACGTGTCGGTGGCCCTGCCCGACCCGGCGGCGATGTTCGACGTGGTCCAGCCGCAGCTTGGCGAGGCCGGGGACGCGCAGCTGGCGGCGGCGATCAGCCTGGTCCAGAGCGGCCGGCCGTGACCAGACGAGCCTGGACGAGCCCGCACCAGCCCGATCCGTAGACTTTGCCGGGTTGCGGGCGGTTAGCTCAGTTGGCCAGAGCGCCTCGCTTACACCGAGGAGGTCGGGAGTTCGACCCTCTCACCGCCCACCAGGTCGCGCTCTGGATGAATTGGGAACGAGAGGGAGTTTGGTAACGAGATGGGCCGGCTGATCGACCGCTACTCCGTCGTGGCCATCGCCATAGCGGCCACGCTCTGGGCGACCGATTCCTACTTCCGGAACGCGCTCGTAGGTCACCTGAGCGCGCCCCAGGTGGTATTCGTGGAGGCCGGGGTGGTCGCGGTGATCTTGCTGCCCGCCCTCGTGCGGGGCTGGGCTGAGGTCTTGCGCCTCTCCACCCGAGGCTGGCTGGCGACGATCCTGATCGCGGTGGGGCCTCAGGCGCTGGCCACAGTGCTATTCACCGCGTCGTTCGCCTACCGGAACTTCGCCGAGACCTACGTGCTTCAGCAGACGCAGCCACTGATCGCCGTCTTGCTGGCGGGCGTGATCCTGGGCGAGCGCCGCCGACCGGCGTTCTGGGGTGCTCTGGCGCTATCCATGGTGGCGGTCTACATGGTGGTCTTCGCACCGGATCCTTCCGCCCCGCTCAGCGTCGTCAAGAGCGGCCGCGTCGAGGCCGGCGCCCTGGCCCTCGGGGCAGCCGCCCTCTGGGCCTCCGGGACGGTGCTCGGACGTTATGTCCTGGGCTCGATCTCGTTCCCCACGATGACCTCATTGCGGGTCACGCTGGCGCTTCCGGTTCTGGCCGGGATCGTGCTCGCCACATCCGGCCCAGCTGGCTTCACGCACTATCGCGTCAGCGACGTGCCGGCGTTCCTCGGGCTGGCCGTGCTCACTGGGGTGCTGGCCCTCCTGCTCTACTACCGCGCCCTGAGCCGGACGCCAGCCACCCTCTCCAGCGTAGCGGAGCTCGCCTTCCCGATCACCGCCACACTGATAGCCTCGGCGCCGGCGCCGATCGGGTTCGCCCAACCGATCTTCCCGGCTCAGGTGGTGGGCACAGTGCTCCTGCTGGCGGTCATCGTGATCGTGAACGCCAACCGCCGGGAGGTGATGGTCGCCGTCCCGCAGCCGATCGAGGCGCCGGCACCGGCCTAAGCCGGGCTGGCGCCCAGGTCATTGGAACGGAGGGCGGTCAGTACAATAGTCGGCCGGGCCGAGGTAGCTCAGCTTGGTAGAGCACCGCACTGAAAATGCGGGAGTCCCCAGTTCAAATCTGGGCCTCGGCACCAGCTCGATATCAGCCGCCGACGCCCTTCGGCCTGTTACTCCGATGACTGCCGGGCCTGATGCTTCGTCACCGGGCGACTACGAATTTCGAAGCTACTACCTCGTTAAGTTGCGTCGATACTGACGGCATGCGCGAGATCCTGGCCGGACCCCCAGGTTGGCGATCGTTCGTTGGTTTCGGGGCGCAACGTCCGTGCCGGCGGAGACCGTCCATTGCGGACGCGGGAGACTCTGATGGCGCTCTCGCCACCTGCGCACCGTGTTCTGCTGCACGTGCGCTCGCCGTGTAACCCGAGCCGATGCGTTTGGCTTCCGGTCGCGGTGCCCTCGAAGGTCCCACACTCGCTGGACCGGGGCGTGATGCACCGGTCCGGCCCGTGTACTCTCGACGTTTGATCAAATACGGGAGGCTGGGAGGACGTGGGGATGACGGTTGACGGCGTGGACGTTCTGGGCCCGGTCGACGGCCGCCATGAGGAGATTCTCACCGCCGACGCCCTCCGGTTCGTGGCCGGCCTGCACAGCCGATTCGAGACGCGCCGCATCGATCTCCTGCGCCGGAGGACCGAGCGCCAGGCTCGGATCGCGGCCGGCGAGAATCCCGATTTCCTGGCCGAGACTCGGGAGATCCGCGAGTCGGACTGGAAGACCAGCCCGCCGCCGTCCGACCTTCTCGACCGCCGGGTCGAGATCACCGGTCCGGTCGAGCGCAAGATGATGATCAACGCCCTCAACTCGGGCGCCCGCGTCTTCATGGCCGACTTCGAGGACGCCAACTCGCCCACGTGGGCCAACACGCTGGACGGCCACGTGAACCTCGGCGACGCGATCGCGGGCACGATCTCCTTCGCCGGCCCTGAAGGTCGCGAGTACCGGCTGGCGGAGAAGACCGCCTATCTCCTGATCCGCCCACGGGGCTGGCACCTGCCGGAGAAGCACCTGCGTATCGACGGCCTGCCGGCGTCCGGCAGCCTTACCGACTTCGGCCTCTACGTCTTCCACAACGCCCGCCGCCGGCAGGCCCTGGGTCTTGGCACCTATCTCTACTTGCCCAAGCTCGAGAGCCATCTGGAGGCCCGACTCTGGAACGACGTCCTCGGCCATGCGGAGAGCGAGCTCGGGCTCGCTCAAGGCACCCTGCGCGCGACGGTGTTGATCGAGACGGTGTTGGCCGCGTTCGAGATGGACGAGATCCTGTACGAGCTCCGCGACCACTCGCTCGGCCTGAACGCCGGTCGTTGGGACTACATCTTCAGCGTCATCAAGAAGTTCTCGGGGCGCCCGGACATGATGCTGCCGGACCGCGCCCAAGTGACCATGACGGTACCCTTCATGCGCGCCTACACCGAGCAGCTGGTGCGCGTCTGCCACCTGCGCGGCACGTTCGCGATGGGCGGGATGGCGGCGTTCATCCCCTCGCGGCGGGACGCGGATGTCAATCGCACCGCCCTGGCGAAGGTCCGCGAGGACAAAGAGCGCGAGGCGGCGGACGGTTTCGACGGCACCTGGGTGGCGCATCCCGACCTGGTGGAGCTGGCCACGGAATGCTTCGACGCCGTGCTCGGAGACCGACCCAATCAGATCGGCCGGCTCCGCGACGACGTGCGGCCGGACGCGGCCGGGCTCATCGATGTACGCGTGCCGGGCGGCCATGTCAGTGAGGCGGGCCTGCGCACGAACATCAGCGTCGGCATCCAGTACATCGAGTCCTGGCTGCGGGGCAATGGCGCCGCCGCCATCTTCAACCTCATGGAGGACGCCGCCACCTCGGAGATCTCGCGCTCGCAGGTGTGGCAGTGGGTCCGCCACGGGGCGCGGTTGGACGACGGACGATTGATCACAGCCGATCTCGTGCGACGGCTGGAGATGGAGGAGCTGGCCCAGTTGGAGGCGGCCTACGGGCCCGAGACGTTTGGCCAGATGCGGTTCGAACGAGCCCGGCAGATGTTCGACCGCGTGGCCCTGGCCGACCGGTTCGAGGAATTCTTGACCCTGCCGGCCTACGACCTTCTGGATTGACCCCAACCTTTGAGGGAGAATGGATAAATGGTTCAGCTCACAGTGCTCTACGGGCAACCGCAGGATGCGGCCGCGTTCGATCGTTACTATCAGGAAACTCATATTCCGATCGCGCGGAAGATGCCCGGCCTCGTCGGCTACGCCATCAATCGGCCAAACGCGCTCGACCCGGCCGCCACGTCGCCGTACCACCTGATCGCGGATCTCTACTTCGAGAGCCAGGCGGCCCTGGAAACGGCTTTACAGTCACCGGAAGGCCAGGCGGCAGCCGGTGACGTACCCAACTTCGCCACGGGCGGCGCCACCCTCCTAGCCGGCGAGGTCCGAGTCCTAGACCAAGTCACGTTAGCCTGACGACAGCCAGGGGAGGGGTTACGTAAGGGGAGGGGCTCGCCCTCCCTTTGCGACCCGCAGGCAGAGCCCGGCTTTGCCGGGCGGTGGGGAAACAAACCCTCAACGATCACGACGACAGGCGCGCGCCAGCGTCGTGGTGGGGTTCCGGAAGGGGAGGCGCAGCCTCCCCTTGCAATTATTTCGGTGGCTTGCCCGGCAGTCTCCGCCACTGCCGCGGGCCAACCCCGATGCTGGGGTTGCCAGGGATGAAGGGCACAGCTCCCTCCTCCACCATGCACAGCTCCTTGCGCACAACGCTGCGTTCGGCGTTCGCGTGCTCGACGACCACCGTGCGCTCGAGGACCGCCCGGACGTGGACCGATTCGCCATTCACCGTCGCATCGAAGCCCGCCGCGACCTCGTAGTTGGTCGGGGGAACGATGGAAGCGAGGGGGACCAGTTCAGCGGTGGGACTCATGCGTGACCTCGGTGATGGGAGCGGGCGGCAGAGAGCGGACGCCACGAGCGCCGGGCCGCGAAAAAGAATTCTACCAAGGCCCGTCGGGGCGCCCCGGAAGCCACGACAACCTCAGCGCGAATACCGGTCGGGCCAGGGAGCTCAGGCCGCGTTCTGACCCGATGAGCGCCGGCTGCGCCGCGCCGCCTCTCGGCCCCGCCGGGCGGAGTCACGAGCCGTGACCGCCGAAAAGCGCAGATCCGTGGGGTCGACAAGGCAGCCGCTTCGCCGCACCAGCTGCTTGGGTTCGCCCGGAGCGGGTTCGATCACGGCCGTGCGATCGAGGACGGCGGTCACCCAAACCGACCGGCCCTCGACCAGGGCCGGAAAGTCCGGAAGGATGTCGACCTCGCCGTCGGGCGCAATCGAATCAAGGCTCACCAGCCTTCGTGGAGTCGCATCCAATATGACACAGAGATTATCATAATTTCATCCACAACGGTGGAGGAGAATTCAGGGCCGGGTGCTCGCGTGGTGCGGGTCTGACCGAGCTGTGGCCGAGTCTTCCGGCTCCTCATCGCCTGACCCCGACTGGGTTCCGCCGAACGGCCGCCAGCCCTGTTCGTGGGCGACGCTGACTACGAACACGATTGCCACGAGCACGAGCACGAAGGGCAGGAGGTGAACTGGGAACAGGCGGAAGAGAACGACAACCCGCCGTCCGAGGACCCGGCCCAGGGAGAGGAAGATGCCCGCCCAGATGAGC
>JALYZG010000111.1 GCA_030948965.1 Candidatus Dormiibacterota bacterium | reverse complement strand
TGACGAGCCGCCCGTTCTGGCGCGCCACCGCCTCCACCTTGGCCTCGGTATGGATGGTGGCGCCGAGGCCCTGGAAGTGCTTGCGATAGACGTTGACGAGGTCCCGCTCGACCATGGGCAGGATCTGTGGCAGCATCTCGACCACGGTCACCCGAGTGCCCAGCGCGGCGTAGAGCGCGCCCCACTCCATGCCCACGACGCCACCGCCGACCACGGTCATCGCCTCAGGCACCTCGTTCAGGTCGAGGATGCCGTCGGAGTCGATGGTCAGCTCCGCGCCGGGGACGGGCAGCCCGGCGGCCACCGAGCCGGTGGCGACGATGATGTCGCCCGCCTCGTAGGTGCTGGCGCCGACGCTGAACCGACCGCCGCCCTCGAGGCGGGCGGCGCCGTTGAGGGCCGTGGCCCCGTTGCCACGCAAGAGGCCCTCGACCCCCTTGACCAGCTGGTCCACGACCTGCACCCGGCGCCGCTGCGCCGCCGGCAGGTCGAACGTGACCCGTTCGGCCACCACGCCGAAGGCCGGCCCGTGCAGCTTCACCTGCGAGAAGAGCTCCGATGACTGCAGCAGCGCCTTGGTGGGGATGCAGCCGCGGACGAGGCACGTACCGCCGAAACGATCCTTCTCGGCGATCGCCACCTTCGCGCCGAGCTGGGCGGCCCGGATGGCGGCGACATAGCCGCCGGGGCCGCCGCCGAGGACGGCCACATCGAATCTCTCAGGCACCGATATTCCTCACGTCTATAGCTCGATAGAGATCAATTATGGCCGGGTGTGGAAGCCGGGCCGGCGGCGGCCGCAGGGCGCGGCGCGGGTTCCGAGCGCGTGCCCTCGGGCTGGTAGCGGTTGGTGATCGGCATGCGCCGGTCGCGGCCGAAGGCTCGGGGCGTGATCTTGATCCCGGGTGCGCCCTGACGGCGCTTGTACTCGCTGGCGTCGACGAGCGCGATCACGCGGCGCACGATCTCGGGCCGGTGGCCGGCAGCGACCAGCTCCTCGAAGCTGCGGTCGTCCTCCACGTAGCCCTCCAGGATCGGGTCAAGCTCCTCGTAGGGCGGCAGGCTGTCCTCGTCACGCTGGTCTGCCCGCAGCTCAGCCGAAGGCGGCTTGGTCAGCACCCGCCCCGGGATCACCTCAGGGCCGACCGAGTTGCGGTGCCGGCAGAGCCGGTAGACCGTGGTCTTGGGAATGTCCTTGAGGACGGCGAAGCCGCCCGCCATGTCGCCGTAGAGGGTGCAGTAGCCGGTCGCGAGCTCCGATTTGTTCCCCGTCGTCAGCACCATCCAGCCGAACTTGTTGCTCAGCGCCATGAGCAGGTTGCCTCGGATCCGGGCTTGTACGTTCTCCTCCGCCAGCCCCGGCGACGTGCCCTCATACGCCTCGGCCAGGGCGGATCCGTAGGTCGCGCGAATGGGCTCGATCTCGAACGTGTAGGTGTCGAGGCCCAGGCGGTGGGCCACCGTATGTGCGTCCTCCAGGCTCTCAGGGGCGGTGAAGCGCGAGGGCATGATGACCCCGATCACGTTCTCCGGCCCCAAGGCGTCGGCCGCCACGGCGGCGGTGAGGGCCGAATCCACACCACCCGAAAGGCCTAGCAGCACCTTCTCGAAGGCGCCCTGCTTGCTCACGTAGTCGCGGGTCCCGGTGACCAACGCGGCGTAGATCTCAGCCGGCCCGTCGAGCGGGGCCACGACCCGCCGCGGCAGGTGGGGCGGGTCCGGCGCCGGCCCGACGCCGCTCACGTGAATCTCCTCAACGGCCAGTTGGACCTGGGCGGCGACCTGCGCCTCCTTGCGCAGGCGGGTGTCGTGAAGGCGGCCGCCGAACACAGAACCGATGTCGAGGTCGGCGACCAGCAGGTCCTCCTGGAATGAGGGCGCGTGCGCGATCAGCTCCCCATCCGGGCCGAAGACCACGCTGTTGCCGTCGAAGACCAGCTCGTCCTGGCCCCCGACCATGTTGACCCAGACCATGAAGGCGCGAGAATCCATGGCCCGCGTGCAGATCATGGTCTCGCGCGCCGGGCGCTTTCCGCTGTGATAGGGGGAGCCGTTGATGTTGACCAGCAGCTCGCAGCCCTGGGCCGCCTGGACGGAGATCGGCCCCGCCGGATACCACGCGTCCTCGCAGATGGAGACGCCGACCCGGACCCCGCCCAGCTCGAAGATGGGGCAGCGGCGGCCGCGCTGGAAGTACCGCTCCTCGTCGAAGACGCCGTAGTTGGGCAGATAGACCTTGTGGTAGACGCCCATGAGCTTGCCGCCGAAGGCGAAGAAGGCGGCGTTGTGGATGTCCACCTCGCGATCGACGAAGCCTCCGACCACGGCGATGCCGCTACTGGCGTCCACGACACGGTCGCGGTAGTGCAGGTTGTCGCGGATGAACGAGGGCTTGAGGACCAGGTCCTCCGGCGGGTAGCCGGTGAGGCAGAGCTCAGGGAAGACGACCAGGCGGCACCCCTCGGCGCGAGCGCGGTCGATCCACTCGATCATCCGCCGGCTGTTGGTAGCTAAGTCGCCCACTGTGGTGTCGATCTGGGCCAGGCCCACGCGCAGCGGCCTGGCGGCGCCCGCCCAAAAGTCGGTCTCCACAAACCAATTCTTCCAAACCTGGACCTCGGCCAATCGGGTTGCGTGTGTGGGCGGCCCGGCGGGCACTCGGCGCCCGATGGCCGGGGCTGCCTATCCGGTCGGAGGCGCCTCTTCGATCATGGCACCCCAGCGCTCCTCGACCCGAGTCCCCTTGTACACGGCGAACGCCAGCACCCAGGCCAGCACGAACATGCCCACGATGATGAACCCGGCCTTGCCGATGAAGTCGAAGCCGGCGACCGCGTCCCACGGCTGTCCTTGGAGGCCGGAGATCTGGATGAGGATCTGAGCCAGCTCCACGGTGCCGACGAATAATGCGACCGCCACCGACAGGGCGGTCACGGTCATGTTGTAGAAGACCTTGCGGATGGGGTGCGAAAACGCCCACGAGTAGGCCTTGGACATGAAGGCGCCGTCGGTCGTGTCCATCACGGACATGCCGGCCGCGAAGCAGATGGGGAGCGAGATCACGGCCACGAACGGCAATCCCTGCGCCGCGGCTCCGGCGGAGATGCTCAGGAGGGCAACCTCGGAGGCCGTGTCGAAGCCCAGCCCGAACAAAAACCCGATCGGATACATGTGCCAGCTCTCGGTGACAAACTTGAAGAGCCGGCCGAAGACTCTGGTCATGACCCCGCCGCCGGTCGTCAGCTCCTCCTCCAGCTGCTGGCGGTTGTACTCGCCTCGCTTCATCCGCTGGTAGACCGCGATGATCCCGAGCAGGATGACGAGATTCAGGATCCCGATCAGGATCAAAAAGGTTCCCGACACCGTCGTTCCGATGACGCCGCCGATGTTCTTCAACTGCCCGTTCTGGCTGACGACGCCTTGGACGATGGACTTGACCGCAAAGCCCAGGGCGAGGGCGATCAGGAAGACGACGGTCGAGTGACCGAGGGAGAAGAAGAAGCCGACGCCGACCGGCTTCTTGCCCTGCTGCAGCAGCTTCCTGGTGGTGTTGTCGATGGCCGAAATGTGGTCGGCGTCAAAGGCGTGGCGGAGTCCGAAGGTGTAGGCCAGGCCACCGAGGGCGATGAAGGCCGGGTGGCCGGCCCCGTAGGTCAGCAGGAGCCCGAAACCGAGCACATGGATGCCGAGGATCGCGAGATAAAAGCCCCCCAGCCGGCGCCGCTCGCCGGCGTCGAAGGCTTGGCTAATTGATTGAGTCCACGTCGCCACCGGCGGTACCCCTCCTGTGCGCGAACCTACCGCGCGGCCAAATTGCCGCACGCCGTCGAGCCAAGACTCTACCGTAGTTGGGAACCAGTCGCAATAAGCCTAGGTTGGAAACAGCCTCCCAGCCGTCCCCGCAAAGGTGCATGGAGGTGCGGTCTTGCGATCGACCGGTCACTCTGGAGTCCGGTTCGGATAATGGGAGCGTGAGAGCGGTGCTCCTGCCGGGACGCGACGTTCGCGACGTCGATGCGCGCACGGTCGCCGACCTGCTGAAAGAGCTGGGCCTGCACCGCGACGCCCACCTGGTGGTGCGGGGCGAGGACATCCTGACCTCCGACGTGCGTCTCCGGCCCGAAGACGAGGTCGAGGTCTACCCCGTCATCAGCGGCGGAAATCACAGGGGGAACCTGGGTTCCCCCCGTGGGCCCTCCCTCCAACCCACCCCACGAAATCTTCGATTTCGCGGGGTCCCCGGACGCTTGCGCGCGCGCTTCGGAGAGCGGCAAGGAAAACAACTCACACGGCCCAGCAAAGCCGGGCCTACGCCTGTCGATGCACCCGGATTCACACCCAGGGCTGGACTTCTCTGATGCGCTGCCATGTCTGTGCGGCGCCAGCCAACGTGGAGATCAGGCGCAGCCGCACGGCCTACTGCGCGCGCTGCTACCCGGGCTGGTTTCGGGGCCAGGTGCGGGATCGGATCGAGCACGAGCGCATGTTCCGGCGCGGCCAGCGGGTGCTCGTCGCGGTCTCGGGGGGCAAGGACAGCCTGGCCCTCTGGCACACGCTGCAGCGCCTCGGCTACGAGTCGGACGGGATGTACATCCGCCTCGGCATCGGCGACTATTCGCGCCGCTCCCAGGCCAAGACCGAGGCGTTCGCGGGGCGCCACGGCCTGCGCCTGCACCAGGTGGACCTGAAGGACGCCGACGGCTTCACGGTCCCGGACCTGCTCGATCAGCGCAGCGGCAAGCCCTGCTCCGCTTGCGGCACAGTGAAGCGGTATCACTTCAACCGCGTGGCCTCCGACCTCGGCTACGACGTGGTCGCCACCGGCCACAACCTGGACGACGAGGCGGCCACGCTGTTCGGCAACGTCGTGCACTGGAACGTCGACTACCTGGGCCGCCAGGGCCCGGTCCTGGAGGGCTCGGCGTCCGGCCTGGTGCGCAAGGTCAAGCCCCTGTACCGCCTCTCGGAACGGGAGACAGCCGCCTACGCGATCATCGAGCGGATCGACTACATTCTCGAAGAGTGCCCTATGGCCAAGGGCGCTAAATCGCTGGCCTACAAAGAGCTGCTGAACGGCTTGGAGGAGCAACAGCCCGGCACCAAGCACCGCTTCCTGGTCGGCTACCTGAAGGGTGGCCGCGCCGCGGTCAGCGCCTCGGGCTTCGACGGGACGCGTGACCTGCACCCCTGCGCCCGGTGCGGGCAGCCGACGACAGGCGTGACGTGCGCCTACTGCCGGATGGCGGAACGGGGCCGGCGCAAGGCTCTGGCCAAGGCCGCCAAGTACGGCGGCGTCTGAGCACCTGGTGGCGCCCGAACGTCGCGAACCCTTCTTCGAACGCCTGCGAGCTGCCGCGGACGCCAATCGGAGCCTCCTCTGCGTCGGCCTCGACCCCGACCCCGAGCGCCTTCCGGGGGGCGCCCGGGGCGCGCTCCGCCATTGCCGGGCGGTGGTCGAGGCAACGCACCAAGAGGTCTGCTGCTACAAGCCCAATGCCGCGTTCTGGGAGCAGTACGGGGCGGCAGGCCTGGAGGCTCTGGCCGAGCTGCGGGCCGCCATTCCGAGCCGCATCCCCGTGCTCTACGACGCCAAGCGGGCCGATATCGGGAGCACGATGCGCGCCTACGCCCGCGCCGTATTTGACGTGCTGGAGATGGACGCAGTCACCGCCCACGCCTACCACGGCGCCGACTCCCTGGCCGAGCTGACCGCCTACGCCGACCGTGGCGTGTACGTTGTCGCCCGCACGTCCAACCCTGGCGCGAGCGATCTTCAGCATCGGGACGTGGAGGGTCAGCCGCTCTACATCCGGGTGGCTGAGCTGGCAGCGTCGGTGGCAGCGTCGGGAAACGTGGGTTTGGTGGTGGGTGCGACCGCGCCGGCCGAAATCGCGGCGGTGCGGAAGCGATCCCAGCTGCCCTTCCTTGTGCCGGGCGTGGGCGCCCAGGGCGGCGACCTCGAGGCGTCGGTTCGCGCCGCCTGGAACGGCGACCCGGCATCCTGCCTCGTCAGCGCCAGCCGGGCTGTGGTCTACGCCGCAGAGCCTGGCGCCAGCGCTCGCAAGCTGAAGGAGCGTATCAACTCCGTCCTGGCCACGGTGGCGACGTGAGCGTCGAGGCTGACCGCCCCGCCGCGACCCTGGTCCTGGAGGGTCATATCATCGACTCCCTCATGCTGCCCCAGCTGATGGACCTGGTGATGGACCTGGACGGTGGCTTCGACGTCAAGGAGCTGCGCGTGGGGCAGCACAAGACCGACATCTCGTACTGCCGGATCGAGGTCTCCGCGGCCGCAGGCTCCACGCTGGACGAGATCGTGCGCCGGGCCCGAGAGCTGGGCGCCCAGGTAGAGCAGGAGGCGCCGGTGGAGACGGTTCTCGTGGCTCGGGCGGGCGTCTATCCGGAGGGCTTCTACTCCACCAGCAACCTGCCTACCGCGATCCTGCTGGACGGCGGCTGGGTGCGCGTCGAGCGCCAGGAGATGGACTGCGCGATCGCCGTAGACAAGGTGGAGAGGCGCGCGCGCTGCATCCCCTTCTACGAGGCGCGACCCGGCGTTGAGGTCGTGGTCGGCCACGCCGGCGTGCGCCTGACGCCGCTCGTGCGTTCGCGCGACACCGAGATTTTCAGCTTCATGGGCAGCGAGGTGTCGGCCGAGAAGCCCAAGAAGGTTCTGATCAGCCAGATCGCGGCGGAGATGCGCTCCATTCGCGAGGAGGGCGGCAAGATCCTCGTCGTGGGCGGCCCGGCGGTGGTCCATACCGGCGCCGGCCGCTATCTCTCGCGCCTGATCGAGCTGGGCTACGTGCAGGTTCTCTTCGCCGGCAACGCCATCGCTACGCACGACGTCGAGGTGGCACTGTTCGGCACCGCGCTCGGAGTCAACGTCGAGAGTGGCATGGCCATCGAGCACGGGCACGAGCACCACATGCGCGCCATCAACCGGGTGCGCGGGGCCGGCTCGCTGCGGGCGATGGTCGAATCCGGCCAGCTCACAGCGGGCGTGATGAAGAGCGCCATAGACCACGGCGTTGACGTGGTGCTGGGCGGCAGCGTGCGCGACGACGGGCCGCTGCCGGACGTGATCACGGACATGGGCGAGGCCCAAAAGCGCATGCGCGCTGCGATCTGGAAAGGGGGGAACGACTTCACACCGGGCGTGCGGCTGGCCCTGATGCTCTCCACGATGCTGCACTCGATCGCCACCGGCAACCTGCTCCCGGCCTCGGTCCGGACCGTGTGCGTGGACATGAACCCGGCGGTCGTGACCAAGCTGTCCGACCGCGGCAGCTGGCAGTCGATTGGGCTCGTCACCGACGTCGAGTCGTTCCTGCGGGAGCTGGTCCAGGTGCTCGAGCCATAGTGCTTCGACCAGGCGCCTGATTTCGTTTGAACCCGCTTCTCGTCGACGCCGGCCTCGTGCTGCTGGGCGTCGCCGTCGGTGTCTTCGGCACCCTGGTCGGCGCGGGCGGCGGCTTCCTCCTGGTGCCGGTGCTCCTCCTGCTCTTTCCGGGCCAGCCGGCCGCCGCCCTCACGGCCACGTCGCTGGCCGTCGTCTTCGCCAACTCGGTGTCAGGCTCGATCAGCTACTACCGCCTGCACCGCGGGGACTATCGCAGCGGGTGGGTGATGGGCGCGGCCACCGTGCCCGGCGCGGTGCTGGGCGCGGTGGCCGTCGCTTACGTCTCGCGGCGGCTGTTCGACCCGGTGATGGGGGCGGTCCTGCTCGGACTGGCCGTGTTCCTGGTGGCTCGGCCCGAGGGCCGGCGGGCGCTGGTGGCGGCAGGGCCCCTGTCCGTGCAGCGCCGGCTGCGGGACAGCGATGGGAACCGTTACGAATACCGCTTCAACCTCGGCCTCGCCGCGGCGGCGAGCCTCGGGGTCGGCTTCATCTCCAGCTTCTTCGGCATCGGAGGCGGGATCCTGCACGTGCCTCTCCTGATCTCGTTCTTCGCCTTCCCGGCACACGTGGCCACGGCCACGTCACAATTCGTGCTCCTGATCATGAGTGCTGTGGGCACGCTGACCCATCTCCTGCGCGGCGACCTGAGCGCCCCCGGCGTGGGGCTGCGCACCCTCCTCCTGGCCGCGGGTGTGATCGCGGGCGCCCCCCTCGGGGCGCAGCTGTCGCGGCGGGTGATCGACAAGGTCATAGTCCGTCTCCTGGCCGGCGCGCTGGCCGTGGTCGGGGTCAGGCTGCTGCTCGCCCCGGTTTTCGGCGGGGCGTGAGTGCCGCCTTGTCGGGTGTGATACCCGGCCTGTTCGTGGGTGCCGCGGAACGACCCGCGCTGGTCGTGCCCGGCGGGGTCACACTGACGTACGCGGCCCTGGAGCGCGAGGTGGCGCGGACCGCGGCCGCCTTGCGCGGTCTGGGGATCGGTCCCGAGGATCGGGTGGCCTTCGCCCTCCCCAACTCGGCCGAGGCTGTGGTGGCGTTTGCTGCCGCGACCTGGGCGGGCGTGGCGGCGCCCCTCAACCCGGCCTACCGGGAGGACGAGTTTCGCTTCTACCTCGAAGACACGCGGGCCCGCGCCCTGCTCGTGCCACCTGGCGCGGGCGAGGCCGCGCGGCGAGCCCTGCCCGAAGGGTCGAAGGTGATCGAGATGGCCATCGATCAGGAAGGCACGGCACGCTTTTCGCCGGAACCGCCGGGCGGTTCGGTGCCGGCGCCCCCCGACCCGGAGCACGTGGCCCTCGTCCTCCACACCAGCGGTACCACCAGCCGGCCCAAGATCGTACCCCTCAGCCACCGCCACGTGGCCGCGTCCACGGCCAACGTCATCGCCACCTACGCTCTCGGGCCGGAGGACCTGACGGTGGCGCTGATGCCTCTCTTCCATATCCACGGGCTGGTCGCCTCGACCCTCGCCACACTCGCCACCGGCGGCACCCTGGTCGTACCGGCCGGCTTCAACCCGCTCGGCTTCTGGCCCCTGGCGGCCGAGGTCCGGCCGACCTGGTGGACCGCCTCGCCCGCGCCGCTGAAGATGATTCTGGGCCGCGCGACCGGCGGCCGGCCGGCTGGACTCGACCGGCTTCGCTTCCTTCGCTCCTGCAGTTCCGCCCTCGCCCCAGTCCTGATGGAGCAGCTGGAGGCCAGTCTCCAGGCCCCGGTGCTCGAGGCTTACGGGATGAGCGAGGCGGCCCACCAGATGGCCTCGAACCCGCTGCCGCCGGCGGTGCGTGTGCCGGGCTCGGTGGGGAAGGGGACCGGCGTCGAGATCGCGATCCTCGACGCCGCCGCCGGGGTCGCACCCGCGGGCAGCCAGGGCGAAGTTGCTATCCGCGGCCCCAACGTCTTCTCCGGCTACGAGGCCAACCCGGAGGCGAACGCCACGGCCTTCGCCGGCGACTGGTTCCGCACCGGCGACCGCGGCTACTTGGACGGGGACGGTTACCTGACCTTGGTGGGGCGGATCAAGGAGCTGATCAATCGCGGCGGGGAAAAGATCGCACCGCCCGAGATCGACGCCGTGCTGGAGACCCATCCGCAAGTCCTGGAGGCAGTCAGCTTCGGCATTCCGCACCCGACGTGGGGCGAGGAGGTGGCGGTTGCGGTAGTCCTCGAGCAGCCTGTCTCCGAGCGTGAGCTCCAGGCCTGGATGCGCGAGCGCCTGGCGGACTTCAAGATCCCGCGCACGATCCACGTCGTGGAGTCGATTCCGCGCACGCCGACAGGCAAGATCCAGCGCCGCCACGTGGCCGAGGCGGTGATCCGGGGCCGATGAGGTTCGCGGTCGTCGGGGCGGGGGCGATCGGAAGCTTGGTCGGCGGCCTCCTGCACCGCGCCGGCGCGGACGTGGTGCTGATCGCGCGAGGCCCCCACCTCCAGGCCATGCGGGAGCGCGGCCTCCGCCTCCTGGACGCTGACGGCACCAGCGTGGAGGTCCGGCCGCGGTGCACGGACGATCTCGGCGCCGTGGCCGGGGCCGACTCCATCCTGGTCACGCTCAAGGCCCACGCCCTGCCCGGGATCGCGGCGCCGCTGGCCGGGGCCGCCGCGATGCACGCGGTCCTTCTCTTCGCCCAGAACGGGGTGCCGTGGTGGTGGCGCGGCCCCGCGGGGGCAAGGCTGGAGGCCGTGGATCCGGGGGGCACCGTCTCGTCGGCCTTCGCCGGCCGGCGCATCCTGGGCTGCATCGCGTACCCGGCGGCGACCGTCGTCGAGCCCGGGGTGGTGCGCCACGAGGAGGGCGACCGGCTCGCCCTCGGCTCGCCTGACGGGAGCGAAGAAGCGGCTGCCCAGGAGCTGGCGGCCGCCTTCACCGGTGCCGGGCTGCGCGGGCGCGTCCCGCCCCGCTTCCGGGAGGAGGTCTGGGTCAAGCTGCTCGGCAACGCCACGTTCAACCCTGTCAGCGCGCTCACCCGGGCGACGCTCGGGGAGATGCTGGCCGACCCCGCTTGCCGGGACCTCCTGCGGGCGCTGATGCTCGAGGTGGAGGCCGTGGGCCGCGCCCAGGGGCTGGAGCCCGGCGTCGAGATCGAGCGCCGTTTGCGCGGAGCGGCGGGGGCGGCGCACCACCGCTCCTCGATGCTCCAGGACCTCGAGGCCGGCCGGCCGCTCGAG
>JALYZG010000093.1 GCA_030948965.1 Candidatus Dormiibacterota bacterium | reverse complement strand
GCCCCCCGCCGCCAGCGTGACCGTGACGCCGCCCACCATCCGGCTCCGGCCGCGCCGGCAGACCGCGGCGCCGCCCCAGGTGGAGCGGCGGGAGTGGGGCTTCGAGGTGTCCGGCGCCGCCGTGGACCGCCTCGTGGCGCGGACTGACTTCGACTCCGACGCCGCGCTGCAGCTGTTCCAGGTGGGGCTCGACCGCATCGGGGTCTCGGGCGCGCTGGAGGAGGCCGGCGCCCGCCCGGGCGACAACGTCCGGATCGGGGCCCTGGAGTTCGAATACCAGCCATGAGCGGAGGGCTTCGGGTGGGCGTGGTCGGCGGCACCTTCGACCCCATCCACCTTGGCCACGTCGCCCTGGCGGAGGCCGCCTGCGACTGCGCCCGCCTCGACCGGGTCCTGCTCGTGCCGTCGGGCCTTCCGCCACACCGCGCGCAGCCTCTGGCCGCGGCGCCCGATCGGCTGCAGATGTGCCGGATCGCGGCTCGGGGCCATCCCGGCCTGGAGGTCAGCGACCTCGAGCTGCGGCGTCCGGGCCCCTCCTACACCGTCGACACCCTCGCCGCCCTGCAACGGGAGCGCTCGCTGGACGTCCTGCACCTGGTGTTGGGCTGGGACGCCGCGCGCCACCTGCGCTCGTGGCATCAGCCGGACGAGGTCCTGCGGCTCGCGGCGCTCGTGGTCGTCACCCGCCCGGGGCTGTCGGCCCCGAGTCAGGGCGATCTCGAGACGGCCGGGTTGGACTCGGGGCGGACGCTGCTCTGCGACTCGCCCACTCCGGACGTCGAGGCGACCGAGGTCCGCCTCCGCCTGGAGCGCGGCGAGGACTGCACGGGACTGCTGGACCCTGAGGTGGCCGCCTACATCGCGACTCACCGCCTGTACCGTGGGGAGCGCAGCAACTGATGCCTCGAGCCATTGCCCCGCGCACGCTGGCCAAGCTCCTGGTCGAAGCCGCCGAGGCCAAGAAGGCTTGGGACCCGGCGATCGTCGACCTGCGCCGCCGGACGACCATCGCCGATTACTTCGTCATCTGCGACGGGGAGACGGACCGCCAGCTGCAGGCCATCGCCGACGAGATGATGGAGCGCGCCCGTGCGCACCGGGTGCGCCCGCTGCGGGTGGATGGGTACGAGACCGACTCCGGCTGGATCCTGCTTGACTTCGACTCCGTCCTGGCCCACGTATTCCTCCCCGGGGAGCGCTCCTACTACGACCTGGAGAGCCTCTGGAAGGCCTCCGCCGCCAAACGGGCGGCTAGCCAACAAGCTACCGCCGGCGGCGAGAACGTCACACCGTGACCAGGCTCGTGCCTCTGGCGCAGCGCAGCAAATTGCCATATCATTTTGCCGAGGCCGCTCTCGTAAGCGCCCCGCACCGATTGACCTCCCTCCTTTCTTGAGGGTCCTCCGCTCGGAGCGGGGGACCTTCAGTTATTTCGGCCCAGCACCATCGACTCGCCCCGCCACCTAACCTTTTGAGGTTGTGCCCTGGCGCCTCGGACTGGACCTGACCGCCTGCTGGCGACGGCGTGTGGGCATGGTCACCGTCGCGTTGGAGCTCGCCCGAGAGCTGCAGCGGGATCCGGGCCCCGACGGCGAGCTGACCATCTTCTGCAGCCGCGAGCGGCCAGAGGGGCTTGACCTCGGGTCGCGTGCCGTCCTCTCGCCCTGGCGGCACGAGGTGCCGAACAAGCTCCGCTGGCTGCCCGCGGTCGAGCGCGAGGCAGACCTCGACGCCATGCTCTATCCCTACTGGCCCTGCCCCCCGCGGCGCCGGCCGGGCGCGCCGCCCGCGGCCATGTTCGTCCACGATCTTGCGTTCCGCGCCACCCCGGACGAGGTGCCGTGGCAGCAGCGAGCCTATTTGGGCAGCATCCTGCCCGGGGCGCTGCGCCAGGCGGCGCTGGTCATCGCGCCCTCGGCCGCGACGCGGCGCGACCTGCTCCTGCACTACCCACTGCCCCGCCTCGAGGACCGCGTTCACGTGGTGCCCGAAGCGTCCAACCTGCACCTTCTGGAGCCCGCGCCGCTGCCGTACGGACTCCGCCCCGGCTTCGTACTCGCCGTGGGCACGATCGAGCCGCGCAAGAACTATGCGCGCCTTCTGGCCGCCCACCGGCTGCTGCGCGAGAGGGGGCTGAACGTCCCCTTGGTCGTGGCCGGCCGCGTGGGCTGGAGCTACGGCCGGGCGCTGGCCGACCTCCGCCAAGCGCCGGGCGTCCGCGTCCTGGGCCATGTCGATGACGGCGTCCTGCGGGGCCTCTATCAAGCCGCCGGGGCGCTGGCGCTGCCCAGCCTCTACGAGGGCTTCGGGTTGCCCCTGCTGGAGGCGATGCATGAGGGCCTGCCCGCTGTCGCCGGCGACGCCGGCGCACTGCCTGGACTGGCTGGAGACGCGGCCCTCCTGGTCGACCCCGAGGACCCGGCCGCGATCGCGGACGCCCTCGAGCGGACGCTGACCGACCCGGAGCTGAGGCGGCGGCTGGCCGCTGCGGGGCGCGCCCGGGCCCAGCAGTTCGATTGGGCCGCGAGCGCGGCCCGAATCCTGGCCCTCCTCCGCTCGGTGTGCGGCTAAGCGGCAAGCGGCACAGCGCCACGGCCGACCGCAACTCGATGATGACTTGACGAACGTGGGCCACGCAGGCGGCCAATATGACCGCGGAGGGCGTCTCGGCGAGTCGGCGCTGGTCGGGCTGGCCCGGTCGGGCGACCCCAACGCCTTCCAGGAGCTGGTCCGCCGGCATCAGGTCACCGTCTATCGAATCGCCCTGCGCATGCTCGGAGAACCACGGGATGCCGAGGACGCAGCCCAGGACGCCTTCCTCCAAGCGTGGCGCGGGCTGCCCAGGTTCCGCGACCAGAGCGGATTTTCAACCTGGATCTACCGGATCGTGACCAATCGCTGTCTCAACCTTCAGCGCACGAGAAGGCCGGTCCAGCCGTTGGTCTGGGATCGGGAGTCAGGCGCCCCCGGGCCCGAAGGCGAGGCGGAGTCCAGGGCTCAGACGTCGGCGATGCGCCAGGCCATCCTGGCGTTGACGCCGGAGCAGAGAGCGGCCTTTGTGCTCAGGTATTTGGAAGGATGGAGCTATGAGAGGATCGGCGAGACGCTCGAAATCTCTCAGCCGGCCGTGAAAAGCCGGCTCCACCGGGCTCGGCTGGAGCTCGCCGGCGACCTCAGGGAGTGGAAATGAGCGAGCAGCGACTGCACGTCAAGCTGGAATGCGGAGTGCTTGTCAGCGACCTCCTCGAGCAGGTCAGCGACGGCCACGCAGGAGAGCTGTCGCCGCACCAGGCCGAATGCCCCTTCTGTCAGCGGAGCCTGGGCCGGCTGGCAGCATCCTGGCAACGTGTCGAGCGCCTGCGGGCGCAGCGGGTGGAGCCCACGCCACAGCTGCTCGCACGGGTCATGCAGCGGATCCGGGCCGGTCTCGACGATCAGCGGGTGGAGCTGGTTGGCGAGCCGGGCGTGACCCGCGTCTCGCTGGCCGTCCTGGCCGCGCTCGCGTTCTGGGTGGCCACGGCGGCTCCGGGGGTGCGCCAGGTCTTCGTGGCCCGCCCCGGCGGCTCCGTCAGCCACGAGGGCCCATCGATGGGCGGGAGCAAGCGACGAGAGCGGCTGGTCTCGGCCGACGGCCTAAGCCTCGAGCTCGAGATCAGCATCAAGTTCGGGTTCAGCGCTCTGGTCGTGGCTGAGGAGCTGCGGCGAGCCGTGATCGACGAGGTCCGGAAGACGGCAGGCCTCGACCTGGCGAGGGTGGAGCTGACGATCGTGGATGTGGGCTGAGGAAATCTGGCTGCCACTGCGAAACCTTTGGCGCACCTGGGTGTCTAACTTGTTGTGAGTACCTCGGTCGTGACCAGCCCGGCTCGACGGCGGCGAGAGTGCGACAGCCTTTTCAACTCGTCGTCAGGAGGAAGTGGATGTCAGGTCGCCAGTTCGGGTTCCTGATCGGATTCCTGTTCATCTGGATCGTGGCGGTCGAGTCCTTCTGGGTCGGACTAGCGGCCCTGCTCGCGGGGCTGATCGGTTACGGCGCCGCCCGGGCGCTCGAGGGCGACCTGGACCTCAACGACCTGACCAACCGCTTCACGTCCACCCGTCGATAAAGCAGAAGGAGACAGAGATGATGGCGCAAGAGATGACCCCAACCGAGAGCGGCACGGTCGCCGGCGCGACGGCCGATGCCGGTCAGCGCAGCCCGCGCTCAACCCGCCCGGTGGGATCCCCGACCAGCGGGGCGCCGCGTCACGCTTCGCTCCAGAGCGAGCGCGGCAGCACGCGGATCGCAGACGGCGTCGTGGCCAAGATCGCCGGTCTGGCGGCGCGGGAGATCCCGGGCGTCCAGGAGATGGGCAAGGGCTTCGCTCGGACAGTCGGGGGCCTGCGCTCTCTAGTGCCGGGGGGCGCTCCAGATTCCAAAGACGCAACCCAGGGCGTCAGCGTGGCAGTCGGCGAGCGTGAGGCTGCAATCGACCTGGACATCGTGACCTACTACGGCCAGAGCATCGTCGAGGTCACCGAGGCGGTACGCCGCAACGTGATCGAGCGCATCGAGAGCATGACCGGCCTCGAGGTGAAAGAGGTCAACATCATGGTCGACGATCTCCATGTCGACGACGATTCCGCGCCTCAGGAGCAGGAGTCCCGGGTGCAGTGATCGCCCGCTCCAGCGATCCTGGCCGCATCGCTCAGGCGCTGGCCTTGCAGGTCGCGGGCTCGGGCGGCGTCCAACTGACTGCGGGTGCGGGAGTCGAAGCGGCGACGTACTACGCGGGGGGCAAGACGATCGGGGTCGTGGTCCGGCCGGACACGGTCAGGATCCACATCGTGATCAGCGAGCTGCCGGTGGCGCGAGTCGCCGAGCGCGTCCGGGAGACGGTGCAGCGCGCGCTTCACGAGCTCGGGGCGGAGCGGCCCGTCGAGGTGGTCGTGGAGGATGTGGAGATGGATCGGCTGCCGCGGAGCTCTCACTTTCTGACCCAGTCTGGTGCCAGCACGGTCTGATGAGGGTGTTCAATCGACTGCTCAGCCTGCTCGTGGCGCTGGCTTTGGTCGCGGCCGGCCTGTGGCTTCTTGGCCTCAGCATCGCTCACGCCCTCGCCATCAACTACCGACCGGGCTGGATGCACGTGGTTGATCAGAGCCTGAAGCAGGCACTGCACACGCTGGCCGGCGTCCAGCTCGCCGACTGGCGAGTGTTGGCCGCGGCGGCGGGCCTCGCCGTCATCGGGCTGGTGCTGCTGATGCTCGAGCTGAAGCCGAGGCCGCCCCTGGTCCTCCTCCTGGACGAGGACGACATCGCGACGTGGTGGCTGCACCGTGCCACCTTCGAGCAGGCGCTGGGCTCCTCGGTGGTCACGGAAACCCCGGCGACGGGCGCGCGGGCATGGCTCCGGGGCCGTCGCAGGTGGCGGCTGAAGATCGATGCGTACGCGCCGCCGGAGCAGCGAGGGGCGATCGTTGAGCTCGTGCGCTCGTGCCTGGAGCGGTTGGAGCGGGCCGACAGCACCATCCAGGTTCGGACTCGCGGTGCCGGGCGGGCCGCCTGATGAATCTCTTCAATCGTCTGCTCTGGTCAGTGATCGGGCTCGCGCTGTTCGCGCTCGGGGTGGCCGTGATCGTGACCGGTTTGGGGGCCCTAGGCTCGACGCTGGCGCACGCCTCCCCGGTCGCTGGCGCTGAGGCTCACGTCAACTCGCCCACCAATGTCGAACTGGTCGAGCTGGCCATCGCCGGGTTGGTCGCCCTCGTTCTGGGGCTCGTTCTGCTGCTGGCAGAGCTGCGAACCGGATCGCCACGGCGGATGACGAACCTCAGCTACCAGTCGACGCCCGATCAGCCCACACAGGCCGGCCGCACCATGGTCCGCTCCGGAGGGTTGGAGAATGGGCTCCAACGGAGCTTGCAGACCGTCCCCGGCGTGTACTCGGCGCAGGCGCTGCTGGGTGGCGACCCTGAGCAGATCAACCTGGTCATCGAGCTTCAGGTCGAGGCCCACAAACGGCTCTCGACGCTGAAGGCCGAGGTCCGGGAGGCGATCGAGCTATTCCGGCGAACCTCAGGCCGGCAGCCCTCGGCCCAGGTTCAAATTCGCCTGGTCACGCCCCGCCGCACGGTGAGTTGAGACGGATCTGAGCGTCTGATCGGCATTACGTAGCATTGAGCGGTGGCCGAGCAACCGCTGCTCCGGGTCCTGGCCGACCTGCCGGACGCCGGGGACCCGCTGGTCGAGCACCTCCGCCGGACGGCGGACGTGCGGCTCGACCGGGCGCCCAGCCTGGAGCACCCGGGCGGGTACCACGTGGTCCTCGCCGCCCGGGAGCGGGGACTCGGTGAGGCCGAGTCCGCGGCCCTGGCCGAGCA
>JALYZG010000091.1 GCA_030948965.1 Candidatus Dormiibacterota bacterium | reverse complement strand
TGCCGGTAGATCGGGTCGGCCAGCACAGCTGCGGCCGCGTCGCGGATGGCGTCCGGATTGCGCTCTGTGAGATCCAGTACGCGCCCCACGCCGAGCGCGCGGCAATGCTGCGCGTTCCATGGTTGGTCACTTCCTACCGGCAGCAGCACCAGAGGAACCCCGTGCGCGAGAGCCGCAACCGTCGAGCTCCAGCCACCGTGGCACACCACCAGGTCCGCCTGCGGTAGCACGACGCCGTCAGGAACAAAATCCGCCAGCCGCACGTTGGGCCTGCCCTCATCGAGCGCCGCGACACCAACTCCGGAGCCGAGGGTTGCCACAACGGTCCCTCCTAACCCGCTTAAGCCGGCCAGAGCGCTTCGGAGCATCCGTTCCCGCGCGATCGTCGTGCCCATCGTGAGGTAAATAAACGGGCGCGATCGCGCGTCTATCCAGGGCGAGGGGACGCCTCCGGGAATGGCCTCGGGGCGGACCGGCAGGACTGGCAGCCAGTTGGGGAGTGGACTGTTGTGAAAGCTCGGCGGACATGGGTCGAGATAAACGGATGGGTGCGGAATCCGTTGGGGTAAACCGAGGCGGCGCCGCAACGGCGCGAGCGCCGCGGCGGTCAACTCGGCCGCCCCAAAGGCGTTGGCCGGTCGTCCGATCCCGTGGGTGATCACGGGTATGCCGGCCGCCTCGGCCGCGAGAGGTCCTCCAAACTCGGAGGGCTCGTGAATCAAGAGGTCCGGGCGCCAGCGGGAGAAGATGTCCTTCAGTTGCACCGCTGTGGCTTCGGCGCAGGCGCCGGCGAACACGCGCTCGATCAGGTAGCGGATGCGCTCGGACTCATTCGAGAACTGGTTCAGCCCAGGGAAGGCTTCGGGCAAGCGGTCGACTCGCCAGTCCAGGCCAACGGCGGCGTGATGAAAGCCAAGCCGGCGGACCTCGTCGGTGAATCCGCCCGCGGTCGCGACGACCACGTCGTGTCCAGCCGATTCGAAGGCGCGCAGCACCGGGGCGAGCGGGTGCAGATGACCGGTCCCCGGCTGGCAGGTAGCGAGGACCCGCACCATATCAGCCCAGTGGCCGCCGCACGATCACGTTTTCGCGGGTACCGGAGATGCCGCGGGTCCAGCAGCACCAGGGCCAGACACTCCCGCACTGCTGGCCGCCTGCTGGGCGGACTTGATCACCTCGTCGAGAGGGTTTTTCCCTGACGGCTGCGGCGGATGCGGCGTGAGGGAGGTGTCCATCGCGGACTGCCGAGCTTGCTCCGCGGCCGACTGGCGGGCGGAACGCTGGCTCCGGGCAGCCGCCTCAGCCTCCGGGTTCAGGCTGTTCTCCTGGATGCGCCCCACCTGCTGCGTCGTCGCCAGCCGGTTGAGTGGCACATAGTCGCTCTTGAAATTCACCTCGACCGCTGAGTTGAGATCGAGGTTAGTGTTCATCTCCTCGGTCGTCTGCTCTTTCTGCGTCGAGACATAGCTGATGTTCTCCGAGATCGATGCGCTGAGCCCGAAAATGCCGGGCGCGCCGTAGCTCCCGGCCAGGTTGATGCCGGTGTCGGATTCCAGACGAGACGCCTTATCCTCCGCGGCGGAGCTGTGGGTGTCAATGTGAAAACGCATCGAGGCACTGATCCGGCCACTGTCGATCACGATCCGTTGCAGGCCCATCTGGACCATGGTCGACAGCATCTGCTGGCGCATCTGTGCCAGCTGCCGGCGGGCGAACGGAACGAGGCTCTCGGGATTGCCGGTTGGAGGCGTCTCGTCCGGCCCGAGGCCGAGGTCGACCTTCAGCGCTTCCGCCGACGGAAACGGCGCACCGGATTTGAGGACGAGCGAGACCTTGGCCTGAGAACCCGATTCCCCATCGCCTTGCTCCACGTTGAGATCGAATGAGGCGGGGTAACGCTCAGCGAGCCATTGGCGAGCCCGGTCCGGCGCCATCTGGGCGTCCGCGAACCCTTCAACGGACGCGGAGACGTTGTTGATGAGCTCCACGAAGGAGTTCATCTGGGCGATATTCGAATCCAGCATTGCCTTGAAGACGCCGTTGATCAGGTCGGTGACGAAGCGAGGGAAGGAGACCGCGTTGAGCACCCGCCGCGTCGTGGCCACCATCTTGTCGGCGGAGGCGCCGAAGCCACCCGCGGCACTCTGGGCGGTGGCGATCGGCTCCTGGGCGGCCTGGCCCTCATCGCCCAGCACCGCCGCGGTATGGAAGAGTCGAACCATGCCGTGCGCCAGGCGCACGCGTTCCTGCGGTTCCAGTTGCCAGTAGGCCGGCATACCGGAAAGGAGTTCGCGGACGGTGCGCCGGACGTTCGTGAGGTGGCCGGTGTCGACGGCGCTGGTCGCGGGGGCCGCCAGGGCCACGGTTAGCTCGCTTGTTGCTGGTGCCGCTCAGCAATCGACAGGCTCGTCTGAAGCCAGGTGGTCGCGGCCTCGAGCACGGGGCTTTGTGGCGTCAGCAATGGGCCGGGGGATCCATCCAGCTGTGGCAGCACCTGGGCGAGCCAGGCCAGCAGGGTCATTCCGGCCCGCCCTCGCTCCAGGTGCTCGGCGGGATCGATCATCGGTCCTCCGGCCGAGCGGGTGACGCTCGCGACAGCAGGCCAGAATGATGTCGCTCCTACGGCCCGCTGCAATGGAACGACGCTGAGAATGGCCACAGCGTCGTGGATCGCCTTCAGGATTTCCTGCGCTGCGTAGGAGGCCATGCCTCCACTTCGGGGGGCAAGATTGGCGGCGAGCTCCTGCGCTGCGCTCCGAACGCCCGCTTCAGACGCCGAGCCGGTGGCGAACGCGGGGAAGGGATAGAGCTTGTGTAGCGCCTCGGTCAGTCCGATCATCAACGGCTCGAACTGCCTGTTGCGACCCCCCTCAACGGCGAGGACGGGCTCGAAGGCGGTGCCGAACAAGCGTGTGAAGAACGCACGTCGTTCACTAGCTGTAAAGCGCTGATTGCGGCCCTGCCAGAGCGCCAGCAGCAGGGGACCGGCCGTGCTAATGTCGGTGGCCAGTCCGCCGCTCATGTAGATTCCAGCGAGCGTCTCAGCCGCCTTCACGAGGCCGGTCGCTTCGAGCTCCGATGCCAGGTAAAGGGGCGCGGCTGACTGGAGACTCGCCTGGTCCGCCGGTGAGCCCACGACCGGTGGCAGATACGGAAGCGTGATGTCGTCGAGCGCGACCGCCTCCTCCAGCCTGACCAGCGCGGCAAGGTGGCGGTGGCCCTGGGCGAGCGCGCTGAGCAGACGGTCAGCGTCGGCTCGCCGATGGATGGCGGGCTGAGCATACCTCAGGGCCGGCGGAGCGACCATGCTTAGGCGCCCGCGACGGGCTTGGCTGGTGGCACCGCATTACCCTGGATGGCGGCGATCATCTGCGGGTTCGCGAGCTTCTCCATGGGGAAGTAGTCACTCTTGAAGTTGACGCGCACCTCCCCCGTCAGGTTTGCCTTGACCTGTGCCTTGGACTCCGAGGTCTCGTCCAGGGAGGACTCGACCGTGGTCACGTGATCCTCACTCGTCTGGAACTCCGCCGAGGCGCTCACCGGAGAGAACCAGGCGCCGTAGCTCATCTTGGTGTCCACGGAGGTCTTCCTCTCGTCGCGATCGGACAGCCGGGTGCCCGCGACCCTCTTGGCACGATCGGAGGCCTTCATGTCGAACACGACCTTGGCATGGATCAAGCCGTCGGTTACGACGATCCGATTGATGCCCAGGATGACCATGGACGAGAGCAGCTGCTGCCGCTGTCTGGCGATCTGGAGCCTCGCCCCCGTGATGAGCTGCAGCTCCTGCTGCGCATCGGAGATGTCGGTAACCGGCTTGGCGAGGCCCATCTCGTCGGAGATCTTCTTCAGCGTCTGCTCGGGATTCTCTCCTTTCACCACCAGCCTTGCCGGCGCCGGCGGCGCCGTTCCATCACCTTCGGCCAGGCCCTCGGCCGGGCCGCTCTCGGCCGCCAGGTCGTCCGGGAACCGGGAGGTGAGGTAGTCGCGTGTGTTGTTC
>JALYZG010000078.1 GCA_030948965.1 Candidatus Dormiibacterota bacterium | reverse complement strand
GCGGCTCGATATCCGCCTCGTGGGATGTGATCGCACCGCCGCTCCGCCGCGGTCTGCTCGCCGGCGAGGTCGCAGCGAGCGAGGTAGCGGTGGTTCCGGCCGCACAACCGGACGTGGCCGGGCTGATCGGGGCGGCGTGGCATGCTCACCATTCTCGAATCAGTTCGGGTTCGGATGCAGCGCGCGGGCGATGACCGCCACGAACTCATCCACGTTGCGTTGGGAAACCGCGGCTTCCGGCACCAGCCCCTCGGAGCCGTGGAAGGTGCCGGGCGCCACATGCAGCTCGACGCTCACCCCCGCGTCGAGGAGACGGCGGGCGTACTCGATGTCCTCGTCACGAAGCAGGTCGAGCTCCGCAGCGTAGATGTACGTCGGCGGGACGCCCCGGAGGTCGGCGGCCCGCGCCGGGGCAGCGTATGCCGGGACCGCGTTCGCAAGGCCGCCCAGGTAGTCACGCCACGCTCGCCGCGCCTGCTCCCGGTCCCACAGTCGGGGATCGTCGATCTCGTGGCTGGAGCGCGTCTCGAGGCGATCGTCGAGACAGGGGTACTTGAGGAACTGGAAACCGATCGCGGGCCCCTTTCGGTCCCTCGCCAGCAGAGCCAAGCCGGCGCCCAAGCCGCCCCCGGCGCTGGCGCCCCCTACAGCCAGGCGGCGCGCGTCCACGCCCAAGCCGGCAGGTCGAGCTGCGAGCCAGTTGAGCACGCGATAACAGTCGTCCATGGCCGCGGGGAACGGGTGCTCGGGCGCCAACCGATAGTCCACCGAAGCCACAACACAATTGGCGTCAACCGACACTCGACAGCAGAAGGCCTCGTCCGTCTCGGGAAGGCCCATTCTGAAGCCGCCACCGTGCATCCAGAGCAGCGCCGGCAGAATCCCTGAAGAGGCAGAACCCGCCGGCCGGTACACACGGACTCTGACCGAGTGGCCGCCGGAGACCTCCACCTCCCGGTCGAAAACCTGTGTCCGAGGGTCCGGATGACCGGCCGCGCGCCTGACGGTCAGGGCATGGGCACGCCGCGTTTCAGCGATGTCCTGTTCAGGGTCGACGGCATCCAGGGCCGAGAACGCGAGCCTGAGATCGGGGTCGATCCGATCGCTAAGGACAGACATCTTCTCCATGATCGGTTCCAGCCTGACGCGCCAGCGGTCGGGGCGCCGCCGGCCGATCAGATGCGGTGGTCACGATTCGAAGTTGGGCGTCGCGGACCTGGCAGACTCGCTGCGCCCCTTCGGCTCCTCCCACTCCTCCTGGCGGCCGAGGGCGGTGAGGTCGAGGAAGTAGTAGGAGCCGCCGGTGGATTCGAGGCCCCGGGCGTACTGGGAGTACGTGTGGAACACGCGTCCGTCGAGCTGCAGGAAGCAACTCCGGCCAGGCATCTCGAAAGGCTGGTCCGAGGCGAAGAAGTCCGCCCCCATGGCCTCGAACTCGGCCTTGGTGCGGAAGTTGTACGCGCCGGGCGCGACGGACTCGTCGATCGTGACCCCAAAGTCGTAGTTGAAGTCGGACCCGAACGAGGAGTACCAGGCCATGCCCCAGCCCTTCTTGGCCTTCCATCGCTCGAGCTTGGCCAGCGGCGCCCGCGAAACCATGGCATAGCTGGTGTCTCGCGTGTGAAGGTGCTCGAAGAAGCCCGCCGACAGCTCGTCGATGCCGGCGGTACAGCTCGGGCAACCGTCCTCCCACTCGGGATCAAACATGAAGTGGTAGATGATCAGCTGGCGACGGCCTTCGAACATGTCGATGAGGCGCACCGCGCCGCTCGGGCCGTCAAACGCATAGTCCTTTTCGATCTCGACCATGGGCAGGTTGCGGCGCTCGGCGCTGAGCGCATCCCTCTGCCTGGTCAGGCTCTTCTCCTTGGCGAGCAAGTCCTTGCGGATGGCAAGCCACTCCTCACGTGAGGCGATCCTGGGAAGGCTCATTCCGTTCTCCTTGGTTGCAGCCTCGTGGCTGCTCGGGTGTACACCTGAATATGACGAGGTAGCGAGCCCAAACTCATCGGCGACGCGTGGCGTCAGCCGCCGTATCGCGCCTGCGACCAGTCTTGAGCTCGGGGTGGCGTGCGGTGAAGCCGGCGTCGCGGCCGTGCTCCCAGCCATAGATCGACACGCCGTGCTTCCACACGGCGATGAAGAAGGTGCGGCGGCCCACCTTGTAGGCGAATCGGTCAATCAAGTGTTTAATTGACCCATTCATGGCGAGGCGGACGACGGCGCCGCGGGCTACAGCCGGAACCCGGGAGGACCGCGCCCGCGCGCTCGTGGCCGCCGCCTACAATCAGATCGCTGATCGAGGCTTCGAAGGCCTCCGCACGCGCGAGGTCGCGGCCGAAGTCGGCCTCAACATCGCCACGCTCCACTACTACTTTCCGACCAAGGAGGCGCTGATCCGGGGCGTGCTGGAACACGCCATGGAGCGCTTTCGATCGACCTTGGCTCCGCACGGCTCCGCCGCCACCCAACTGCCCAACCACCTGCGGGCGGTCCGCCGCCTCCTGCGCGAGGAGCCGCGGCTGGGTGCGGTCATGAGCGAGCTGGCGCTGCGCTCAGCCCGCGATCCGGCGATCGCAGGCCTCCTTGACGAGACCTACCGAGCTTGGCATCAATTGGTCCGGGGACTGCTCCGGCGGGCGGCCCGAGAGGGCCACCTACGGTCGGACTTCGAGAGTGACGACATGGCAGCCCTGATCCTGGCGACGCTCAGCAACCTGACGGTGCCGACCATGGGCGGTGCCGCCAGGGCTGACCGAGCCCTACGCCAGCTGATGCGATTGCTGGACCTCCCGAACGACTCCCGGAATCGAAAAGGGGCTCAAGCAACTGATTGATTGACGTGGTAGGCTAGCGTTCAATCAGTTGATGGAGAGTTCAGGAGATGTCCCAAATGCCCAGCCAGGCCATTGCCGAAAGCCGCGTCCCCAACTTCGTGCCTCTCTTCAACCCCGTCGCGCTGAGGCTGATGCGACTCGGCGTGCCGCTGGGCCCGAACGCCCTCCTCAGCGTCCGCGGCCGCAAGTCCGGCGTGGTCCGCACGACGCCGGTCGCTCTGGTCGCCGTGGGCGACAGGCGCTGGGTGGTGGGCACCTTCGGCGACGTCAACTGGGTCCGCAACCTGAGGGCGGCCGGCGAAGGTGTGATCGGCGTGGGCCGCAGGCATGAGCCCGTGAAGGCGGTGGAGCTCACAGGGGACCAGGTGGCCGCATTCTTCGCGGACGTCATGGCGCCCTACATCCGGCGTCTGCCGCTCGGGCGTTGGCTCCTGGGGTCGGTTTTGGGCGCGCCCGACATCCTCGACGACCCGGTGGCCGCCGCGGCCGGGCGCCCGGCCTTCGAGCTGCTTCGGACCAGATGAGGCCGCTGGGCGCTGACCAGCCCAGAACTGACAGTCATTTCCTAGACCTCCCGAAGTGGGTTCCCAGGAGCCGGCTCCAGGATCGAACCCAAGAGTCCCGCGTGGGGCCAACACGAAAAGGAGGTGAAGAGACAATGAACCGGTTCCGTATCGCCGTCGCCGCCGGGGCGGTGGCAGGGTCGATGCTGGCGGGCGGTGTCATCGGCGCTGCCATCACCGGCGGCAGCGCGATCGTGGCCAGTGCCGCGACGACGAGCACCACGGCGACGAGTCCCGCTCCCAGCACTGGGCCGTCCAGCGCCGCCAACTCGGGCACTTTCGTATCGAATGAGACGGCGGCCCACGAGACCACTGAAAGTGCCGCGCGCGAAGCTCAGGAGAACGCCGGCCAGGTCCCGACGGTTCCATAGTCAGCCAGGTCCTGGCCAGCGGAGACGGACCACGACCCTGCGGCTGGGCACGGCGCAGGCGGTCGTCGTCGGCGACATACCCTGCTATCGGTGGCTCGGCGACGCAGTTTCCAGCAGGGTCTGGACACCATTGGCGGTCCTCTCCGCCCTGACGCCCTGGAGACCACTCTGCCGCTGCTCATCGGACTCACCGCCAGCGTGGTCGGCGCCCTCGTGGCGATCGTGGCCGCCGGTGGCAGCCGGGGTTGGATGTACGACGCGAACGTCTACCGGCTCGGCGCTGACCTGGTCCTCCACAACGCCGATCTCTACCCGCCGGTCGCCCAGCACCCGTTCACGTACCCGCCGTTTGCGGCGATCCTCTTCATCGGCCTCCGCGCCCTCCCGGAAGGCTTGATGGCGTTCGCCCTGACGGCCGCATCGATCTTTTGCTGGCTGCTGGTGATCTGGCTCTGCTGGGGCTGGGTGGGGGTTGCCGACATGCCCCGCCGTCTCGCCGCCACAGCCGTCGCAGCCGTCATCACGCTATGGCTCGATCCGGTCGGGGCGACCCTCCTGGCGGGCCAAGTGAATCTCATCCTCCTCGCGCTGATAGTCATCGACCTCTCCCTGTGCGACTCCTCGCCGGTCAAGGGCCTGGGCATCGGCTTCGCCACCGGCGTCAAGCTGACCCCAGCTTTCTTCGTCGCCTACCTGCTGCTGACGCGGCGGTTCCGGGCCGCTCTCACGTCGATCGCGGCCTTCATGCTCACCATCGCGGTCGGCTTTCTCCTGCTCCCCGGCGACTCGCTGAAGTATTGGAGCGGCACCTTCCTGGACGGTCGACGGGTCGGCAGCGCCCAGAACGTGCGCAGCCAATCGATCCAGAGCCTGCTCGCTCGCTGGCTCCACTCGACCGAGGTCATCCCCCTGTGGCTCGGGCTCGACCTCGCGGTGGCCGCGAGCGTGCTCGGCCTCGCGGCGTGGGCCCATCGGCGTGGCGACGAGCTGCTGGCGGCATGCATCTGCGGCGCGGGGACGCTGCTCGTCTCACCCATCACCTGGCAGCACCATTGGGTCTGGGTGGTGCCCATCCTCATCTGGCTGGCCAAGGAGGCCGTCGTCCGCCGCTCGGTCGCGGTCGCCGCCGGCCTCGTCCTCCTGGCCCTGGACTTCCTGGCCCGGCTCTATACCGCCATACAGGTGGACGACTTTGTGGATCTCCACCTGGGCCCCGGCGATCTGCTGCGATCGAGTACGTACGCGTTGGGGATGCTGGCGTTCCTGGCCTTGTCGGTCGCGATCCTGATTGGGGCGTTGGGCCTGTCGATCCCCAGGAATCCGTTCGTATGGATGGTGAAGAAGCCGGCCCGCCGCCGGCGGTAACGTCAAGGAGGAGAAACCAGATGGCACAGTACCTGCTCAGCGTGTATGAAGCCGACGGAGCCGCACCCGCGCCCGAGGCGATGGCGCAGGTGTATGGCGATGTCGACGCCCTGAACCAGGAGCTGAAGACGGCCGGCGCGTGGGTCTTCGCGGGAGGCCTGCATCCCTCGAGCACCGCCACCGTGGTGCGGCTCCGGGACGGCGAGATGCTCACGACCGATGGCCCATTCGCCGAGACCAAGGAGCACTTGGGCGGCTTCTGGGTCATCGAGACACGCGATCTCGACTCCGCCCTCGAGTGGGGCCGCAAGGCCACGCGGGCGTGCGCCGCCCCGGTCGAGGTGCGGCCGTTCCAGGACGAACCCGAGGGCTGATATCCGGCGTGCCCGATCTCCCCACCTCAGCGATCGAACGTGTTTTCACTGAGGAGTACGGTCGGGCGGTGGCGGTCCTGGTCCGCGTCTTTGGTGACATCGACGTCGCCGAGGAGGCGGTCCAGGACGCGTTCACCGCGGCGGCGCAGCGGTGGCCGGCCTCCGGCTTGCCCCCGAGCCCGGCGGGATGGATCATCACCACCGCCCGCAACCGGGCGATCGACCGCCTCCGCCGGGAGTCGTCCCGCGCGGACAGGCACGCGCAGTCGGCGCTGCTGCACGCTCGCGACGAGCCCGTCCGCGAGCCGGTGGGGGAGGGCGCCGTGCGCGACGATCGGCTGCGTCTGATCTTCACCTGCTGCCACCCGGCGCTCGGCGCCGGCGTCCAGGTCGCGCTGACGCTGCGCCTCCTGGGCGGCCTCACCACCGCCGAGATCGCGCATGCCTTCCTGGTCCCGGAGCCGACCATGGCCCAGCGCCTGGTCCGGGCCAAGGGCAAGATCCGGGACGCGAAGATCCCCTACCGGGTCCCGGACGAGGCCGAGCTCCCTGGCCGCTTGAGAGCCGTCCTGGCCGTCGTCTACCTCATCTTCAACGAGGGCTACGCGGCGAGCTCGGGCGATCGGCTTGTCCGCGAGGACCTGACCGCGGAGGCCATCCGCCTGGGCCGGCTCCTGGCCGAGCTCATGCCGCGCGAGCCGGAGGTGATGGGCCTGCTCGGGCTCATGCTGCTGGTCGAGTCACGCCGAGCCGCTCGCACCAACCCGCACGGCGACCTCGTCCTGCTGGCCGACCAGGACCGCGGCCTTTGGGATCGTGCACTCACCGCCGAAGGCCAGGCCATCGTCCGCCAATGCCTGCGCCTGAACCAGCCCGGCCCGTACCAGATCCAGGCGGCGATCAACGCGGTCCACAGCGACGCGCCCGCTGCGGCCGCCACGGACTGGTGGCAGATCCTGCTTCTGTACAACCAGCTCCTGGCCGTCGCCCCGGGCCCGGTGGTGGCCCTGAACCGCGCCGTCGCTGTCGCCGAGGTCGAGGGACCGGACGCGGCGCTCACGCTCGTCGACGGCCTCGACCTCGGTACCTATCACCTGTTCCACTCGATCCGCGCTGACCTGCTGCGGCGTCTCGGCCGCCACGCCGAGGCGGCGCTGGCGTACGAGGCGGCTATCGCCCGCACCGAGAACGCGGCTGAGCGTGACTTCCTGCGGCACCGGCGGCAGGCGCTCAGTCCAGCTTGATCGTGTCGTGAGGCGCTGATCCCAAGACCGTCGCCGGTCGGCCGGACCGCGCCGAGTCGTACAGGGCACAGACCACCGCGAGGGTACGCGTCGCCTCCTCCACGGTGACCAAAGGCGGCCGACCGCCGATCACGGAGCTGATGAAGTCGTCGTACTGGGCGATGTGAGCTGCGAGCCGCAAACCGGCGATCGCCGGTGCACCTTCGGTCTCAGCCTCCAGCATCTGGCCGGCCTGGTTGTCGGGGGACCCGGCGCCGACGTCGACGCTGGTCTCTCCCTCCGCGGCAACGTGGAAGTAGGTCAGCCGGTCGTTGTCGATGACGGCGGAGCCGCGATCACCGTGGAGCTGCAGGCGAGCGTTCAGGCCCGGATAGGCAGCGGTCGTGCCCTGGATGACGCCGAGGGCGCCGCTGGCGAAGCGGATCGTCGCCACCGCGGTGTCCTCCACCTCCATGCGCTCGTGGGCCAGCCGGGCCGTCCAGGCGAACACCTCGACCGGTTCGCCCAGGAACCAGACGAGCAGGTCGATCGTGTGAATGCCCTGGTTCATCAGCGCCCCGCCCCCGTCCAGCGCCCAGGTGCCGCGCCAGCCCGCGGAGTCGTAGTAGGCCTGGCTGCGCCACCAGGGGATGAGGGCGGACCCAGATGTGACGTGGCCGAGGCGCCCGGACCGGAGCGCGTCGAACACGATCCGGCTGGAGGGGTCGAAGCGGTGCTGGCTGATGACGGTGACCCTCCGACCCGAGGCCCGCTCCGCGGCGGCAATCCGATGCGCGCCTGCTACGGAGACTGCCACGGGCTTTTCCACAACCACGTGCTTGCCCGCGGCCAGGGCGGCCTCTGCCAGGTCGGCGTGATGCCCGCTGGGCGCGCAGATCGCCACCGCCTCGACGTCGGACCGGGCCAGCGCCGCTCCGAGGTCGGTCAGAGCGAGCGCACGGTACGGGTCCGCCAGTGACCTCGCTCGTTCGAAATGACGGTCCACGACCACCGTCAGCTCCGTCTCCCGGAGATGGGCGATGGCCGCGGCGTGCACGGCGCCGATGACGCCCGCTCCTATGACCGCGAAACGCGAGCGCGAGCTCCTCTCTCGCGGGGGGTGGTCAGCGGAACTTCAGGCCATACCCGTCGAGCAATCCGGTGAAGGCTCTTGTGGCCGCGGTGAACAGGTCGGGGCCGCTGAAGCCTCCTGCCTTACCGGCGCGGGCCAGGTGAGGTTCGATCGAGAAGAACCCGTCGAAGCCGTCCGCTGCCAGGGCCAGCAGGGTCTCGGGGACCTCGCCGTCGCCCTGTCCGGCGGGGACGACCTGGGCGGTCGACAGGATTGCGTCCTTGATCTGGATGTAAGCCAGGTGAGGTCGCAGCATCGCGTAGCCTTCGGTGAACGGCCGCACCCCGCACTGGACGAAGTTGGCGGGATCCCAGGCCAGGCGAAGCTGGTCCGAACCGACGGATTCGACCACGTCCAGGCAGCGCTCGGGGATGTCGCCGTAGATCTCCTTCTCGTTCTCGTGGACCAGGACCACATCATGGCCCGCGGCCGCCTCGGCGAGGGCCGTCATCCGCCTCATCACCTCGTCGCGGTGCCGGGCCGGATCGTCACCGGCGGGGATGAGGAAGGAGAACACGCGAACGTACGGGGCGTGCAGCGCCGCCGCCAGGTGCAGAGCTCGCCGGAAGCGGGCCAGGTGAGGCTGGAAGTCCTCCGGGACCCCGATCTTGCCGATGGGTGAGGCGATCGAGGACACGCGTATGCCGTGCGCCGCCAGCGTCGTACCAACCTGGGCGACATGGTCCTCGTCGAGGTCGAGCACGTTGGTGTTCCAAGCGCCGCGGAGCTCGATGTGCCTGATGCCGAGGTGATCCAGGGTCACGCACTGCGTCTCCAGGTCCGGTGAGATCTCGTCGCCGAAGCCGGAGAGCGTCCACATGGGCTTACTCAGAGAGTCGGCGGGAGGCCGAAAACAGGGAAGAGCCGGGCGCCGAAAGTCGTGATTTCGGCAATGCGGCCCGTCTCGACGCGCAGTACATCGAACTTGAACGCCCTGAACTCGGTGTCGCCGTGCCGGCGGAGGTAGCTCGCGGCCGTCGGCATCCGGTTGGCCAGTGTCGGCACCAGGCGCCAGTCGCCGTCGCGGTCCTCGCCAAAGGCGCGCTCCAGGAGAGGCGCCATCGCGTCGATGCCGTCGAAGCAGAACGGGTTCGGCGGCATGGTGATCCGGATGTCGCGGACCACGATCGCCAGCGCGGCCGCGGCGTCGCCCCGTTCGTGGGCATCGATGAATAGTTCCAGCAGCGACTTCTCCTCGGCGCTTGGCTGGCCGGCCGACCACTCCGCGCGCCGCGCCGGCAGGTGCGCCTGCATCGTGGCCCGGGCCCGCTGCAGCGCGCTGTTCGCCGCGGCTACACTGGTCTCGAGGAGAGACGCCGTCTCCCCGGCCGGCCAGCCGAGCACGTCGCGAGCGATCAAGGCTGCGCGCTGTCTCGGCGGCAGGACCTGCATCGCGACCAGGAACGCCAGCTCGATCGTCTCGCGTTCGACGATGACGGCGTCCGGCTGCTCGGCGCTAGGCGCCAGCTCGTCGAGCAATCGGTCGGGGTAGGGCTGAAGCCAGGGCACCTCGGCGAAGGAGCGCCCGGCAGTCACGCGCCGCGAGCTCCGCCGGAGAATGTCGAGACACACGTTCGTGGCGATGCGGTAGAGCCAAGCCCGGAACATGGGGTCGCGGCCAAAGCTGTCGCGGCTGCGCCACGCGCGCAGGAACGTCTCCTGCACGGCGTCCTCGGCTTCGTCAAACGAGGCCAGCATCCGGTAGCAGTGCACGTGCAGCTCGCGCCGGTAGCGCTCGGTCAGTGACGCGAAGGCGGCGTCGTCGCCGGCAACCACAGCGGCGACGATCTCGCCGGTTTCGGCGTTCGTCATTCGAGGATCGCGCCGGTCACGTCCCCGGCTCTCCTTGCCTGCCCTGCTGCACGATCCACCGGTTGCCGTCGGGGTCACTGAAGAAGACGAACGAGCCAAAGTCCCGACGTTCGGGATCGGGTCCCGGCAGCATCCTGCCCGACTCGAAGTGCTGGACCTCCGTGGCGTCCACGCCGCGTTCGACCAGCTCGGCCCGCGCCGCCTCGATGTCCGAGACGACCAGGTGCAGGCCGTTGACGGAGCCCGGCGCGGCGTCCGTGATCCCCGTCCCGACGCTGATCGAGCAGGCAGAACCAGGCGGTGTCAGCTGGACGACTCGAAAATCGTCGCCGGCGCGGTGGTCGACGTCCAGATGAAAGCCGACCTTCTCCATGTAGAAGGTCTTGGCCCGATCCACGTCGGAGACGGGCATCAGCACCAGCTCGAGCTTCCAATCCATCATCCGTTCTCCTTCAAGTGGCTTCACCTGAGCACGAGTCCGCAAGACACGTTGGCCATTGTCCCGGTCATGCCCGCCGCGCGGTCGGACGCCAGGAACGCAGCCGCGTCGGCGATGTCGGCCAGCCTGGGAGCGCGACGCAGGGCGGCCATGCCCGCGATCATTTTCTCCGCGGCGGCCGGCTCGGGCGCGTTCTCACCCCCGACCTCGGTCATCTTCTGCCTCGTCAGGGTCTCGGCGACGCCCGCCGTCCAGATGCCGCAAACCCGAACCCCTCGCGGCCCCACCTCCGACGCCAGGTAGCGCATGAACGTCTCCGTCGCCGCGTCGGCCGGCCCGGTGCTGCCCATGCCCGGCATCGCGCCCGCGCCCGACGCGCTGTTCAGGTGAAGGATCACGCCCGAACCTTGCTCGATCATGCGCCGGCCGGCGGCGCGGGCGGTGATGAAGTTGCTGCGCAGGCCGTTGGCCACCGCCCGCAGGAGATCATCCGCCGTCATCTCGAGCAGCGGAGTGCCCTGCGAGTCCCCCCGCGCGATCAGATTGAACGAGACGTCGATCCGGCCTCTTGTCGAGATCACGGCCGCCACTTGATCGTCTACAGCGCGCTCGTCCAGGGCGTCGAGCACCGCCACGTCAGCCGAGCCGCCGGCGGCCCCGATATCGTTCGCCACCGCGTCCAGCGTTTCTCGCGTGCGACCGGCGAGGACGACTGCTGCCCCCTCGCGGGCAAAGGTTCGGGCCACGCCGCCGCCGATGCCGCCTCCGCCGCCGTAGATGATCGCGGTCTTGCCTTCCAGCATCCCCGTCATGTCCGCCTCCTTGTCGTGTGATGACCGGTGCAACGCCGCCGGCGCGAAAAACTCATCGGTGCTGCGATGAGGTCCCAGAGGGTTGCCCCACCTCCAGATCAGAGCGCGATCAAGACGACGCCAATCGCCGCCAGCGCCAGGCCAACCTGACGCCGGCGCCCGATACGCTCTCCCAGCAGCAGGCGGGCGAGCAGCACCGTGATCGCGGGGTAAAGGGAGGTGATCACCGCCACGAGGGCCAGCAGCCCGGTGTGCGCAGCCACGAAATAGGCGAGGACGGCGGCGGCTCCGAGGCTGCCGGCCAGGGCCGATCCCGCCGCCGAGGCCCACGACCAAACCAGGCCGGAGCTCCGGGCCACGGCCATCAGGGTGACGGCGCCGATCAGGGCCAGGGCGGTGAGCTGCTGCAGGGCGACCGGCCAGAGGCCCGCGCCCGAGCCTGCCTCCTTCAGGCCGATGAACAGGAGGGCGAAACCCACTCCCGCGACCAGGCCGTCGAGCACGCCCGTTACCTCGGGCTCTTTTTCGGGCAGGGTGGCCGCGGAGACCTGGGCGCTGGAGACCAGCCATGCCGCCGGCAGAGCGCAGGCCACGCCGAGCACGGCGACAATCGACGGCCTCTCGCCCAGGGCGAGACCCACGACCACCGGGATGGCGCCCGCGCCGAGCGCGCTCAGGGGCGCGACCACGGCGATCTGCCCGTGCTGGAAGCCCCGGAACAGAGCCAGGCCGCCGATCGCGCTCCCCAGACCCGCGGCCGCACCCCAGCCGACGACAGACGCCGGCGGGGGCGTGTGGACCGTGATCATCAGCGCCGCGAGGGCAATGATGGCGGAAGCGCTCTGGGCCATGATGCTCACCGGGATGAAGCCCACCCGACGCGACCAGACGCTGCCCACGAAGTCCGAGGCCCCATAGGTGAGGGCGGCGCTCACGGCGAGGACTACGGCCAGCACGGATCACGAACGTACAGGGGCGATCGGTGCGCGAGCCCGGCGAGCGCCATGCCGAAGCCTGCCTTGCGCCGCCGCATGAATACGCAGCGTGTGGGAGCTGCGCTCCTGGCCGCAGTGCTGGTCACCAGCTGCACAGGGAGCGGGTCGAGCCCCAGCCGCCCGCCCCCGACCGGCGCGGCAGCAGCGGTCGCGCGCTCGCCCGGATGTGGGCAGTCGCACCCGACCGCAGCCGGCGGGGACCGCCGGTACATCCTGGCGATCGACCCAGCGCTGGCCGGGGGGGCCACGCAACGAACGGCCGTGGTCCACATCCCGGCCGGCTACCGGCCGGACGTCGCCGTTCCGCTCGTCGTGCAGTTCCACGGGGCGGCACCAAACGCGACCGGCGAGGGCTACGAGCTCGACTCGCCTCTCCACCGCCTGTCGGACAGCGAAGGCTTCATCGATGCCTTTCCTCAGGGCCTGCGCGCCCCCAACGGCAACCTCGCTTGGAACGCCTACGGGCCCGTCCTCGTCAAGATCGCGGAGATACCGTTCGTCAACCAGCTGCTCGACGCGATCGCAGCCGATTACTGCGTCGACAGGAGCCGCGTCTACGCCAGTGGCGTTTCCAATGGCGGCAACATGGTCAACTACCTTGCCTGTCGCGATGCCGGCCGGTTCGCGGCCGTGGCGCCGGTGGTCGGTCCGATGTTCGGCCAGGACGACGGCCCCTGCCGCCCGGCGCGACCCGTCCCGATCATCGACATTCACGGTCTGGACGACCCGGCGGTCCCTTACGGGGGCCATCCCGTCGACGCTGCGCACGAGTTCGCGCTGCCCTCAGTGCCGGCCTGGTTGCAGGGATGGGCGCAACTGGACGGCTGTTCGCCGGCGCCGCCCGAGCAGGCGGGCCCTGACGGGGTTCTCGTCCGAACTTGGACGCGCTGCCGGGCCGGCGCCCGGATCGTCGCTTACTCCACGCACGCGGGCCACGGCTGGCCCGCCGACCTCGCCGGCCGGCCCGCCGCCGCCACCGTGTGGGAATTCTTGTCCGGGTTCCGTGACTCGGCCGTCAACACGCCATAGAATCTGGAGCGGCATGGCCAAGGGACGGAACAAACAGGGTCGCGAGGACAAAAAGCGGAACAAGAAGCCCAAGAAGGACCTGAGCGCGGCGATGGCCCCGGTCAGCTTCCAGCATCATTCGCTGACCCCGCCCGCGCCGTCCAAGGCGCCCACGCCCCCGATCGAGAAGACGGAGTAAGCCCGACGCTGAGGGCGCTCAATCGCGCTTGCGTTCGTCCGGGTGCCCGGTGTTTCCGAACGCGATCCGGTCGCGGGTGACTCGGGCCCGACCGAGGAGCCGGCCGCGCTGGACCGCGTCTTCGCCAAAGCGATCCCGAATGGCGTCGACCGCCGTTTCCAGCCGCTCGCCGCGAGACCGCACCGGCACCGAGAAGATGTCCATCTGGTCGGTGATCGCATCCGTCAGCCCCGACAGCCCAACCCCGAGCGTGCCCACCTGACGCCCGGGCTCGCGGGCGGCGAGAAGGCCAAGCGCGGCGCGATAGATCTCGTCGCCGGTGGCTATCGGGGCCGCCAGGGTGATCTGCTTGCTGAAGTGGCCGGCCTGGGGCCGGTACACGACGCCGACTGACACCACCCGCCCGCGCCTGCCGCCGCCGCGCAGGCGCCGGCCCACCATCTCCGAAAGGCGCATCAGCAGCTCCTCGAGCTCGCCCTGGGAGCTCGTGGCGCGAGCCAGCACGTGGGAGTGGCTGTAACTCTTGCGGGTCGCCGACTCGAAGCTGCCGACCTCGAAGCCCTTGAGCCGCCGCAGCCAGTTGGCGGCGACGTCCTCATGCATGCCGGCCAGGCGCAGCTGCTTGGGCGACGCGCGGAGGAGTGCGATCGGGCTGGCAATCCCCGCACGCTGCAGACGGCGGGCGGTGGCTTCGGCGATGCCCGAGAGGTCGGTCAGCTGCAGCCGCTCCATGACCGCGAGCAGGTTCGTGTGGTCGATGCGCTGGAGGCCATTCCGCTTGTCGAGGTTGGACGCCTGCTTGGCCATCCAGATCGAGGTGGAGATGCCCACCGAACAGGTGACGCACTCGCCGACCTCCTCGCGCAGTGCCCGCTTGACCGCCAGACCGACTCCCTCTGGTCCGAGCCGGACCAGGTCTGGCGTTCCCGCGAGATTCATGGAGGCTTCGTCGATCGACATTCGGAGCACGTCGGGGCTGTGGCTCTCCAGGATCTCGATCAGGCGGTCAGAAACGTCCCGGTAGCGGGGGGGATTCGGCTCCATGATCGCCAGGTGAGGGAAGATCGCCCTGGCCTCGAACACCCGCATCCCGGTCTTGATGCCGAGATCGCGGGCCTCGCGCGACGAGGACACGATGGTGGCCGCGCCGGTCGCGTAGGCGGCGATCGCGAGGGGTCGGCCACGCAGCCCCGGATCGTGCTGCTGCTCGATCGACGCAAACGCGCAGTTAAGGTCGACGACGAGAGTCGCGGGGTCGGCCCGGTTGAGGCCGAGGTCCGGCGGCGCAGCCACGACGAGCAAATGTTCGCATGTCGGCGGCGTCGCCGTCAGCCTCCAGCGAACGGATGTGTGACCTGACTCCGCTCCAATTCGGCGCAGACCGCCTCCGCCCGCGCCACCAGCGCCGGCGCTGCGGTCGAGCGGAGGCGGTCGCGATGCCAGGCGACGACGATGATCCGGGCCGGAAAGCCGCCGACGGGGTACAACTTCACGTCGGGATCCCTGTCGTCGAACGTCAGCCGCGGCGCGATCGCGGCCCCCATCTGGGCCGCGACCAGACCGTGCACCACGCCGTTGTCGGTGGAGCTGAAGGCGAACCTGGGCCTGACGCCAAGCCCGCGCAGGTAGCCAGCCACCTGGTCCTGGCAGGCTTGGTTGCTGACCAGCTTGAGACCCTCGAGCTCCGCCGCACCCAGTGGTGGCTGGAGGGCTGAGCGGCTGGACAGGGCGAGGACGAACGGGTCGCTCATCATCCGTGCCCAACCGAAAGGCCCCGCCGTCAGCGGGAGGGTCGCGAATGTGAGATCGAGCTCACCCCGCTCGACCATGTTCAGGAGAGTGGAATCGTCGACGCCCTCGACGAGCTGGACCTCGACTCCCGGCCACTCGGCGGCAAACTCGGCGAGAAGACGCGGCACCATCTTGACCCCGATGCTCTGGTAGGTGCCGAGGCGCAGGGTGCCGGCGGCGCCCTCCTGGAGGGCGGCGAAGTCGGCCTCGGCGGCGCGCAGCCTGGCGACCACGGCGTCCGCATGGCGGAGCAGCATGGCTCCGGCCGGAGTCAAGCTCACCTGCCTCCGGCCCCGATGGCGCTCCACCAGCGTCTGTCCTGCAATCCTTTCCAACGCGCTCAGCTGCTGACTGACCGCCGACGGCGTGCACTCGAGCGCCTCCGATGCGGCCCACAAAGTCCGGGCTTCGGCGACGGCATGAAGAACGACGAGGTGGCGAAGCTCGAGCCTGCGCCAAAAGTTAGTCTTCATTCCATTAATTGTGCAGATATGGAGTTGCTCTGACTATTCGGACGTGTCATCGTCCCGCTTGTGAACGCCTCCGCGGCTGTGGCCGGGTTCGGCTTGGGTCTTGCCCTGGCCGGGGCGCCGGGGCCGGTCCAGGCCATCCTGCTGGCGGAGGGGATCCGGGGTGGGGTCCGCCGTGCGGTGCGGGCCATGGCCGGCGCCAACCTGACCTTCGCGCTGCTGCTGCTGGCGGTGGCGCTGGGCCTTTCGGTCGCCCGCCCCAGCCACCTGCTGCTGACGATCGTGCGTCTGGCCGGGGGCCTCTTCCTGCTCTGGCTCGCGGCCGAGGGCCTGCTCTCGAGCCGGCGGACCGAGGCGCAGCGGAATGTACGTGGGTCGCTGCCTCCGGCGGCGCGCGGCACCCTGGCGGTCATCCTCAATCCCGGCGGCTGGATCTTCCTGGCCACGGTGGCCACGTCGCTCTTCGCGGCCGCCGCGCAGCTCGGCGGGCGGGCGGCCTCGATCCTGACTGCGCTGGCGCTCACCGCCGGCATCGCCGTCGGCGACTTCGGGGTAGTGCTGCTCGGCGGCCTCGGCCTACGCCGAGTCGATCCCAGGGTCACGGTTTGGGTGCGGCGCGGGCTGGCCTTGGTGCTGGCCGGCCTGGGCGGAGGCCTGCTCTTGAGCGGGCTCCTCTCCCGATAGCCGTGTTCCCCCTACGCGTCGGGCTGAAGCTGGCCCAAGACGCTCCGATCGAGGCTCATCGGAGGATCTGGAGGATCGCGGACGAAGCCGGATTCGACCACTGCTGGGCCTTCGACCACCTGGCCACCGTGGGTTCGGACGGGCGGGATCGGCTGGTGTTCGAGGGCTGGTCACTGCTGGCCGCGATGGCCGAGGCGACGTCGAGGGTGCGCATCGGGCTAATCGTGACCGGCATGGTCCATCGCCACCCGGCGCTGCTGGCCAAGATGGCGGTGACGGTCGATCATCTCTCGGCAGGGCGCCTCGAGTTCGGCGTCGGCGCCGGCTGGGCTGCGGTCGAGCACCGCATGTACGGCATCGACGTGGCGCACGCGATCGGGCGCTTCGACGAAGGTCTAGCGGTGATCCAGCTGCTCTGGACCCAGGATCGATCCGACTTCGAGGGCCGCCACTACCAGCTGCGTGGCGCCGCCGCGAACCCCCCGTCCGATCCAGCAACCACACCCCCCGGTCTGGATCGGCGCGGGTGGGCCCCGGACCCTGCAGATCGCGGCTCGACGGGCCGACGTCTGGCTCCCGTCCGGTGAAGGGCTCGACGCGGCGCTCGCCGCCGCGCGTGAGCTGGCCGCCGACTGCCGGGAGATCGGTCGCGACCCCACCGAGATCCGGATGGCGACACAGCTCGAATTCACCGGTACGGACCCCGGCGCAGCCGTCGCCGAGCTGCAGCGGTGGCATCGCGCTGGATTCACCGAGTTGGTGGTCTACTGCACCGGACCCGACCCGGTCGGGGCGGCCGAGGTCGCCGCCGAGAAGATAGTGCCGGTCCTGCGCTGAGCTGCCGGCCGGGGACGTCAACCCCAGACGCTCTCGGCCGTCTGGGCGATCGTCTTCAGTTTTGCGCGCTCGTCCTCGACCGTGATCGCGTTGCCGATGACCGAGGTCGCAAAGCCGCACTGGGGGCTCAGCGCGAGGCGCTCGAGCTCGATGTGTCGGGCGGCCTCGTGGATGCGTTCGGCCAGCTCCGGCACCTCCTCTCGGCGCGGCGTCTTGGTGGTGACCAGGCCCAGCACGACCATCTTGTCCTCGGGCACGTGGCGCAGCGGCTCGAACGAGCCCGACCGCTCGTCGTCGTATTCGAGGAGCAGGCGTTGGGAGTGGACAGCCTGAAAGATCTGACGCGCGATCGGCTCGTAGCCGCCGGCCACGAGCCAGCGGCTGACCTGGTTGCCGCGGCACAGGTGCAGGCCGAACGTGATGCCCTCGTGGCCGGCCATCACGGCGTTGTCCAGCTCGATTCCTTGTGACAGCCAGCGATCGAGGTTCCAGCCGCGCGCTTCGTAGAAGTCTCGCCAACGGGGCTCGATGAGGAGCGGGTAGTGGGGCGCGTCGAGCTGGACGTACGTGCAGCCGAGCCGGGCCAGCTCGGTGATCTCGTCGCGATAGATGGCGGCCACGTCGGCGAGGAAGGCATCCAGCGTCGCGTAGACGTGGCTGGAGCGCTCCTGAGACCAGAGGTTCGCATACAGACTGGGGCTGGTCAGCGTGACCTTGGGGATTCTCTGCGCCCTCGCTCGTAGATACGTGAAGTCCTCCGCGGCCAGGTGGCGTCGCCTCCGCAGTTTCTGAAAGACGCCGAGCTCGGCCGGTCGGTCCACCTTCATCTCGCCGTGGGTCTCGCTGTACCAGTCGCCCCACAGGAAGGCCTCGAGGGGCACTTCGCCGAAACCGTCCACCGCTTCGGTCAGGGCGCTCTGGAAGGACAGGCGGCGCATCTCGCCGTCGGTGATCACCTCGAGGCCGGCGGCTTCCTGGAGATCCACCGCATCGTCAACCGCTCGGTCCTCGACCGCTTTGAAAGCCGGTGCCGGCATCCGGCCGGCGGTCAGCTCCTCTCTGGCGCGGAGGAGCTCGGGCGGCCGGAGCAGGCTGCCGACCACGTCGGTGTGGGCTGTGACCATGGCCTCAAGCCTGGCGCATGCGATCGACCGCGCCGCGGACGGTGGGAGGCAAGGATCACCGCCGGTCGCGAGGAACCGCCACCTGAGTCATCGTAACGGCGCCATCCACTGGGGCCGCCGGCGCCTCCGCCAACAGCTCCGCGACGGCGATCCGAACGTGGTCGCTGGCCAGCGAATAGCGTTGAGCGGCTTCGGTCTCACGGACCAGGACGACGCCCGCCGTCTGCAACTCCCGAAGCCCGTAGGCGGCTTCCAGCGGGGACATTTTCAGCTCGCCGGTGATCTCGTCGAGGGACTGATCGCCGGACAGCAACAGACGCGCCAGCTGCAGCCTTTTGTCATCTCCCAGCGCTCGGAACATCTGCGCCGCCCGCCCCACATCCTGCCTCGACGGTGGCGCCCCGCGGTCGAGAAGCACCCTCGCGGCCGAGCGCAGGCTCAATCTCGACGCCTCCGGCGCCCGCTGTGTGAGATAGCTGGCATCGAGCAGCGTCTCCCCAGCCGTCGCGTGCCGACCGGCACGCGTCGTGATCGAGTAGAAGACCGCGATGACCACGGCCACCACCAGGATGTCGAGCCAGCCCGCGATCTCCCCCACCGGCGTCAGGGGGCGGACGACGGCGAGCACTCCGGCGACCACGGCCCCGACCAGGGCCATGTCCACACCTGCGGCGAGCAGAGCCCGGAGGTTGGAGGGCAGCCGAGCCAGGGCGGTGAAGCCGTGCTCGGGCACCCGCCGGATGGCCAGGTAACTGCCGAGGCCGAGCGCAATCAGGATCCCGCCCTGCAAGATCAGGCCCTCCAGCTGGCCCAGGAAGCGCTCGGCCGGCACGCCGGCCACGACCCCCACGACCAGGAAGACGACGACCCACACCACGGTCGCCGGGGCGACCCCGATCAGGAAGGTCTGGCGCTCCACGCCGGCCGCCCCAGCCGCGAGGGTCGTGTACACCCTCAGGCCGGGTATGAGGCGCGAGACGGCTATCTCCCGGGGGCCGGCCTTCTGGAGTCGACCCTTGACCTTGTCCAAGCGCTTGGTCTGGTGCAGCTTGTCGGCGACCGCACGCAGCCCGTGCTCTCCCACCAATCGCGCCCAGCTGTAGCCGGTGATGGAGCCGGCGAGGCAGGAGGCGATGGCGAGCGGCACGAACAGCCAGGGGTCGAGGCCGCCGGTGGCGATGAGCAGGCCGGCGGCGATGAGGGTCAACTCCCCGGGCACGGGCAGGGGGATGCCCACCTCTTCGGCGAAGAGGACCGTGCAGAGGAGCACGATCGCGACCACGCCGTGCAGGCCTTGGATGAAGCTCAGCGGTCAGCCTCCAACGTCAAGCGCGCTCGCATTGAAATCCAGGCGGTCACGCCTCGTCAAGCAGCGTAGCTCCTGCCTGGGGCGTCATCCGGTGTGCGGCGACCTCCTCCAGGATCTGCCGCCGGCCGAGGCGCGCGGGCGTCGGCGCCGGAGCTTCGTCCGTGTCCAGGTTCACGAAGTGCTCCCCGTCCGCGAAGCCGTCGATCGAAAGCCGCCAGACAGAGCCTGGCCAGCGATATTCGACGCTCGGCTCCAGCGGCCGGTAGAGGGCCGTGTACAAGGTGCCGAAGCCGCCGTCGTAATCGGTCGCGCGGAGCGGCGGGCGCAGCATCGCGGCCGCGACGTCGTCGGCCGCCACGTTCTTGTCCCGCAGCATCCGGTTCAGCAAATCCAATCGCTCCACGCTCCGCGCCCATTCGGCGTGCGCCGGCCAGTCGACGGCGCCCTGATGGTTGGTCGTCGCCCGATCGGAGACCACCCGAGCCGGACGGTCGGGCCCGACGAACACCGTGGCGTGGCCCCCCTGCTTATCCACCAACGTGATGTTGTAAGCGAGATGGATGGGCACTCGTTCCAGCACCTGAGCCGCCTCGGCGACGGTCGTGCAGGTCTCGAGCAGATAGCGGACGACGATGGGGATGCCGAAGCCAGGACCCACCTCGCGCCGGCCGCCGAAGGTCAGGGAGGCCGCCAGGCCGTCCTCGTTGACGCCGTCCAGCAGGCCCCACAGCTGGTCGGACATGCCCATCACAGTCCGGCCGGAGAACCGAGTGTGGAGGACGATGCCGTCGAACAGGTTGGCATCGTAGTCGTAGTTGCGCAGGAGAGCCGGACCAGCGGGCATTGCCACCTGGGAGCAGCCCCGCACGAGGGCCGGCGGGTCGTACATCGTCAACATCGTCGCGGCCAGCTCGTCGGCGCCGGTGACCTGAACAATGCGCTGCCATGTCGGAGCCAGCTCGGGCATGTGCCGGTGCAGGGCCTCGCGCGCTTCTGCGAGGGTCGGGCGGGCGCCCTCGCCATCCCGCGCGTACCAGTCCCGGTAGCCTGGCCACAGACGCTGGAAGATGCCCCGAAGGCGCGAGCCGGGGGCTGCCTCGCGCACGGCCTGTAGAGTCAACTCCCGCTTCCGCGGTCCGCGCGGCGTGACCCACCCCGGAATCTCGGCGCGCAGACGGTCGGCCAGATGGCGATCGGGGATCCAGGTTGCGAAGACCTCGTCCAACAACTTCTGCCATTCCATTCATCACATTATGTCAGGTGAATAGCTGGTCATAAGCGCACTGCTCGGTATCAGTGAGAACCGCTCAGAATGCGTCGAGGACATCTTCCAACCGAGCGGAACGGTCGGTACGCTTACAGTGTTGCATCTCGAAGCTGAAAGAGGTGACCGTGAGTCCCGAGGAGGAAACATGGCGACGCAAGCGACAGGCCGGATTGACGTCAAGACCTGGGAAGAGACCCCCTACGGCGAGGTCGAGGGCGGACCCAAGCTGGTCCGGGTGGCAGTGACCGAGACCTTCTCGGGCGACATCGTGGCGGATGGCGAGGTGACCTTCCTGCAGGTGGTGAGGGGGGATGGGAGCGCCAGCTTCGTAGGTGTGGAGCGTGTCACCGGGCGGCTCGGCGACCGTTCCGGCAGCTTCGTGCTCCAGGATCAAGGCAACCTTGAAGGTGGTGCGGTGAAAGGCACCTGGTTTGTGGTGCCCGGTTCCGGCACGGCCGAGTTGGTGGGCCTGCGTGGCGAGGGCGGCTTCGAAGCCACGCTCGGGCAGAGCGCCGCAATTCGCCTCGACTACTGGTTCGAGTAGTGGGTGGGAGCAATCGGGCTCGCCGGCCGAGCAGCACGTGAGCCCGTGAGCGCAACGGGCGTCAGCACAACGGCCGAGGCCACCACGGCCGGCCTGACCGTCGCTGGCGAAGGGCAGCCCCGCAGCGCGCGGCGCTGGTTCGTGCTCATCGTCGTGCTCCTGGGCGCGCTGCTGGTGATGATCGCGGTCTCCGCGGTCAACCTGGCCATTCCGTCGATGCGCCTGACTTTGAACGCCAGCTTCGGCCAGATCCAGCTCGTCATCGCCGGCTACACCCTCGTCTACGCCACGTTCCTGATCGCCGGGGGTCGGCTGGGGGACATCTACGGCCGCAAGCGCGCATTTCTGGTCGGGTGGCAGTGTTCACGCTCGCTGCCGCCGCCGGCGGGCTGGCCCCCAACACGGCGACCCTGATCATCGCCCGGATGGTGCAGGGGCTCGGAGCGGCGTTCATGTACCCCCAGTTCCTGTCCTTGATCCAGGACACATTCGAAGGGCGTGAGCGCGACATGGCTCTCGGCCTGTTCGGCGCCACCATCGGCCTGGGAGTCGTCGTCGGCCAGCTTCTCGGCGGCCTCATCATCAGCCTCGACATCGCCGGGCTGACGTGGCGGCCCGCCTTCCTGGTGCTGGTGCCGATCGGCGCCTGCACCATGCTCGGCGCCCAGCTGGTTCTGACCCACCGAGCGAGCTCGGCCCCGGCGGCACGGTTCGACGGCGTCGGCGTGGTCGCGCTGGCCGTCACCCTGAGCCTGTTCATCTTCCCACTCGTGGCGGGCCGGGAGGCAGGCTGGCCGATCTGGATGCTGCTGATGCTGGGCGCTTCGATCCCGGCCGGCGGCCTGTTCCTCTGGTTGGAGGCCAGGATCGCGCGGCGGGGGGCGTCTCCACTCCTCGACCCTGACCTATTTCGGCAGCGGGCCTTCGCGGTCGGCTGCCTCCTGGGCTTGGCCTTCATGGCCGGCATCGCCGGGTTCATCTTCATCACGTCGCTGACCCTGCAGGTCGGCCTGGGGGTGTCGGCCATCAATGCAGGCTTGGTCCAGGCCCCGTTGGGGATCGCCTTCCTGGTGGCGTCCCTGCTCACCCCGCGCCTCACGAACGGCCTCGGTCGGCACGTCCTCAGCCTCGGCTACGTCATCCTGCTGCTCGGCCTCCTGACCACGCTCGCCGTGCTCCGGGCCTCGGGCGGTTCCCTGGTCCTCCTGACGCTGGTTCCCGGCTTCATCGTGATGGGCCTGGGCCAGGGCTTCGGCCTCACGCCGCTGATCGGCACCGTTCTGTCGGGGGTTCGCCGGGAGGACATGGGGGCGGCCGCCGGCGCGCTGCCGACCGCGTTCCAGGTCGGCCAGGTGCTCGGGATCGCACTGATCGGGCTCGTCTTCTTCAGCGCGCTCGGCGCCGAGCCGCTGAGGAATGGTCTGGAGGTCCGCTACCTCGGCGCCTTCCAGACCGCCCTCCCGCTTTTGGCTGCCCTGCCGCTGCTCTCGCTGGTGCTGGTGTTCGCCCTACCTCGACCCACCGTCGCCCGCGCCAACGTCTTCCTGGAGCGCGTGCCCAACCGCCTCGCCGGCCTGGTCTACTCGCTCTATTTCGCGACCGGCGGACACGCCGGCGAGCGGGCGCTGAACGAGATGATCCAGCACGCTATACAGCGCAAGTCGGCTCGAGTGGAGGAGGCGCCGGCCGACCCGGGCGAATTCCTGGTCCACCACTACCAGCGGACGCGTGACGAGGACGTCGCCTGGATCCGCTATCTGATCGAAGAGGCCCTGGCCGTGGGGTCGGGCCCGGTCCCACACGAGTCTGAGCGCCAGCCCCAGATCGACAGGCAGGTCGAGGAGATACGCTCGCGGCAGGGCGCCGGCCTCATCCACGATGAGTTCGACGCCGACACTCTGCGGGTGCTGGCGTTCGCGCTCAGCTCCTATCCGCGGCTGCTGCCCCAGGTAGCGCGCATGGCCACGGGCCTCAGCCCACTTCGCCGGAGTTCGACGCACGCTGGACTCGCCTGCTCCGGCAGGTGGGAGGCCGCTTGGGACCCGATCGTCCAACTGTCTGAGCCGCTTGTCGCGTGACGGTCCAAACGGTGTCTCTGGCGGCTGACGGGCTGATTCTCCTGACCGCCGCCGTTGTTCTCGGCCTCACCTTCGCGTCGGTCGTTCAGGTGGCGCGGGGTCGGCGGCGCCACGCGGTGGCTCCGGCCGCCGGCGCGGCGGTGGTGCTCGTCGTCTACGCGGCCGTCCTTCTCGGGACGGGCCTGGTCAGCCGCCCGCAGCAGCTCGCGATCGGCGACGCCAAGTGCTTCGACGATTGGTGCGCCGCCCTGCAGGCGGCGGATTACGACGCCTCGGCCGGCACCTGGCTCGTGGACGTGCAACTGCAGAATCGCGGCCGCGGTCGCAGCATGCGCTCCGACCTTGCCCGCGCCTATCTTGACGTTCCGCATCGGGGCCAGGTCGCGCCGCTGGATGGCAGCGCCCTGCAAACGGTCCTGCAGCCGGCGGAGCGCGTGGATGTGCGGCTCGCCTTCCTCGCGCCCGGCCCCGCGCAGGGGGTCAGGTTCGTGGTCGTCGAAGGCTCGGGTGGCTTCGGTCCGGGGACATTGGAGATCGGTGGCGAGGGCGCCCCCTTCCACGCCCGGGCCGGCTGGCCCTTGGCGACGGCGGCGAGCGCGGGACGATGAACCCGGGCCTCGGCGCCGCTCTGCGCCGGAGGGCCAGCCGCGCCTCTAGAGAATCAAGGCCGCGGCCATGATCTCAGCCTCGGGGTCGCCCTGCGGGCCCGCGGCCGGGCGGAGCCGGAGGAGGCGCGCAGCCACGGCCCCGACGGCGCCCCCCAGCACCGCGCCGAACGCTACGTCGCTGGGGAAGTGGTGGCCCAGGTAGATGCGCGAGGCACCGACGGCTCCCGCCAGGCCGAACGCCGGCCACCGCCAGCGCGGATAGAACACGCTCAACGCGATCGCCGCGGCGAAGGAGCCCGCCGTGTGGCCGGACGGAAACGACGAGTCGCTCGGCCGGGTCCCGACCACGTTCGCGATTCGATCCACGAACGGGCGCCGGCGGCGCAGAAGCGTCTTCCCCGGCCCCTGGACGAGTGTGACCGCAACCAGCATGCCACCGACCGACGCCACTGCCGCTCGCCGCCCACGGCTGCCGCCGGCGGCGGCCAGCGCGGCGCCGGCGGCTGCCCAACCCACACCCTTGCCCAGGTCTGACAGCAAAGTCGTCAGCCGGTCGGTGTCGGGCTGGTGGGGGAGCCGGTTGACGGCCGCGTAGAGGCGCCGGTCGAGGGTGGCCGGCAGGGCGTCGCGGCTGGGTCGCCGCCCGGGCACAATTCTCTTCACGCCATGATCATGACCCCAAGTGTCGACCGACCCTGACCGTTCGGTGAGGCCGAACCCGGGAGCCGCGCCAGCCGCGCCGGCCGCGCCAACCGGCGTCGCTGGGGCCACGTCCACTCTGATCATCAGCGAGGGCGCGGGCTCTGTGGACCGGGAGACCAGGGCGCGCCTCGAGCGCGCCTTCGACGGCTGGCGCATCGTGGCCTTCGACCCGACCGCCGACCTGCCGATGCTGGTCGGCGAGGGATCGCGAGTGGCGGTGGCCGGCGGTGACGGCACGATCCACTTCGTGATTCGTGCCCTCGCCGGCACCGGGGCCACGCTCGGCGTCCTCGGCCTCGGCACCTACAACAACTTCGCGCGCGCCCTGCGGCTGCCGGAGGATGTCGAGGAGTCCATCGACGTCGCGCTCAACGGGCGCCCGGCACCGGTCACGATCGGCCGCGTCAACGGCCACGCGTTCGTCGAGGCTGCCATGCTTGGTCTCTTCGGCGAGGCCATCGCCCTGGGCGAAACGGTCAAAGAGCGCGCTTTCGGCGAGGTGGGGGAGGAGCTCAAGCTGATCCTCGAAGGGTCGGCCTTCAACTATCACGTCAGCGGCGATGTCACGCGCCAGGGCAAAGCCATGTCACTGGTCGTAGCCAACACGCCGACCACGGGCGCCCACCTACCGCTCGGCGAGAAGGTCCCCGACGAACCCGCCCTCGAACTGCTGCCGACGGTCGGTGCCACCAGGCTGGACCTCCTGGGCAGGCTGATGATGGCGGCCGTCGGCGCCGGCGACTCGATGGCCGAGCCGGGACTCCGTTTTCGCTCCATCCGGGTCGAGACTGACCCGGTCGTGGAAATCTACGCCGACGGCGAGCATGCGGGCCGAACTCCCGCCGAGTTCACAGCCGAGGTCGGCGCCGTCGCAGTCATGGTCCCGTGGAGTCGGTCCGCGAGCGGCTGAGGCGCGCCAGCCATCCGAGCGAGGGTTGGCGCAGCCAGCGGTCGGGCAGCCAGAGCACAAAGGCGCACCAGGCCGTGGCCAGCAGCACGCCGCCGACGACGTCACTCGGCCAGTGCGCCCCCACCCAGACCCTGCCCAGACAGGCCGTGGCCACGAGCAGCACTGCCGCCAGCCAGACGGGTGGCCGGTATCGGGAGCGCAGCTTCGGGGCCCCGGCGAAAGCGGCCATGAGTCCGAGCCAGGTGAAGAAGACGGCGTGGCCACTCGGGTAGCTGTACCCGGCGACCGGGCTGAACACATGGACCAGGTCCGGCGTCGGGCGGTGACGCTGCAGGCCCAGCTTGACCACCGAGTCCCAGAGATTGGCGACCGCCCCGATCGCCGCGAGCCAGGCCGCCCGGCGATCCCAAAGCGCCAAGCCCAGGATCGCGACCGCCCCTACCAAGACCTGCAGCCAGCCCGCGATCGCGTTGGTCGCGGTCATGGCCGCCGCCACTGGCCCCCAGGCGGTCCTCTGCACGGCCAGCGCCAGCGGGAGGTCGAACCCGAGCCGGGGGCGGGTGGCCACGAGGAAGGTATTGATCACAAACAGGACCAAAGAGGCGCCGGCGAGGCCGGCCAGCCATGGCCTGGTCGGGACCGTGATGTTCCCGTCTGGCCGCGCCAATAGGTTCATTCGCCGGCGCATGTGCGCCTCTGGAGCGATCCTACGGTGCAGGCGCCGGCCGATCGACGGACTCAGACCCGATGGCTCATCTCCGCACTATCCGGGTTCGAGGCGGCCGGGCATGGCCAGCTCGGCCTCGTCGGCCAGGCGTGACTCGTTCTGGCGGAGGAAGACGAGGAAGGCCACGAGAGCCGCCGCGCCGGCGATCCCCAGGGCGATGTCAGCGGGCCTGGAGAGCCGCTCGATCTGCCGGCCGAGGTAAAAGGCGGCGACGCCCCACGCGGTTGCCCACACGATTCCGCCGCTGGCATTGAAGACCAGGAACTGCGGCCAGGGCATCCGGTTGACGCCGGCGAGGAAGGCGGCGTAGGTGCGTAGGATCGAGACGAAGCGGCCGAAGAAGACAACCTTGCTGCCATGCATCTGGAAGATGTAGCGGCCCAGCTTGAGCCTGCGTTCGTCGAGCCGAATGTAGCGGCCGTAGCGCCGCAGCAGCGGGAACCCGCCAAAATGGCCGATCGCGAAACCAAGGTTGTCACCGAGAATCGCGCCCGCGGCGGCGGCCAGGATGATGACCTCGATCTGGAGGTTGTGAGTCGCGCCGGCGTAGATCGCGGCCACGATCAGCATGGTCTCCCCGGGCAACGGGATGCCCATGCTCTCGAGTCCGATGACGATCAGCACGGCCCAGTAGCCGTACGTCGACAGCAGCTGCGCCAGCAGGCCGTTGCTCACGGCCGCGGAGCGGCGACAGGGGCGGCCAGGCGGTCGGGCATGTCTTGAAAGTATGGGGGACCTCGCTCGAGTGCCCGGGCCAGGGCCGGAAGGCCAAGGTGCGCCCACTGCGCACAGCCTGCGGCCACAGCCCGGCTCGGCGAAGACGGTCTCGTCAGGTAATTAAGGTGACTGCGTCAGCCCGATGATGTTGCCGCCTGTGTCCTTTACAGTTGCGATCAGCTTGCCCCCACCCACATCTTTGACATCATTCTGTACTTGCGCGCCGGCATCCAAGAGCCTCTGCAGACTCGTCCTATGTCGCCCGACGTAGCAGTAGCCCACAGAGCACCCCGAGAAGGTGCCTGCCACCGCCGGCGCCCCGCTTCGACGACTGACGAGCCAGCCTCAACGCGCCGCACCTAGAGTTTCGCAATTGACGTCGAGCAACTGGTGGGTGTGATTGAGGGGCAGGCGGCTTCGGACGGCGCCTCAGGCGAACGAGGCGCAAGGAGACCATTGAAATGAGCGAGAACCGATATGACGCGATCGTGATCGGTTCAGGCCAGGGTGGTGGCCCGCTCTCGACCGCCCTGGCCGAGGCCGGCTGGAGGACCGCTATCGTGGAGCGCGATCACGTCGGCGGGACCTGCATCAACGACGGCTGCACGCCGACCAAGACGATGGTCGCCAGCGCCAGGGTGGCCTACCTGGCCCGGCGCGGCGCCGACTACGGCGTGCGCACCGGCCCGATAGGCGTCGACATGGGCCGGGTTCGACAGCGCAAGCGGGACATCGTCGAGTCCTTCAGGAGCGGCAGCGAACACGCGCTCACCGCCGCCAAGGGCCTCGACCTGGTTCGGGGTGAGGCGCGCTTTTTGGGACCGGAGACTATCTCGGTCGAGCTCGTCGAGGGTGGCAGTCGCCGGCTGAGCGCCGGGACCATCGTCATCAACACCGGCGCCCGGCCGTCGCGGCCCGCGCTTCCCGGGCTGGACCTGGTGCCGAGCCTCGACTCGACCTCCATCATGGAGCTCGACGTCGTGCCCGAGCGCCTCCTGGTGCTCGGCGGCGGCTACATCGGGCTCGAGTTCGGTCAGATGTTCCGGCGCTTCGGCAGCGCGGTGACGATCGTCCAGCGCGGCCCGGCGCTCATGGCGCGTGAGGACCCGGACGTGGCCGGGGCGGTGGCCAAGATCATGATCGAGGACGGCATCGAGGTCCTGCTCGACGCCACCGCCTCCGAGGTTGCATCGGGGCCTGGCGGCCGGATCCAACTGACGGTCGAGTCGAAGGCAGGAAGGCGGGTGCTCGACGGCACTCATCTGCTGCTCGCCGCAGGCCGCGCGCCCAACAGCGACCGTCTCGACCTGCCGGCCGCTGGGATCGCTACGGAGGGACCCGGCTTCGTTCGAGTGGACGAGCAGCTGCGGACCGGAGTCCCCGGGATCTACGCCATCGGCGACGTTAAGGGCGGACCCGCGTTCACGCACATCTCCTACGACGACTTCCGGATCCTGCGCCAGAACCTGCTCGGCGCGGGCGGGGCCGGCACGCGTGACCGGCTCGTGCCCTACACGATGTTCATCGATCCCCAGCTCGGCCGGGTCGGCCTCACCGAGACGGAGGCGCGGGCCAAGGGCGGGCGCGTCCTCGTGGCCAAGATGCCGATGGACAACGTGGCGCGGGCGCTGGAGATGGACGAGACCCGCGGCTTCATGAAGGCGGTCGTCGACGCGGACACCGGCCAGATCCGCGGCTGTGCGGTGCTCGGCGTCGAAGGCGGTGAGATCATGGCCGCGATCCAGATGGCGATGATGGGGAAGGTTCCCTACACCGTGCTCCGAGACGCGGTGTTCGCCCACCCGACACTGGCCGAGTCGCTCAACAACCTGTTCGGCTCCGTCGCCTGACCTCGCGGCCGCTCGCCGACTATGCCGCCTGGGCCATCACGAAGGCGTTGGCCCGCCCCGCCGGCGAAACCGTTCGCGAGGCAGGCCCACAATGATCGCCAGCGGCGACGCCACGAGTAAGCGCGTGACGAGGTAGGCCAGGCCCAGCGTGGCCGCGACCACGGTTGCGAACCCGACGATGGACAGTGGCAGGTGGCGCTGCAGAAGCGACGGCGCCAGGAGGCGCCCGGGGACATACGTCAGCACCTCGTGGACGATGTAGATGCCCAGTGAGTAGCGGCTCAGGGCGCCTATGGCTTGGCTCAGTCTCGGATGGCCGCGCATGATCGGCTCGGCCACGATGGCCACTGCGAAGAACAGCGCCACCGTGAGGATGGGCAGCGATGGGCGCAGGAACGCTCCCGTGCCTTCAGCGAAAGCCGCGTTGACCGCGCCCCCGAAATCCCGTCCCAAAAGCAGAGCCGCACCCGCGATCGCCGCCAGCCAGAACGGCCAGGAGGGCCACGTCGGGCGGTGTCCCGCCAGGCGCACCCCCACGGCTGCCCCGAGCGCGAAGTAGCCGATCCAGAAGAAGAAGAACTCATAGCCGTAGGCGAGGAAGGCGCCGTTGAAAGGAGCGTCGGGCGACGCATATAAGCGGTAGAGATCGAGGCCGGTCTGCAGGGCGATCGCAACCACCGCCAGGGCGGCGGTCGCGCGAGGGCCGCGCGGCCACAGCTGAAAGAGAACGTAGAGCTGCGGGACCAAGAGCAGATACCAGAGATGACCGCCGCCCAGCAGCCACCAGGAGACGACGCCGGAGGCATTCGGCGCCACCTCCTGCGTGAAGTAGATCCCGATCAGGGCGTAGACCGGCACCCACACGATCCACGGCAGGAGCGAGCGCCCGAGCCGCCTCCTGACGAAGACGGCCAGCGGCATCTCGTCCTGGCGGCGATAGGTGAGCAGGAGGCCGCTCAGGATCACGAAGACTGGTACCGAGACGCGCGCCACCAGGTCGACGCCTGCCCAGAAGGACTTGTCGGCGCCGCTCTGCTGTAGCGGCCAGTGATCGGCGTGAATCACCATGATCAGGAGCAGAGCGACCACGCGCACCGCGTCCAGGCCGAGCAGGTGCTCGGACTCTGGCGCCGCAGCCGGCCTCTCCCGCCCGAGAGGTGTATCCGCCGGCGGATGGGCGCCTGCGGACGCTGTCAAAGGTGCGACCGCCGGCGGATCCACGTTCGCCGGGGGTAGGGCGTGGGCGCGGGCGCCCCCGCCGCCCGGCCTAAGGACCCCTGCGTCCCAGCGAGCGGCCCCTCTGACTGAGGATCCAGAACGCCCCACGGAAGAAGCCGACCGCGGTCGCCACCTCCTCGCCCGCCACGATGTCCCGGGCTCCGCCGACGATCGCGTCGTAACGAGGCCGGCCCGCCCGCGCTCCGAGCACGTAGCCCAGCCCGAAGATAGCCATCTTGGTGAACATCTCAGTAGCCTCCTTGCCTTACATGCGCCGCAGCCGCATGTAGCGGCGGATGTCGGCGCGATTCATCACCACCAGGGCCACGGCGCCGACCAGGGCCAGCTTCAGTATCGGCGTCAGCGCCCTGCCCCGGGGCACTTCGCCACCGAGGGTGAGTACAAGCTTCACGGCGACCTCCTCTTCCTGTCCTGCCGCCCGACAGCGACAGGGCGGCCGCCGCCCGCCGCCGCCATCCTCGCCGCCCGGCTCAGCGGGCCGGCTCCGCGGCCAACGCGCGCCGAACCAGGGTGACCACGAGGTCGAGCCTGACCTCCTCGCCCACGAGCCAGCGGCCGGCCTGGAGCGCCCTCTCCCAGTCCAGGAACCAGTCCCGACGGTTGATGATGGTGGTCGCGGTCAGCGTCACCCGCTCGGCGCCCGCCTCGGTCTCACGGTCCTCCAGCCGGACGTCAAGCCGGATGGGCCGGGCCACGTCTCGGATGGTCAGCCGGCCGAAGACGCGGAACCGGCCCTCGTCCATCGGCTCCACCGACGTGCTGCGAAAGATCATTTCCGGGTGGGCCTCGACGGCGAAGAAGTCTGACGAGCGGAGGTGGTGGTCGCGTTCCAGGCTGCCGCTATCGACGCTGGCGGTCTTGAGCCGGCACTCGGCCTGCACGCTCTTGGGGTCGTCCCCCTCGATCTCGAGCCAGCCAGTGAAGTCCTTGAACAGACCATGCACGGTCATGAATCTCATGAAAGCGCAGGAGAAGCCGAGGTGCGAGTTGCGGGTGTCGATCCGGTAGCGGACGCGGCCGCCCGAGGCGATCGCGGCCGACTCGGCCCTGGCCGATCCCGCCCAGCCCCGCTGCAGCAACTTACCCAGGTGGCGGCCCAACGCCTCCATTTCGGCCAGCCGGACCTTGCCCGGCCGCCCGGGCGCCGAGCTGAAGACCTCCAACGCGCCGATGAGTTCCGCCCCGGCCCGAATCGGGAAGCCGCCCGCGGCGCGGAGGCCCGCCGCCAGCGCCGCCCGCTCACGGTCCGAGTCCGCCATCCCGGCCAGGTCGGCCGCCCAGACCGGCGCCCCGTCCGCCCAGGCCCGGCCGGCGAGCCCAGAGCCCGGTCCCAAGCTGGTTTTGCGGCTCACCAGCTCCAGCTCGGCCGTGCCGAAACCGGGGGCCCGCCAGCAATCCTCGCAGTGAAGAGCCGAGCCGCCTGGCAAGACCCGCCAGGCCAGGACGACCGGCCATTCGAGGAGCCGTCCGGCCGCCTCGAGCACCCGCGCCAGGAGATCTCCGGGCGGCGGCGACTCCACCAGGAGCTCGCTGAGCTCGTCATGTAGCAAGCGCAGGCGCTCGGCCTCGAGTCGCTCGGAGATGTCCCGGCAGAACGCGAGCAAGGTGGTGTCGCCCGACGGCAGGCTGACGACCGAGAGTGACACCTCCAGCGGGACCTCCCGGCCCTCCCTGTGGAGGCCGTCGACTTCGATCGATTGGGTCTCCGGCCCCGCCCGGCCGCTGCCGCCCAGGTCAGCCAGCAGGTGCTCCAAGACCTCGCGGTAGCGAGAGGCGACGATCGTGGCCAGGAAGGGCCTGCCCACCAGCTCGTCGCGGGACCAGCCCAGCACGGATTCGGTGTGCGCGTTGCAGATCGTGACCAGGCCGGCGGCATCGATGCCGACCACCGCCTCCGGCGCGGCCTCGACCAGGCTCCGCAGCTGATCTGGTGCAGTCTGGCTGGGGGTCTCCGGCCGCGGATCCGAGCCGGCGGCGTCGATCCCGCCGAACCACGCCGGCGCCACTACCGGCCGCCCCGCGGCTGCCAGCGACCGCCACACAGGCATGCGGCCGAGCTCTCCCAGCAGCTCGGCCGCGGTCGCCGGCCGCTCAGTGGGAACCTTGGCCAGGGCCCGGATGAAGACCTCATCTACTTCGTCCGGAAAGCGGGGGTCGACGGCCCGGATCGAGGGCACGGGACCGTCGGCCACCGCCAGGATCAGCTCCAGCGGGGTGGCGCCGGTGTAAGCGCGCGACCCTGTCAGAAGCTCGAAGGCGAGAAGCGCCAGGGCGTGGATGTCGGAGCGCGGGCCCACCTCGAGGCCCATCGCCTGCTCTGGCGACATGTAGCCGGGGGTGCCGACCGCGTAGCCGTAGCTCGTCGGGGCCAGGCCGAAGTCGGCGACAAGGGCGGAGCCGTCCTCGGCCAGCAAGACGTTGCTCGGCCGTAGGTCCCGGTGCACGACGCCGGCCGCATGGGCGGCGTCGAGCGCCTCACCGACCGTGCTCAGCATTCGCCAGGAGACGTCGGGCTCGGGCCGTCCGCGCCGGAGGAGCTCGCGCACGCTGCCGCCGGCGATCAGGCGCTGGCTCACGAACGTCAGCCCCTCAGCAGTGGCGACCTCGTAGACGGGGAGGATTCCCGGGCGCCCGAGCCCGGTGACGATCTCGGAGTCGCGGCGGAGGCGGGCCAGGAATCCGGGCCGCCCTGCCGGCACAGGCTCCAGGACCTTGAGCGCTACCGTGCGCTCGGTCGGCTCATGGACGGCGCGGTAGACGGTCGCCGCCGCGCCTTCGCCGAGGCGCTCCCGCATGAGGTAAGGACCGAGCCTCGCCCCCGACAGTTCTGGCAGTGTCATTTGCCCCGACTCTCCAACTCTTCACGCGCATCCGTCTTCCGGCCCGGCCTCTCGGAGCCGCTTTCGGCCAGGGCCGCGCCCTGCGCCAGCCCACGATAGCGGGCCAGAAAGCCATCCACGACGTTGCGAGTGTCCTCGAGGTTGGCCGCCCACGCTTGCAGTCGCTCCATCCCTAGCGCCGACACCTGGTAGCGGCGCCGACCTGGCCCCGTCCTCGTTAGCTCCCAGTGCGAGCTCACGAGGCCATCTCGTTCCATCGAGCGCAGCTCGCGGTACATCCCGCCCGGATCCCGCTCGAAGCCGAAACCGCCCAGCCGCTCCATCAGGTCGTAGCCGTGGCTGGAGCACTCCCGGATCAGGAGCAGAAGGCACGGCTGCAGAAAGCGCTTCGGCTGGCTCGGCTCGAATCGCGGGTCCGATGACGACGGCATACGACCTCCCAGCCTTTAGGTGCGCCAAGCATACATGTGGAAATCCCACCTCTTGCATCCTCGCGTCGGAGGGTCCAACCTACCCCGAAAGCGACCCTCGGGGGTTGGGACGAGCGACGGCTCGGCCCGGTATCGGCTCGGCCCCCTTAGGCCACCATTCGGACAGCAGAGCGAAGGAGTTGGCCATGATCGAGGCGGTTCCGTACGGCAGGAAAACCCAGCGGCCATCGCCGGTCCCCGAGGTCCACGTGCTCTGGATGACCGGCGGCCTGGGTTGCGACGGCGACTCGGTTTCCGTTACCGCGGCCACCCAGCCCAGCATCGAAGACGTGGTCATGGGCGCGATCCCGGGGCTGCCCAAGGTGCACCTGCACAACCCGGTCCTCGCATACGAGAACGGCGCCGAGTTCATGACCTACTGGCATCGGGCGGAGCGGGGCGACCTGGAGCCCTTCGTCCTGGTTATGGAGGGCTCGATTCCGAACGAGGACATAAAGGCCGAGGGCTACTGGGCGGCCCAGGGCACCGACCCCGCCACCGGGCAGCCCATCACCATCTCGGAGTGGCTCGACCGGCTCACGCCCAGGGCGACGGCGGTAGTGGCGGCCGGCACCTGCGCAACGTACGGCGGCATCCACGCCATGGCCGGCAACCCCACCGGGGCGATGGGCCTGGCCGACTACCTGGGCTGGGGTTGGAAGTCCAAGGCCGGCATCCCCATCGTCAACGTGCCCGGCTGCCCGGTCCAGCCCGACAACTTCATGGAGACGTTCCTCTACCTGCTCTATCAGGTGGCGGGTCTGGCGCCGATGATCCCGCTCGACGCCCAGCTGCGGCCCGAGTGGCTGTTCGGGGCGACGGTCCACGAGGGCTGCGACCGCGCCGGTTACTACGAGCAGGGCGACTTCGCCACCGAGTACGGCTCGCCGAAATGCATCGTCAAGCTCGGCTGCTGGGGACCGGTGGTCGACTGCAACGTGCCCAAGCGAGGCTGGATGGCGGGCATCGGGGGCTGTCCCAACGTGGGCGGCATCTGCATCGGCTGCACGATGCCGGGCTTCCCGGACAAGTTCATGCCTTTCATGGACGAACCCCCGGGCAGCAAGCTGTCGGCCGGCTTCTCCACCGTTTACGGAGGCATGATCCGGTCGCTTCGCCACATAACCAACGACACGGTCAACAAGGAGCCGTCCTGGCGCCACCGGGGTCACGAGCTGACCACCGGCTATCGGCCCACCAGCTACTAAAGGAGGGAGGATCTATGGCGATCCTGGAGCGCGAGGAGGCCAAGAAGAAGACGCTGGTCGACATGTCGTGGGACCCGATCACACGGATCGTGGGCAGCCTCGGCATCTACACCAAGATCGACTTCGACAACCACGAGGTGGCGGAGTGCTACAGCACGTCCTCCATCTTCCGCGGCTACAGCGTGTTTATGAAGGGCAAGGACCCGCGCGACTCCCACTTCATCACCAGCCGCATCTGCGGCATCTGCGGGGACAACCACGCCACCTGTTCCTGCTACGCGCAGCAGATGGCCTACGGCATCCGGCCGCCCGCGATCGCGGAGTGGATCGTCAACCTTGGCGAGGCGGCCGAGTACATGTTCGACCACAACATCTTCCAGGACAACCTGGTCGGGGTCGACTTCTGCGAGAAGATGGTGCGCGAGACCAATCCCTCGCTCTGGGAGACCGCCAAGAAGACCGAGTCTCCGCACGCGGCCGAACACGGCTATCGCACGATCGCCGACATCATGTCGGCCCTCAACCCGTTCGAGGGCGAGCTCTACCGCGAGACGCTGCACGTCAGCCGCTACACGCGCGAGATGTTCTGCCTGATGGAGGGCCGCCACGTGCACCCCTCCACGCTCTATCCGGGCGGTGTCGGCACGGTCCCGACAGTGCAGCTGTTTACCGACTACCTCGTCCGCCTGGCCCGCTACGCCGAGTTCGTGAAGAAGATGGTGCCGCTGCACGACGACCTCTTCGACTTCTTCCTGACCGCGCTCCCCGGCTACGACCGCGTCGGCTACCGGCGCACGCAGCTCGGCTGCTGGGGCTCGTTCAACGACCCCGACGTCTGCGACTATCGCTATGAGCACATGACCGATTGGGGGCGGCGGATGTTCGTCACCCCGGGCGTCATCGTCGACAACAAGCTCGTCACCACCGACCTGGTCGACATCAACGTCAACCTCCGCATCCTGCTCGGGCACTCCTACTACGACGACTGGGAGAACGAGGAGACCTTCGTGCAGAAGGACCCGCTCGGGAACCCGATCGACAAGCGCCACCCCTGGAACCAGACCACCATCCCGCACCCGCAGAAGCGGGACATGTCCCCGAACGGCAAGTACTCCTGGACCATGGCACCGCGCTGGCTGCACCAGGGCGATCACCTGGCCCTCGACACCGGCGGCGGGCCCCTGGCGCGGCTGTGGGCAACGGCGCTGGCCGGAACGGTCGACATCGGCTACATCAAGGCCACCGGCAGCAGCGTCAAGATCTACCTGCCCAAGACCGCGTTGAAGGGCGAGGCCGAGTTTGAATGGAAAGCGCCCCAGCTCAGCAACACGATCGAGCGAGACCGGGCCCGAACCTACTTCCAAGCCTACGCCGCCGCCGTCGCCTACCACTTCGTGGAGAAGGCGCTGGCTGAGCTGCATGCGGGCCGGACCCGCACGTTCACGCCGTTCGAGGTCCCCGACGAGGCCATCGGCTGTGGCTTCCACGAGGCGGTGCGGGGCGTGCTGTCGCACCACCTGGTGATCCGCGACAAGAAGATCGCCAACTATCACCCCTACCCGCCGACACCTTGGAACGGCAGCGTGCGCGACGTCTACGGCACGCCGGGCCCGTACGAGGACTCGGTCCAGAACACGCCGATCTTCGAGGAGAACGGCCCGGACAAGTTCAAGGGCATCGACATCATGCGCACGGTGCGCAGCTTCGACCCCTGCCTGCCCTGCGGCGTGCACATGTACCTGGGGCCGGGCAAGGTCCTGGAGACGCGCCACTCGCCGATGTTCGGCATGACTCCGCAGTAACGGTGGAGATACAGACCCGAGCCGATTTCGAGAAGCAGGCGAGACGAGTCGAGGCCCTGGTCCAGGAGGTCCAGGGCCTCGGCGACGAGGACGCGAGGGCGAGTGCCGTGGGCGCGATCCAGGCGGTGCTCGACCTCCACGGACTGGGGCTGGAGCGGATCCTGGCGCAGGCCGGCCCGGAGCTGTCGAGCCGGCTCGCCGCGGACGAGGCGGTGGCGGGCCTGCTGCTCCTCCACGGCCTCCACCCGGTCGCCCTGGAGGACCGGGTCCGGGGAGCGCTAGACAAGGTGCGGCCGTACCTAGCCTCACACGGCGGTGGCGTGGAGGTCCTCGGCTTCGACGAGGGGGTCGTGCGGCTTCGGCTGGAGGGCAGCTGCCACGGCTGCGCCTCTTCCACGGCGACGCTCCGGGACGCGATCGAGAAGGCGATCCTGGAGGCGGCGCCGGACGCGGCCGCGCTGCAGGTCGAGGGCGTGGCCCCGCCCGCGCCGCAGTCCGGGTTCGTGCCCCTGGGCTCCATCCGGCCGCCGGAGCGCCAGAGCACCTGGCAGGCGGTCGAGGGCCTGCGCGGCCTGGGGCCGAGCGAGGTCCGGGTGCTGGAGGTGGGCGGAGCACAGGTCGCCTTCATGGCGGCCGGAGGCGAGCGTTACGCCTATCGAGACCGGTGCCCCGGCTGCGGCTCCGGCTTGGCGGCCGCGGCGCTGGACGGCGTGGTCGTGACC
>JALYZG010000072.1 GCA_030948965.1 Candidatus Dormiibacterota bacterium | reverse complement strand
GCGCCCTCGCGCTGCAGCAGGGGGGCCGCGCCGAAGGCCGCCTCGAACGCCCGCGAGGCCGCGCCGATGCCGGCGTGGGTGACGTCGATCAGGACCGGCGAGGCCGAGTTGAGCTCGGTCACGCGCGCGATCGTGCCCGGCGTGGCCAGGCCGGGCACGCAGGCGTGAAGCGCGGCCAGCACCCCTTCGGGCGTCTGGCCCGGGACGAGGCGCATCGAGACCTTGGCCACCGCTCGGGCTGGAATGACGGTCTTCGAGCCCTCGCCCGTGAAGCCGCCCGCGATGCCGTGTACGTCGAGCGTGGGCCGCGCCCAGAGCCTTTCGAGCGTTCCCTGCCCGGGCTCCCCGGCCAGCGCCGCGGTACCGATCGCCTGCAGCAAGGCCGCCTCGTCCAGCGGCGACGAACGCCAGGCCGCGAGCTCCTCGGGCGCGGGCGGCGTGACCGCGTCGTAGAAGCCGGGGACCAGAACCCTGCCCTCGCGGTCCTTCAGCCCGGCCAGGACGTGGGCCAGGCTGTTCATCGGGTTGGGCGCGACGCCCCCGTACAGGCCCGAGTGGAGGTCCACGCGCGGGCCCGTGACCTCGATCTCGACGTAGAGCAGGCCGCGCAGGCCGGTCAGCAGGTTGGGCCGGCCGGGGGCGGTGAAGGCGCCATCGGCCAGCAGCAGGTGTTCGGTCGCGTAGGACTCCGGGTCGCCGCGGACCAGGTCGGGCAGCGACCGGCCCGATTCCTCCTCCTCGCCCTCGATCAGAAAGCGGAGATTGAGCGGCGGGCCCCCCGCCCGGACCCAGCAGGCGATCGCTTCCACGCCGGCCAGGTGCTGGCCCTTGTTGTCGTCCGCCCCGCGCGCGTAAACGAAGCCGTCCTGGACCGTGGGCTCGAAGGGAGGCGTCAGCCATTCCTCCAGGGGGTCCGCCGGCTGCACGTCGTAGTGGCCGTAGATGGTGAGCGTCGGCGCCCCTGGGCGCCCGCGCCACTCGCCGACCACCACAGGCTTGCCCTCCGGGTGAACCTGCTCGAGGCGGGTCTCGAGACCCGCGGCCCGGAGCCGACCCTCGATCCAGCCGGCTGCGCGCCGGCAGTCGCCGGCATGCTCGGGCAGCGCCGAGATGGAGGGGATGGCGAGGTAGTCGAGGAGGTCGGCCTCGGCCTGTCCGCGACCCTGCCGGGCAAGCGCCAGCGCTTGGTCCAGGCTCAACGCGACGCCGCGGGCAGGGAAAAGTAGAAGCGGATCAGGGCCTCGATCCCGCGGTGGTAGTGGTCGAGGCTGAAGTGCTCGTTGGGCGAGTGCGCGCCCGCGCCCGGTTGGGCGAGCCCGCTGACCACCAGCGGCGTGCCCAAGGTGGCGAAGTCTGACACCACCGGGATGGAGCCTCCGGTCCGCTGGCGGCGGGTCCGGCGGCCGAACGCCGTCTCGAAGGCCGCCGCCAGGGCCTCGGCGGCGGGGTGGTCCGCGCCGGCCAGGACGGGTGGCGCCGCGCCCAGCAGCCGCACCTCGATGCTCACGCCGGGGGTGGATAGGCCGGCCACGTGCGCTCTCAAGGCCTCGAGGATCTCCATCGGGTCCTGATCGGGCACTAGCCGCATCGAGACCTTGGCCATGCCCCGAGCGGCGATGACCGTCTTCTTGCCCTCGCCGGTGAATCCGCCGGCGAAGCCGTTGACGTCCAGCGTCGGCCGCGCCCAGACCCGATCGGCGGGGCTGAAGTCGCGCTCGCCCTCGATCGCGCTCGCACCCATCAGACCGCGCAGCGTCTCGCCGAAGGCCTCGGTGCGGTCCCAGTCCGCGGTCTCAGAGGCTGACGGCTCCCGCACGCGATCGTAGAACCCCGGGATCGTGACCCGGCCCTCGCGATCCTTCAGCTCGCCCAGGATCCGGGCGAGGGTGTTCAGCGGATTGGGCGCCACCCCTCCAAATCCGCCGGAGTGCAAGTCCACCGCCGCGCCCTGCGCCTGCAGCTCGACGTAGAGGATGCCGCGGAGGCCGGTGACCAGCTCCGGGTTGTCGTCGGCCGAGAAGCCGCCGTCCCAGACCAGGATGCAGTCTCCGCCAAGGCGATCGGCGTGCTGGTGCACGTACGCGGGGAGGGACGGCCCCGTGATCTCCTCCTCACCCTCGAGGAGGAAGCGCAGGTTCACGGGGGGACCGCCCGCCTCAAGGGCCCAGCGCGCGGCCATCAGCGCGGCCATGTGGTTGCCCTTGTTGTCCGAGGAGCCTCGCGCGTACACCATGCCGTCCTTCAGGGCCGGCTCGAAGGGCGGCGTTCGCCATTCGTCCAGGGGATCCGGCGGCTGCACGTCGTAGTGGCCGTACACGGTCAGCGTGGGCGCCGAGGCGCCGGCCTCGCGCCAGTCCGCCTGCAGGACGGGGTGGCCGTCCTCGACCATGTCGGTGACCTGGACCTCGAAGCCCAGGCCCCGAAACCGGCCCGCCAGCCAGGCGCAGTTCGCCTGCAGGTCGGCTCGATGCTCGGGCAGCGTGCTGACGCTGGGGATGCGGAGCTCCTCCAGGAGCTCGGCCTCCGCCACCTCGCGGCCGGTGCGGGCCAGTTCCAGAGTGCGGTCCAGCTGTGTGCTCATTGCAGAGGAAAGTAGCAGGCGGCGAGGTGCTCATCGGCGGCGAAGGCGTCGAGAGCCGGCTCCGACTCGGCGCAGCGAGCCTGCGCCCGCGGACAGCGGGTGCGAAAGCTGCAGCCCTGGCCGGCCTTCGCCGCCAGCCCGCCGTCTTCGCGCACCTCGGGCGCTGGCACCCCGTCCAGGAGCGAAGCCGTGTAGGGGTGGCGCGGCCGGCCGGTCAGCTCGGTAGCGCCGGCGATCTCGACCACGCGGCCGCGATGCAGGACCGCGACCCGGCCCGTCAGCGGGCGCAGAGCGCTGAAGCCGGCTGCCAGGAAGAGGTACGTCAGCCGCAGTTGGTGGCGAAGACGTTCGAGGAGGGACAGCACCTGCATCTGCGAGGCCGGCTCCAGGGTGCTCGTCACCTCGTCCCAGACGATCAACGAAGGCTCGGCCGCGAGGGCGCGGGCGATCCCCACTCGCAGGCGCTGCTCGATGGGGAGCTCGTGTGGGTAGAGGTGGGCTTGGCTCGGGGCGAGGCCGACCAGGTTCAGCAGCTCTCCGATCCGCCGCCCCCGCTCGGGCCGGCCCTGATAGAGGCCGAACGCATCGAGCGGCTCGGCCACGATCTCGGCCACCGCGTGGCGTGGATTCAAGGACCGCTGTGGATCCTGGAAGACCATGGCCAGCTCGCGGCGCGCTTGCCGGAGCTCAGACCCCTCCAGGCGAAGCAGGTCGGCGCCTCGGAATCGGACCTCGCCTGCGGCTGGCTGGACGAGGCGCAGGATCGAGCGGCCGAGGGTGGTCTTGCCGGAGCCGGGGCCGCCGATGACGGCCAGCGCCTCGCCCTGGTGCAGGCTGAGATCGACCCCGTCGATGGCGTGGACGTACGCCACGGTTCGCTTCAGCGCCCCGGCCTCGAGGGGGAACCGCGTCGTGAGGCCGCGGACCTGTAGGAGCGGCTCCACGGCCGTCCACACCGTCTCCAGCCGAACGCCCCGATCCACGCCGAGTATCATGCCGCCGGGATGGTCGTGGGCGTGCTCCGAATAACCCTTCACTTCCCTAACAGTGGTTCGCTCAAAGCCAAGCGCCAGGAGCTGAGCGGGCTTCTGCGGCGAGTCAGGGATCGCTTCCAGGTGGCCGCCGCGGAAGTCGGCGAGCGCGACAAGTGGCAGCTCGCGGAGGTGGCCGTGGTCTGCGTTTCGGCCGAAGCGGCTCACGCGGACGAGATCCTGGCCAACGTGCTGGCATTCTTGGAACGCTCGGCCGGGGAGACGCAGCTGGCTGATGTGTCCACCGAGCTGCTCCGGCTCTAAATGAATGGCGTGGCCGACAGGCTGCGGCGCGCCTGACGGGCGCGGCTATCTGGGCGCGAGTCGGCGAGCGACCGCGGCGAGGGCCGGCCATTCGGTCGACTCCTGGACGCAGCGAGCGAAAAGCCACAGGACGAGGCGCTCGTATTCGAGATCGAGCAGGCCGGCAATGCGCCGGGCCAGGCCGAGGGGGTCGGTGAGGAGCCGCTCTTCGCAGTTCAGCATGTGCTGGAGCGGGTCGTAGGTGGGATCACCGACATACGGCTTGGGGTCGATGACGAGCCACGGCTCACGCTCCGCAGCCAGGACGTTCCCCGCATGGAGGTCGGTGCCCAGCAAGACGCTGCGTTCGGCCGTCGTCGGGAGAGCCCGGAAGAGAGCGATGCCCTCACGGGCCAGGCCCGCATCGAGGTTGCAGCGGCCGCTTTCGGCCGCTTGATCGAACTCGTCAGCCCACTGCGTGCACATGACCTCCAGGGGGCGGAAGCCGGCGCCCGCGCTGGGTTCGATCCAGAGTCGCCTGAGCAGCCCGGCGATCACGATGTCCTGCTCCGGCTCCGGGCGGCCCGTCAGGGCCGTGCCCGGCACGCATCGCTCGACAAGCAGGGCGGTGGCTTCGTCGAACTGCGTCGCCGCGTGTAGGCGAACGGCACCGTTGCCGGCCCAGGCGCGCAGCCCGTCCGCCTCGTGCGCCGCTTCGGGGTGGCGCCAGGCGACCTTGAGGACCAGCCGCTTGCCTGACTCGGTGCGGACGGGAGCGACCCACGCGGTCTGGCCACCGGGTTGGAACGGCTCCCTGATCTCCAGCGACCACAGTTCCTGCAGCGCTCGAACGGTCGCGGGTAGGGTCGCCAGCCACGCTTGCCGGCCTTCGGCTTCGGCTGCCTCGACCAGGTTCTGGGGCAGCGTTATTGCGCACAAAGAACTACCCCCTCCCAATCCTCGCCTCAAGGGGGAGGGCTACGTGTCGACTGGGTACCAGCAGGCTGCCTCATGATCTCCTGACTGGTCCGTGTTCAGCGGCGGCTCCTCCAGCGCGCAGCGGTCCTGGACGTTGAAGCAGCGCGTTCGGAAACGACAGCCGGAGGGTGGGTTCACGGGCGAAGGGACGTCACCCGTCAGGATGATGCGCCGGCGCCGGCGCTCCACGCGCGGGTCGGGAATCGGGACTGCCGACAGCAGGGAGGCCGTGTACGGGTGCCTCGGGCGCCGGTGGAGCTCGTCGGCGGTGGCCACCTCGACCACCTTGCCCAGGTACATCACGGCGATCCGGTCCGAGATGTGACGGACCACGGAGAGGTCGTGGGCAATGAACAGGTAGGTCAGGTGGAACTGCTTCTGCAGGCGCCCCAGCAGGTTGATGATCTGGGCCTGGATCGAGACGTCCAGCGCGCTCACCGCTTCGTCACAGACGATGAGCGACGGCTGCACGGCCAGGGCTCGGGCGATTCCGACCCGTTGCCGCTGGCCGCCGCTGAACTCGTGCGGATAGCGGTTGGCGAACGACGGGTTCAGGCCGACCACGTGGAGCAGCTCCTGGACCCGCGCCCGCCGCTCTGCCCGCGACCGCGCCAGCCCGTGGATGTCGAGGGGCTCCGCAATGATCTCGCCGACCGTCTGCCGCGGATCGAGCGACGCGAAGGGGTCCTGGAAGATCATCGCCAGTTCGCGTCGAGCCCGCCGCAGCTCCGGGCCGGACAGCTGGATGAGGTCGCGGCCCTTGAACCGCACCTCGCCCGAGCTGGGCTCGACCAGGCGCAGGATCGAGCGGCCGAGCGTGGTCTTGCCGCACCCGGACTCGCCGACCAGGCCCAGGGTCTCGCCCTCGCGGATCACCAGGTCGACGCCGTCGACCGCCCGCACGTGGGCCACCGTCCGCTGGAGGACGCCCGCCGTGATCGGGAACCAGGTCCGGAGCCCGCGCACCTCCAGGATGGGCTCGCTCGCGGTCCAGGCCGCGGGCACGGTGGCGGCCGGGGCGGGATCAGCCAGCGCTGGCCGGCTCCACCAGCTCCCGGCCGGCCTGGGTCACCCAGCACGCCGCCGACCACCCGTCTCCGACCAGCCCCAGCTCTGGCCTCGGGTCGTGCCCGCAGCGGTCCTCGGCGAAGGGGCAACGAGGCCGGAACGAGCAGCCCGGAGGCAGGTCCGTCAGGTCCGGGGGCAGGCCCTCGATGGCCCGCAGTGGCGCCCGCGCCTCGTCGTCGAGACGGGGGATCGAGCGCAGCAGCGCCCAGGTGTACGGATGCCGGGGCGCGGTCAGGACCTGGTCGACGGACCCCTCCTCGACGACCCGGCCCGCGTACATGACCAGCACCCGCTCGCATACGCCCGCCACCACGCCCAGGTTGTGCGTGATCAGGATGGTCGCGGCCCCCAGCTCCCGGTTGACCTCTTTCAGCAGCTCCAGGATCTGGGCCTGGATGGTCACGTCGAGCGCGGTGGTGGGCTCGTCGGCGATCAGCACAGACGGGGTCGTGGTCAGGCCCATGGCGATCATGGCGCGCTGCCTCATGCCCCCCGAGAGCTGGTGCGGGTAGTTCTGCGCCCGGTGGCTCGGCTCGGGGATGCCGACCCGGCCCAGCATCCGGACGGCGCCGGCCAGGGCGGCCTTCGGATCGAGGCCGCGGTGCAGGCGCAGCGGCTCGCCCACCTGCCAGCCGGTGCGAAAGACCGGGTTGAGCGAGCTCATGGGGTCCTGGAAGATCATGGCGATCTCGGCTCCGCGCACCTCCTCCATCTCCGCCTCGGGCAGCTGCGTCAAGTCGCGGCCGCGGTAGAGAACCCGGCCGCCGGTGATGCGTCCCGGCGGCTGGAGCAGCCGGAGCACGCTGAGCACGGTCACCGACTTGCCTGAGCCCGACTCGCCCACAATGCCCAGGGTCTCGCCCGGGTCGAGGTGGAAGGAGACGCCGTCGACGGCCTTGACCACGCCGTCGCGGGTGGGGAACTCCGTGCATAGGTCATGCACCTCGAGCAGGTGGGCCCCGCTGCTCACAGCCGCACCAGGCGCGGGTCGAAGGCGTCGCGGACCGCGTTGCCGAACACGTTGGCCGCGAGCACGGTCAGGAAGATGGCCAGGCCCGGGAAATAGACCAGCCAGGCCGAGTGGACGAAGTAGACCTGGGCGTTGGTCAGCATGTTGCCCCAGCTGGCGGTCGGTGGCTGGATGCCGAGACCCAGGAAGTCCAGGGCGGCCTCGATGAGGATGATCTGCCCGACCGAGATGCTGGCGGCGACCACGATGACCGGGAGCGCGTTGGGCACCAGGTGGCGGAGCATCAGCCGGACGTCGCCGGCGCCCAAGGAACGGGTGGCGAGCACGTAGTCCTGCTCGCGCAGGGCCAGCACCTGGCCCCTGACGAGGCGCGCCACGTTGGCCCAGGCCACCGAGGCGATGATGAGCGAGAGGGTGAGCGTGCTCGGCCGGAACAGGATCGCGAGCAGGATGTAGAGGAAGACGGCCGGGAACGAGAGCACGACGTCCACCAGCCGCATCAGCACCGTGTCTAGCCAGCCGCCGTAATAGCCGGCCAGGAGGCCGACCGTCCCCCCGACCAGCAGCAGGAGGGCCACGGTCAGGAACCCGATCCCGAGCGAGATTCGCGCGCCGAAGATGAGCCGGGTGAGCGTGTCGCGGCCGAGCTCGTCGGTGCCCAGCAGGTGGGGCCGGCCCGGGGGCAGGAAGTTGTGGGTGAGGTCCTGGCGGGCCGGGTCGAAGTGGGTCACGTAGGCCGAAAGCAGTGGCGCCCCCAGGGCCACGGCCGCCAGCACGACGATGAACAGCCCGGCGATGACGCCGAGGCGGTTCTCCAGCAGCCGGTCCCAGGACTCCCGCCAGTAGCTGCGGGCCGGGCGCCGGATGACCCGGGCGTCGACCTCGGCCAGGGTGAGGCCGGCGGCCTGGGCCTCGCTCACCGGTATCGGATCCGCGGGTCGACGACCGCGTAGAGGACGTCGGCCAGCAGGTTGCCGAAGATGACGAGCAGGGCGACGAACGTGGTCGTGCCCATAACGGTCGTGTAGTCATATTGCAGCGCCCGCTCGAAGGCGAGCTTGCCGATGCCGGGCCAGCCGAACACCACCTCGACCACGAGGCCGCCTGACACCAGCGCCGGCAGCTCCAGGCCGACCAGTGTGACCAGGGGCACGACGGCGTTGCGCAGCGCGTGCACGTAGACGACTCGGCGCTCGCCCATGCCCTTGGCCCGGGCGGTGCGGACGTAATCCTGGGACAGGACCTCGAGCATGCTGGAACGGATGTAGCGCGACCACTGCGAGAGGTAGAAGAAGGACAGCACCACCGCCGGCAGGACCAGGTGGGCGGCGCGATCCAGAAGGTCGCCGCCACTAAAGGCGCTATAGGCGCCGCTGGAGGGCAGGAAAGGCAGGCCCCAGGCGTGGAACTGCACCGAGAAGAGCAGGATCAGCATCAGCCCCAGCCAGAACTGAGGGATGGCGAAGCCACCGACGGCGAGCACCGTGGTACCGCCGTCCACCGCGCTGCCGCGCCGGAGAGCGCCCAGCACGCCCAGCGGCACCGACAGCACGACCCCGAGGAGGATGGCCGTGATCGTCAGCTCCAGCGTGTTCGGGAGGCGGTCGAAGATGTGGCTCGTGACGGTGCTGCCGTCGATCAGCGAGCGCCCGAAATCGAGGTGGACGATGCCCCACAGCCAGCTCACGTATTGCACGTAGAGCGGCCGGTCGAGGCCCAGGTTGGCGCGGATCCGGGCGATGTCGTCGGGGCGAAGGTTGGGGTTGAGGTCGAGGCCGGGGACGTAGCTGCCGGCGGTGGCGTGCATGATCAGGAAGGTGATGAGCGTGACCCCGACGAAGACCGGGATCGCCGCCACCAGCCGCCGCACGACGTAGGTCGCGAGCACCGCCCCTGGCTCTACGCTACCCGGCCCTCACCTCTCTCACTTGCCGTCGCTGACCCAGGTGTCCTTCATGAACCAGCGGTTGCCGTACTGGTTGAAGGCCCCCACGCTCCAGCTCTGCACGCGCTTGCTGTACGCCCAGAGGCCCTTGTTGAAGACCAGGATCGGGGCCGGCACGTCCTCAGCGTAGATGTCCTGGAGCTGGCTGTAGAGCTGCTTGCGCTTGGAGCGGTCAAACGTTGATGCGGCTTCGTCCCAGAGCCGATCCGCGGCGGGGTTCTTGTACTGGAAGCCGTTGAAGCCGCCAGGAGCGGCGCCGTTGCTCGACCAAAGCTGGTTCTCGTCCGGGTCGGGGTCAAAGGAGAAGCCGACCAGGAACACGTCGAAGGAGCGCTCGTTCGTGATCTGGCTGACCAGCTGCGGGAACTGGACCAGGCGCGGCGTGGCATCGACGCCGACGTCCTTCCAGGACTGCTGCATGACCTGGAGGAGACTTTCACGCTGCTTGTTGCCGGCGTTGGTGATCATCTCGAACTGGAGCTTCAGCCCGCCCTTGGTCCGGATGCCGTCGGCACCCTTGGCCCAGCCGGCGGCGTCGAGCATCTGCTCCGCCTTGGTCTTGTCAAAGGTGGAGTTGGTCTTGGGCGTGGCGTGGGCCCAGGAGATGGGCGGGATGATCGAGTCGGCCGGTGTCGCCTGCTTGAAGTAGACGGAGTCCGCCATCTGCTGCCGGTCGAGGGCGTGGAGTAGGGCCTGGCGCACTGCCTTGTCCCCGAAGAGCTTCCCGCCATGCTTGGCGGGGTCGAGATTGTAGGCGTAGAAGGCGAAGATCGCCACCCCGAAGGGGTCGATGCGGTGGAGGTTGTCGACCGTGGCCAGGCTGTCCCAAAGCGAGGGGTCGACTGGGCCGATGTCAACCTCGCCGGTCTTCAGCTGGTTGACCAGCGTGACCGAGTCCGGCAGCACCTTGTAGACATATTGGTCGAGCAGCCCAGCGCCGCGAAAGTAGTTGTCGTTGCGGGCCAGCACCACCTGCTGGCCCTTGTCCCAGCGCACGAACTTGAAGGCCCCGCTGGCCACGCTGGGGGCGGAGTTGAAGTCGGCGCTGTTGATTGCCGCCGGCGCCAGCGGGCCGAGCACGTGCTTGGGCAAGATCTGACGCTGCGCCGCATGGTTGGAGAGGAACGGCGCCCACGGCTTCTGGGTCTTGAACACGACCGTGTGCGCGTCCTTGACCGTGATGCTCTGGAGGTGCGTCTCCAGGTCTCCGCGCCGGGGCGAGTTCACCACCTTGTACTGGGGGTCGAACATGAGGTCGAACGAGAACTTGACGTCGTCGGCGGTCAGCGCCTGGCCATCCGACCACTTGACGCCGTCCTGGAGCGTGAACGTGATCTCGGTCTGGTCCGACGAGATCTGCGGCATCGACTTGGCCAGCAGCGGGGTCAGGTCGCCGTTGGCCTTGACCCCGAGCAGCGTGTCGAAAAGCAGGCTGGTGAGTGTGTTGCTGTACGTGTCCGAGATCAGCACTGGGTTGAGGCCCTTGATGTCGCTGAAGCTGCCCTCCACCACGTGGCCGCCCTTCTTGGGGGTGGCCGACTGCTGGCCGGTGCTGGTCGAGTTACCGCAGGCCTCCAGGAACCCGACGCCGCCGGCCATGAACCCGGCCCAGGCGACGGTGCCGCCCAGGCGGCGCAGGAAGTCCCGTCGGGACCATTCCTCCAGTAAGCGCTCGAAGCGTTCGAAACCGTCGTCGGAAGTGCTGCTGCTCGCCATTCTTAGACCTCCTCCCCACGCGATCTGGTAACCACCGCATTATGGGTTCGCCGGCGCTCCGCGGCCAATTTGTGAGTTGGCTGGGAGGATCGCCTCAGTGGGTCCGGAGGGCTTCGACCTGCGCCTCCGTGTAGGCGAGCACCTCGCGCAGCACATCGGCGGTGTGCTCGCCGAGCCGCGGCGGGGGCAGCCTGATCGGCAGGCCGGCGCCGTCCAGGCGCCAGGGGGCGCCGACCTGGGCGATGCGGCCCGCGGCCGGGTGTTCGACCTCGCGCCGCATCTCCCGCTCCGCCACCACCGGCTCGGCGAATGCCTGGGCCAGGTCGTTGATGGGACCCGCGGGGATGCCGGCCGCCTCCAGGCGGGCCAGCCAGTCGGTGGACGAGCGCGTGCGCAGGCGCCGCTCGACCGCGGCCACCAGCTCCGCGCGCCGCCCTTGCCGCCCGGCGTTCGTGCCGTAGGCGGGCTCCGCGGCCAGGTCGGGCGCCTCCAGCACCTCGCAGAAGCGGCTGAACTGGGCGTCTGAGCCGACCGCCACGTTGATAAAGCCATCGGCGGTGGCGAAGGTGCCATACGGCGCGATCGTGGAGTGGAAGTTGCCCTCCCGGCCGGGGGCCTCGCCGGTCGCGAAGAGCCGCCCGGCCTGGTAGGTGTGCAGCGCCAGCAGGGCGTCGTTCAGGGCCACGTCGATCGTGCGCCCGCGCCCGGTGCGGGTACGTTCGAGAAGCGAGGCGAGAATGGCGTGGGCCGCGAACATGCCGGCCGTCATGTCGCCCACGGGCACGCCCACCTTCGTCGGCGGGTCCTGGGGGCGGCCGGTGAGGCTCATCAGACCGCTCGAGCCCTGCGCGATCTGGTCGTAGCCGGCGAGGGCGGGCCGGCCCTGGCCGTAGCCGCTCAGCGAGGCGTAGACGAGCTCCGGCCGCAGCCCGCGCAGCTCCTCCGGCCCCAGGCCGAGGCGGGCCGCGGTGCCCGGCCGGAAGTTCTCCACCACCACGTCCGAGGCCAGCGCCAGGCGTCGCGCCGCCTCACGGCCGGGGCCGCCTTTCAGGTCCAGGACCACCGAGCGTTTGTTGCGGTTGACGGACATGAAATAGGTGGATTCGCCGCCCAGGAATGGTGGCCCCCAGGCCCGGGCGTGGTCGCCGTCGTGGGGTGGCTCGATCTTGATCACATCGGCGCCCAGGTCGCCCAGGAGCATCGTGCAGTAGGGCCCGGCCAGGGCGTGCGTCAAGTCCAGCACACGCACACCGGCCAGGGGCTGGGGTTCCATTCCCTGGCAAAGTAGCACCGCGGCGCGGACGGTACGATGGCGCCATCCGCGCCCCCGCCCAGACGCCGCTCGCCGAGTTCCAGGAGCTGATGCCCTGGCCTCTCGACCCGTTCCAGGTGGAGGCGATCGAGAAGCTCGACGCGATGCAAGGCGTCCTGGTCAGCGCGCCGACATCCAGCGGCAAGACGGTGGTCGCGGACTACTGCAACTTCCGGGCCCTCAGAGAGGGCGTCAAGGCCGTCTACACCACGCCCCTGAAGGCGCTCAGCAACCAGAAGTACCGGGACTTCGTGCGCGAGCATGGGGCGGAACGGGTCGGCCTGATCACGGGCGAGAACACCATCAACGAGGACGCTCCGATCGTGGTCATGACCACCGAGATCCTGCGCAACGTCATCTACGACGACCTGCCCCGCCTCGATGACGTGCGCTACGTGACCCTCGACGAGGTCCACTACATCGACGACTTCCCGCGCGGCTCGGTCTGGGAGGAGGTCATCATCCAGGCCCCGACGCACATCCGGTTCGTGGGCCTGTCGGCGACCATCGGCAACTACCGCGAGCTGGCCCGCTGGATGAGCGAGAGCCGGGGCCCGATCGGCACCGTCTTCCACGAGGAGCGGCCGACCGAGCTCAGGCTCTGGCTCGCGCTGCGCAGCCGCCTCCACCCGCTCTTCGACCGCGAGGGCCACATCGACCAGGGCACATTCGCGCGCGCGGCCGAGGAGGACGAGGCCGCGAACATGGTCGAGGGTTTTCGGCGCCTGCCCTCTAACGACATGCTGCGGGTCGTGGCCGAGCTTGACGCGCGGCAGCTGCTGCCGGCCATCTATTTCATCTTCTCGCGTCGCGGCTGCCGGGAAGCCCTGCAGCGCTGCGCCTACCACGACCTGGACCTGACGCGGGACGAGGAGAAGTCGGAGATCGAGCGCCTCGTGCGCCACCGCCTGCAGCGGGCGGTGGACCCCGACGAGACGGCCATGTTCGAGGGCACGGCCGACGCGAACATGCTTCGACGCGGCCTGGCCGTGCACCACGCAGGCCTCCTGCCCTACCACAAGGAGCTGGTCGAGGAGCTGTTCCAGGCGGGCCTGATCAAGGTCGTGTTCGCGACCGAGACGCTGTCCCTGGGCATCAATATGCCCGCCCGCTCCGTGGTCGTCTCGTCATTCACGAAGTTCGACGGGGTCAGCTTCTCCAACCTCACCACCGGCGAGCTGACGCAGCTCATGGGCCGGGCGGGGCGGCGCGGCATCGACACCATCGGCCACGGCGTGATCCTGAAAGAGCAGGACGTCGACGTCGGCACGATCTACGAGGTGGCGATGGGCGAGGGCCTGGTGGTCGAGTCCAAGTTCCTGCCCACCTACAACATGGCCCTCAACCTGCTCCGCGTCTACACGCCGGAGCAGGCGGACGAGCTGATGCGGCGCTCGTTCGGACAGTTCCAGCGGCGCGAGTCCGGCGGCTTGATGGAAGAACGCATGGCCAACGTGCGCACCCGACTACATGACCTTCGCGCGACCTGGGACTGCGACACCTGCAAGCCGGAGGACGTGGCCGAGTACCGCGCCCTGGACGACAGGCTGCGCGCGATCCGCATGGACACGCGGCGGCTGCGTCGCGACGCCGTGCCCGTGCCCCGGCGGCGACGCGGCCAGGGCGGCTTCAAGGGCCGCCCTCACGGCGCCCCGGGTCGCGCGCTGCACCGCTTGGAGGAGGAGCGCAAGTCCCTTCATGAGCGCCAGCGGAGGCTGAAGGTGGTGCGCTGCCCGCGGTTCCACGAGCACCTCGCCGCCTACGGCGAGCAGCGGGAGCTGGAGCGCGAGCTGCGTGAGGGCGAGCGCGCGCTCGTCGAACGGGAAGATCTCTATCAGCGCAAGCTGCGCCGGCTCTGCCGCATCCTCGCCGATCTCGGCTTTCTCGACCAGGACCGGCCCACCGACAAGGGCCTCTTGGCGGCGCGCGTGTACGGTGAGAACTCGCTGCTGGTGGTGGAGGCGATCTGGCTCGGGTGGTTTGACGGGCTCCAGCCCGAAGAGCTGTGCGCGCTGCTGGCGATGCTCTCGGCCGAGGACCGCGGCCGGGACCGAGGCCCGCGCCAGCCCCGCCGCTACCCCACGCCGGCGATCGCGCAGAGCGCGCGGCTGCTGCGCTCGTTGCACTTCCGATTCGCCGACCTGGAGCGGGAGCTGGACGAGCCCAACCTTCGGCCGCCCTCCTACGACTACATCGACGTCGCCTACCGCTGGGCGGCGGGCGAGCCCATGAACGCCATACCCCTACCGCCCAACGTGGACATCGGGGATGCGATCAAGGCCATGAAGGGTCTCTACTCGATGCTCCGGCAGCTGGAGCATGCGCTGCGAGTGGCAGCGTCGCCGCTGCAGCCCGCGGTCGCGACCGCCGTGGCGCGCATGGAGCGGGACGTGATCCGCCGCACCTGAGCCCGGTCAGCACCCGGGCTCCCGGCCAAGGCGGCGGCGCATGATCCACACGCCCTTCAGGCGCCGGTAGCCCAGCGCCTCGTTGATGGCCAGCATGGACGCGTTGCGGACGTTGTTCGTCGCCGTCAGCCAGGCCATGCCCCGGCGCCGCGCATCCTGGATGGCGGCCACCTTGAGGGCGGTCGCCACGCCCCGCCCGCGGGCTGCCGGGATCACCCCGGTGAAGGAGTTGTAGCCACCGTCCGGCGCCATGGGCTCCACGATGGCGATGCCCACCCAGCGCTCGCCGGCCCGGGCCACCAGCCGGAAGACGCCGTCGCGGACGAGGTGAGTATCGTAGAAGTCACGGTCCGGCGGCTGGACCTCATCCGGTGTATCCGCCATCAGCCGGGCGTAGAGCTCGTAGACGCGGTCGTGATCGTCCGCCGGCTCGATGCGGATGCCCCTCTCTGCCATCCGGCTGACGGCGTCCTGGTAGCCCGCGTCGGCGAAGGCGGCAAGCTCCAGCCGGGAGTTGAAACGATGGTCCGCCAGCTCGAAGTGGCGGTGCTCCGCCCAGGCTCGGGCGCCTGGATCGTCGTCCAGGACGTGGGCTTCGAGGCCCTCCGGATTCCATTCCCGCGCCAGCCCCATGAGGCGAGCGGCCAGCGCGCTGCCAGTGCCCCGACCCCGGCTGCGGCCCAGGACCTTGACGCTGGCCAGCAGGTGCCCGGGCAGCAGTTCGTGCTCGCGCAGCCAGCCGGTGGCGACGATCTGGCCCTCGATCTCGCCGACCAGGAAGCGTTCGAATCTCGCCGGCGGGACCCGCGCCTGTCGCGCCCGCCACTGCTCGGCCGACAAGGGCTGGAGCTCGCTCTCGTTGCGGACGGCCAAAAAGCTGTCCAGGTCGCCTTCGATCACGAGCGTCCGGATCTGGAGTTGCCCGGACATTGGGCGAGCCTAAACGAACGGACCGCGCCGGCGCCGCACCTAGACTGCGTGGGCTATGGCTCGTGGCAACCGCCGCATCTTGGTCACCGGCGCCTCGGGGTGGTGGGGCGCGCGGACCGCGCAGCGTCTGGCTCAAGAACCGGGCGTCGCGGACGTGCTGGGCGTCGACGCCTCCGAGCCTGCCGAGGACGTGCGGCCGGCGCGCTTCGCCCGCCTCGCCGCGGATGGCCGAGGGCTGGAAGGGCTGGTCCGGGAGATGGGCGCGGACACGGTCGTCCACACCGTCCTGGCCGAGGGGCCGTCGCCGCACGGGGGCGTGCAGGCCGCCAACGTGGCCCTGGCGCAGGCCGTGCTGGCGGCGTGCGCAGGGGCCGAGAGCGCGGTCCGGCGCATCGTGGTCCGGTCCTCCACCCAGGTCTACGGTGCCGCCCCAGACCTCCCAGGCCGGATGCGGGAGGACCGGCGCATCGACCGCGACCCCACCGACCAGCTCACGCGCGACGCGGTCCTTGTCGAGGCCGAGGCCGAGGAATTCGCGCACCGCAACCCAGAGACGCAGGTCCTCGTGCTGCGCTTCGCTGACGCCCTCTGCCCGGAGGCCCCGGAGCGACTGGCCCGGCACCTGGCGCGCGACCCGGTCCCGACCTGCGCCGGCTTCGATCCCATGCTCCAGCTGATCCACGCCGACGACTGCGTCGAGGCCATGGCCCGAGCGGCTCTGCGGGGCCCCGCCGGCGTCTACAACATCGCCGCGGCCAAACCCGCGCCGCTGAGCCGGATCCTGGGTGGCGCAGGCCGCGAGCAGTCCTCCGTGCTCCCGCCCGCCGGGGGCGCGGCGCTGGCCTGGGCGTTGAGCGCGGCCAGAGTCGCCTCCCTCAGCCCGCACCTGCTCGACTTGCTCCGGTTCGGCGCCAGCGTCAGCACCGCCAAGGCGCTTCGCGACCTGGGCTTCGCCGCCGGCCTGGACACCGCCGACGCCTACGCCGAATTCATCCACCCGGCCGGCGCTCCGCCGCTCGAGGAGACGCGAGCCGCGCCGGCCGCGCTACCGCCGGCGCTTGCGGCCGGGGAGGGCGCGATCAGGCAGGTTCCCCGCCCCCACCGTCGACGACCAGCACCTGGCCGTTGACGTAGGCCGCAGCGTCGGAGACGAGGAAGACCGCGGCGCCCGCGATCTCGTCCGGCTCTCCGATGCGCCCCATGGGGTTCCGCTCGGTGACCCGCCGCAGGATCTCGGGGTTGGTCCACAGCGCCTCCGCAAAGCGCGTCCGGAACAGCCCCGGCGCGAGGCAGTTGACTCGCACCGAGCCACCGAGCTCCCGCGCCAGCTGGCGCGTCAGCATGACCACCCCGGCCTTGCTCACGTCGTAGACGCCGAGGCCGAGCGACGGGCGTAGGCCGCCGGTGCTGGCGATGTTGAGGATCGCACCGCCGTGCTCTGCCATCCAGGCCTGGTGGACCAACTTCGTGAGCAGGAAGAAGCCGCGCAGATTGACCTCGAACGTCTTGTCCCAGGCGGCGAGATCGGCATCCAGCGTTGGCCCGAAGTGGGGATTGGTGCCCGCGTTGTTGACCAGGATGTCGATCCGGCCGAAGCGCTGCCGCGTCTCCAGGACCAGGTGCCGCAGTTCTTCTTCGCGGCCTGCGTGCGCGGCGATCGCCGCAGCGCGGCCGGGGTGGCGGGCGTTGATCGACTCGGCGACCGCGTCCAGGTCCTTCTGCCGGCGACTGGAGAGGACGACCGTGGCGCCGTGCTCGCCCAGGCCGCCCGCGATGGCGGCGCCGAGGCCGCGGCTGCCACCGGTGACGATTGCGACCCGATCCGTGAGGTCGAAGTTCGGCAATTTGGCGGGCCTACTGCGCCCCAGGGCCGGGTCGCGGCGTCGTGGATCGGTGCATCCGGGCTTTAGGATATGCGTGCGAATGGAACTGGTCTCGGGGAGGGTGGCTGACGACATCCTCGAACGGATCTTCGCCCCGTCCACCCAGCCTAGCGCGCTGGACCAGGCCGAGGAGACGCTCCGCCATCCGAAGAAACTGGTCTATGCGGCGATGTCGAACCGCAACTTCTTCTGGCGCCACCACGTGCAGAAGTTCATCCTCGACTCAGGCGCCGTGCCTGTGAACCCGTTCATGCTCTTCGACTATTACCTGCTGCATACGGTGCCCAAGGGCAGCGTGCGCGAGGCGATGAACAACCTGCTGGCGCGGTCGGACGAGGTGTGGGTGTTCGGACGGCTGTCGCTCGGGGTCAAGGTGCAGATCGGGATCGCCCGGCGCTTGAGCAAGCCCGTGCGCTTTTTCGACATCTCCGAGCTCCCGGTGGCTGTCAGCCCCATCAGTGAGGAGACAGCTCAGGAAGAGATCCGGGACTGAAAACCACACACACAGGGGAACCAAGGTTCCCCCGTGTCCCCCCTCCTCGGGCGGATGATGTCTCCGTGATCGCCGGTGGCTGGCTCCTCCTTGGCTCCCTGGTGCACTCGCAGCGAGGTGGTCGACCTCCTCGCGTGTGCGCTGCCCTGAGGCTCAGCCGGTGGCCGCCACCACGCGCGAGTGCCAGCGCTCAGGGTGGCGCAGCTCATCTGACCGGGGCATGGCGCTGGGGCTTTCCCAGACGAGGTTGAGCACCGACATGCCATGCGCGTCTGCGATCGCCTGACAGAAGGCTTCGCCGACCTGGTACTGCTGCAGCTTCAACTCCAGGCCCAAGAGCTTCCAGAGCAGCAGGTCCAGCGGCCCGCGCTCGGCGTTGCGCCGGCGGTGGGCCGCCTCCAGCTCGGCAAATCCCGGCAGAAGCTCTCGTCCGACCCGGTTCATGATGAGGTTGCCGTAGCCCTCCACGACAGTCATAAGAGCCTGTAAGCGGCGGACCGCCTCCCATTGCGCCGGCACTCCCAGGGTCACGGCGGCGAGGCGGTCGAGGCCCCGGCCGGCGGCCCCGGCGGCGCTAAGGAGGTGGCCCACCTCCTCGTTCATGTACTCGGCGAGCCAGGGGTGCGCGGCGAACTGCCAGGCGTGGGTCAGCTCGTGCAGGATCAACCAGCGCCTCAGGTCCTCGGCCGGCAGCTTCTCCTTGCGCTCGAAGGCGGCGACGTTCGTCTCCACCAGGTAGAGCCCGGGCCGGACCGGCTCGCGGCCGAGGAGCTGGGGATCGAACTGGCCCAGCACGCGTCGCGAGAGGAAGCCGAACAGGCCGGCCACCCAACGGTCCAGGGCGCCTCGGGTCCAGTCGGTGACCAGGGAAGCGGGAATCCCGGGCAGATCCTCCAGTGGCGCCAGCATGCGGCGCATGATGCCGACGTTCAGATCCAGCCAGCCCTGGCGGTCGAGGGCCTGGAAAGCAGGTAGCGGCACCCCGTCGGGCAGCCCGCCGACGGCCTCGAGCAGCGGTTCCTTGACCTCGCCGGCCAGACGTTCGTAGGCGGTCGCGAGAGCCCGCCGGCGCCGGACGCCGAGGCTCTCCGCATCGCCCAGCCTCCGGCCGGCCAGGAGATGGATCTCGTCCCAATCGACGAGCCGAGCCGGCCCACCCCGAGGCCGCAGCGCTTCGGCCACGAACACGGCCGCGCCCGCCGCCACGGCCCCCACCGTGACACCCCGCACAAGCCTGCGCTGCACGGACTCAGCCTACGTCAGACCCAGAACCCCCAGAACCCGAGCGGGGAGGGGTTCGGGAATGGGAGGCCCGCCTCCCCGTACCACCGGCAGGCAGAGCCCGGCTCCGCCGGGCGGTGGGGAGACAAACCCTCTCCGATCACAACGAAAGGCGCGCGCCAGCGTCGGCGAGGGGTTCTGGAAGGGGAGGGCTCGTCCTCCCCTTGCCTCACAGATCCAGCGCCGAAACGTCCAGTTCGCGCAGGGCCTCGGGCGGCTCCAGGCCGTTCGCCTGGAGGGTCTTGAGCATCGCCAGGATGTACCGCACGCCGGCCAGGTTGACACCGTGCCGCCGGGTGAGCGTCTGGATGGCCTGGAGCTTCATGAGGTCGCGCTGCGAGTAGCGGCGGCGATTGGTCACCGTCCGCTTGGGCTTGATCATGTTCAAGTGCTCGTACATCATCAGAGTCCGAGGGTGGGTCTCTAGGATCTCGGACGCAACGCTAAGCGTGTAGATCGGCTTGTCAAGGTGGATCCCGCCCGCGTCAGCGGCGGAAAGCCGGGGCACCGGGTCGGCTGGAGTCCCACCGGTGGCGCGCTGCTTCACTGCCATTGATCCTCGTCCAACCTGGGAGAAGACTACCGCTTTTTTGGCGAGACTGGATCACGTTGCGTGACAAGTCCGCCCCCCGATATTGCTAGGTGGACCGTGACACGTGGAGGGACGCGCGCCAGCGACGAGCGACGTCACCCGCCCGGGGCAGGAGTGGGCTTGGCGCGAGTCGCCGGGGTCTTCTTGGGCGTAGGTGCCGACGACGAAGCCCAGCTCGGGAGTGGGGGCGCCGGCTGTGAGGCGCTCGTGCCAGGCAGAAGGTAGACCGGCTCCCCGTTGCTGAAGCCCCCGTCAACCAGGCCCGCAGGCGGCGCAAACCACTCGCCGGCGGGAGCGCTCATGGCTCCGAGGGCGTCGCCCATGAAGTTGTGCCAAGCGGGCGCCGCGGCGAACACGGCGTCGAAGCCCTGCTGCATCGGCCGGAAGAGTGAGTCACCGAACCAGAAGGCACTGGCGAGGCTGGGCGTGTAGCCCACCGTCCATGCGTCGGTGTAGTTGTCGGTCGTGCCGGTCTTGGCCCCCACCCGGCGACCCGGCAGGGTGAGCGGGCTGCCTCGACCGAAGATCATGGCCCGGTTGTTGTCATTCGACATCATCGAGGCCAGGATGAACGCGACCCGGGGATCGACCACCTGCTTGGCCGTCTTGGCCGGGTCGGCCTGGAAGATCGTCTTACCGTCCGCGGTGGCGATGGACGCGATGCCGTAGGGCTTGTGGTACACGCCCATCGCCGCGATCGTGGCCGCCCCGGTCGCCTGCTGCAGCACTGTCTCGCCGTAGCCGCCAAGCGTCAGGGAGGGCCCGAAATCAGCGGCCGGCGCGTCGGTCGTGTACCTGTCCGTCGTCGGGTCCTGCCAGTAGGGCGGAGCCCCGACCCGGCGAGCCACGTCGACGACCCGTTCGATCCCGGTCGAGATCTCGACCTTGACCGCCGGGATGTTGAGCGAGTTGCCCATGCAGGCCTGGACGATGCAAACGCCGTGGTAGCGATGGTCGTAGTTGGGCGGCTTGTAAGGCTCGCTGCCGGGCTGGTTCACCGTCAGCGCCGAGTCCACGACCGGCGTCACCATCGTGTACTTGCCGCTCTCGATGGCGGCTGTGTAGGTCCACATCTTGAACGAGGAGCCGGGGTTGCGAATCTCGAGCGCCCAGTTGTACTGGCCGCCGTTGCGGTTCGGGTCAGCGGCCCCCACGAGCGCCGTGACCGCGCCGGTGCGCGGGTCGATGGCGACCATTGCGCCCTGGGTCACGCCGCGGCTCCGGTCTTGGTTGACGTTGTCCACCACCGCCTTCTCGCCCAGGGCCTGGAGCGTGCGGTTGACCGTGGTCACGACGCGCAGGCCGCCCTGCAGCGCCGTCTTCTCACCGTAGTTCTGATAGAGCTGGCGCTCGATCCAGTCCACGAACTGTGGCGCCCCGATCACCTGGCCCTGGGGCAAGAACATGTGCGCCGGCGGGCTCAAGTCCTCGGCGTACGCCAGGTCGGCCTGGACCTCGGTCACGAGGTGCTTGCGGATCATGGCGTCGAGCACCTCGCGCTGCCGGCTCTTGACGTCCGGCCAGTTGCCGAACGGGTTGTGCAGGTTCGGGTTCTGGGGAATGCCGGCCAGCATCGCGGCCTGGGCCAGGTCCAGGTTCTTCGACTCCGTGTGGAAGTAGATGCGGGAGGCGGCCAGCACGCCCTCGGCGGTGTGGCCGTACTGGATCGTGTTCAGGTACATCTCCAGGATCTGCTGCTTGCTGAAGGTGTGCTCCAGCTGGATGGCGAGGACAGCCTCCTTGACTTTCCGATCGAGGCTCAACTGGCTGCCCGTGAGCCGCAGCTTGACCAGCTGCTGGGTGATGGTGGAAGCGCCCTGCGCCGCCTGCTTGGTGCGCCAGTCGATCCAGGCGGCGGAGACGATCCGGGGCGGGTCGATACCGGGCTCGGTCCAGAAGTTGCCGTCCTCGATGGCCACGGTGGCCTCCGGCAGCAGCGTGCCCATCTGGGCGAGCGGCTCGGAGTACGCCTGCAGCCCCGGTTGGTGCAGGTCGGCCAGGAGCGTGCCGTCCGCGGCGTAGATGAAGGAGTCGTCGGGCGGCGGGGTGGCGGAGATGGCGTGCACGTCAGGCAGCCCGGCAGTGAAATTGATGTAGGCGGCGGACCCGCCGAGGAAGGCGGTCAGGCCCACGACGCCGGTCAGACCGAGCGCCAGCAGCGAGCCCACCAGAGACGTCGCCGCCCTCGGCCCGACCGGCGCCCGGCGCGCGTCCGGCCCGAGCTCGTAGGCGCTGGACCTCAGCCGGCGGCCGCGAGAATCGTGGAGCAGCCGATTTCGCGGCCGGACGCGCTGGGCCGCCCGGAATTCCCGACCGACAGCCCGAAACACGCGATCAGCGCCCCGCCCGGTGCGGCCCAGGTCGGACAGCGACTGCACCGCGGCCCGCAGCCGGCGCTCGCCGCCGGAAAGCCATGTGCGCCACCCGATCGCGCCATTGGTGATCACGTCGATATCATAATTGGCACAATAAACCGCAAGCTACGCAACGCTCCGGAGGCGGATTTGGTTCCGCTCGACACCCATCTCGACGCCATCACCCAAGCCGTCCGGCCTGAGCGCCTGTTGCTCGCCAGCGACTTCGACGGCACGCTGGCGGCCATGACCGCCGTGCCCGGATCCTCACGCCCACTGCCTGTCGCGCTTGCTGCCTTGAGAATACTGGTCCCTCGCCTCCTGCGGACGGCGGTGATCAGCGGCCGCTCACTCGCGGACCTGGCGCGCCGCCTTCCGGTCCCAGGCCTGGAGCTGCACGGCGACTACGGCTTGGACGAGCCCGACGCCGCCTCAGCGGCCCGCCTGCGCGAATTCGCCGAGGCGGCAGCGGAGCGCCTTCCGTCCGGCGCCCGGTTGGAGGTCAAGTCGGCCTCGCTCTCTCTCCATTTTCGGGACCGGCCGGACGCCTACCCGGCGCTCGCCCGCCTGGCCACCGAGCTGGCCGCCCACCACGGTCTGGACGCACGACGCGGCCGCTTTGTGATCGAGGTCTTTCCGGCCGGTGCGGACAAGACGGACTGCCTGCGGCGTTTGATCGCGCGCGATGGGCCCGCGGCCGTCATCTTCGCCGGCGACGACAGTGGGGACGCCGGCTGCTTTCGCCTGCTGCAGGCCCTGGACCGACCCCATCTCGCCGTTGGCGTGGCCTCAGGAGAGACCGACCCGGAGGTCTTCGCCGCCTGCGACGTGGTCGTGAGCGGACCCGAGTCGTGGGCGGGCGGGCTCAGTCGGCTGGCCCGGTGGGCGACGGCGCCAGCTCCCGGAGATCCCGCACCTGGAGGCTGAGCCAGCGGGCGAGATCGAAGTCCCGGACCTGATGCCGGATCGATTCCAGCCGCCGGCGGCGGTCTTCTTCCGGTGCCTGGAGCGCGGTCCAGAGCACGTCGGCCGTCGTCCCGACGTCGAAAGGGTTGACCGTGAAGGCGAACTCACCGAGCTCCTCGTGGGCGCCCGCGTTCTCCGACAGGACCAGCGCGCCGCCGCGGCGGTTCACCAGCATCCCCTCTTTGGCGACCAGGTTCATGCCGTCGTAGATGGGATTCACGAGCATCACGTCGAAGTCGCGGTAGAGGGCCAGCGCCCGGCGCATGTTCTCGGCCAGCTCCAGCCGGATCGGCTCCCAGTCGCCGCGACCGAACTGGGCGTTTATGCGCCGGGCCGTGCCCGTGATGGCCTCCAGATAGGAGCTGTAGTAGCCGATGTCCTGGCGCGAAGGCTGCAGGAAGGCGTGGAATCGCACCCGCCCCGCCAGCTCCGGGTGGCGCCGGAGCAGCAGCTCGTAGGCCAGGAAGCCGCGCACGACGTTCTTCGAAGGGTCCGTGCGGTCCACCCGGACGATCAGCTTCTCCGGCCGCCGGCCCAGGCCCTCGAGCTCGCGTTCCACGGCCGGTGCGTCCGCCGCCTGGATGAGGGCCTCCACGTCGATGGAAATGGGATAGGAGCGCACCCATACGACCCGCCCCTCGTGGAGCACGGCGCGCTCTCGGTGGTCGACCCGGAGGCCCGCGAGCTCCTCGCAGGTCATAAGGAAGTTGCGCACGTCCTGGCGTGACTGGAAGCCGACCACGTCGTTGCCCAGCAGGCCCTCGAAGATCGCGTCTCGCATCGCCTTGGGCAGCACCTTCCAGTAGTTGGGAGCGGGCCAGGGGATGTGGATGAACTGCTGGAACGTGGCCTGGGGCAGCCCCTCGCGCACCATCTTGGGCACGAGGTAGAGCTGGTAATCCTGGGTCAATATGAGCGGTGGCCGGGCGCTCTCGGCCGCCACCGCCAGCACCCGGTCCGCCAGCAGCCGGTTGACGGCCACGTAGCCCCCCGCCCACGCCCGCCAGATGCGGTCGTCGATGACGGGATCCGTGATAAGCCCCCAAAGGTAGTGCTGCAGGAACCAGAGCAGCGGGTTGGCGATGACCGAGTAGTGGCGGCGATAGGCCTCTGCCCCGGGCACCGCGAGGTGCATCGTGATCGGGCCCCCGCTGCCCTCGGCCAGGATGGGGCGGCCGTCTGCCGCCCGCCGGCGCTCTTCCGGCGTCCGGGCGCAGGCCACCCAGGTGGCTTCAGTCGACTCCGCCACGGCCATCAGGGCCGTGACCAGGCCGCCGGCGCCGCGCCTGAAGCCGCCCCGGGGTCCAGGCTCCAACGGGGCGCGGTTGCTGACCACGATCGGCGACCAGGGTCGCAGCATGCGCGTCGTGTAGTCCCGCAGCGACCCCGGCCCCGACGGGGGGAACGCCTCACTCAAACAAGTGCCCTCCCAGTCAGGTCAGTGCTGCGGCTGGGCCGCAGGAGTTCACGGGGACCCCTTCACCGTACGCGGAAGCCTACGGGGAAACCGCTCAGGTGCCCAGGGTGCTGCCCACGAAGAAAAAGGAGATGGCCAGGATGACGTACGCTCCGAGGAGCTGCACCCCCTCCAGCCAGTTGCTGCGACCGTCGAGGACCACCACTCCGACGATGAGGGTGGACAGGAACACGGCGGCGACCTCGAACGGGCTGAAGACGAAGTCCATCGGGTGCCCGATGCCCAGGCTGATCAGGACCAGGAGGGGGGCCACGAAGAGGGCGATCTGCGTCGACGAGCCGAACGCGATCTCGACGCTGATCTCGAGCTTGTTGTGGAGGGCGAACACCACGGCCGACGCGTGCTCGGCCGCATTGCCGATGATGGCCACGACGAAGAGCCCGATGAACAGCGGAGACACGCCGAGGGCGGCCACCGTCGGCTCGAGCGTCCCCACCAGGAGCTCGGATTCGAGACCCACCAGAAGGGCGGCGGCCAGCAGCACCAGGACCGCGACCCGGGGGCGCCACTCCGGCTCGCCGGTGGACGCCGTAGCCCGGAACAAAGGCGCGTGCGTGAACTGGACGAAGATCAGGGCCGCCACGTAGAGGACCATCAGCACCACCGCCACCACCACACTGACCACCTCTCGCTGCAGGGCGGATGTGCGATCGAAGCTGACGAAGAGGGCGGGCATGAGGAGCGCGAGGACGGCCAGAAGCAGCGACGTGCTGGAAACGCCTGTGCTGCGAGCCGAGAACTTCAACTCCCGGTAGCGGAGGCCGCCGGCCAGGCAGGAGGCGCCGAGAACCAGCAGGATGTTGCCCAGGATTGACCCCATCAGTGAGGCCTTGGCCACGTCCTGATGCCCGGCCGCCACCAGAAGGATGGCGACGATCAGCTCGGTGATGTTGCCGAAGGTGGCGTTGAGAAGCGCCCCGACGCGGGGCCCGGCCTCGGCAGCCAGAGATTCCGTGGCGCGGCTGATCAGGCCCGCCAGCGGGATGATCGCGATCGCGGCTGTGACGAAGACGGCCAGCGGCGGCGCGTGCGCCAGCTCCAGGGCAAGCGACAGCGGCACGAAGACGAGGAGCCAAAGCAGCGACGGCCGCGGCACCGCGTCAACTTACGATATGGCCGTGGCCTCGGGTCCCAGGACACAGGCTCCTAGGCTGGACGATGTGCGGTTGGAGGTCGCGGAGGGCGTGGCGACCGTCACGCTGAACCGGCCCGAGCAGCGCAACCCCCTCTCGACGACCATGTTGAAGGACCTCGGGGCCGCGCTCACGTGGTGCCGGGAGGCGGCCGAGGTGCGCGTCGTGGTGCTGACGGGCGCGGGTGACCGGGCCTTCTCCGCGGGTGCGGACCTGGCCTCCTTCGACGGGTCCGTGTCCGAGCTCGAGCGTCACGACGGCCGCCGGCGCTTCGTCGACCTCTTCCTGCTCCTGGAGGACCTGGGCAAGCCGGTGCTGGGCCGGATCAACGGCCACGCCCTGGCGGGCGGCTTCGGCCTGGCCTGCGCCTGCGACCTGCTCGTCGCCGTGGAGACTGCGACGTTTGCCACGCCGGAGATCAACGTTGGCGTCTGGCCGGCCATGATCCAGGCGGTGCTGCAGCGCAACCTGCCGCGCAAGGTGCTGCTCGAGATGGTCCTCCTGGGCGCGCGCTGGGACGCGGGCCGACTGCACGAGCTGGGCCTCGTCAACCGGGTGGTGAAAGACCAGGCGGAGCTGGACTCGGTCATCGCGGAGCTGGCCGCGTCGCTGGCCGGCAAGTCGCCGCTGGTCCTGCGCCTGGGTCGCGATTCCTTCTACCGCCAGCAGGACATGGAGTTCCGCGCCGCCCTCGAGTACCTGCGCTCGCAGCTGGCCCTGGTCTCTTTGAGCGACGACGCTCGCGAGGGAGTGCGCGCCTTCTTCGAGAAGCGTGCGCCCGAGTTCACGGGCCGGTAGCCGTCATGGAGGAGCTGATCGGCCGGGAGCGCGAGCTGAGGCAGCGGGCGCTCGCCGGCGGCACCCGTTACCTGCCCAAACTGCGCGCGCAGAACAAGCTGACCGTGCGCGAGAGACTGGGCCTGCTGCTGGACGAAGGCTCCTTCGTCGAGGACGGGCTCTTCGCCAACGCGCTGGCCGCCGACCTGCCGGCTGATGGCGTCGTCACGGGGCTGGGCGCGATCGCGGGCCGGCGCGTGGCCGTGATGGCGAACGACCCGACAGTGAAGGCCGGCTCGTGGGGCGCCCGGACGGTGGAAAAGATCGTGCGGGTGCAGGAGACCGCGTCCCGCCTGCGGCTGCCGCTGTTCTACCTCGTGGACTCGGCGGGCGCCCGGATCACCGACCAGGTCGAGATGTTTCCAGGACGCCGCCACGCCGGCCGCATCTTCTTCAACCAGGTCCGGCTGTCCGGGCGCGTGCCTCAGATCTGCGTTCTCTTCGGGCCTTCGGCCGCCGGCGGCGCGTACATTCCCGCCTTCTGCGACGTCGTGATCATGGTCGAGGGCAACGCCTCGATGTATCTCGGCTCGCCGCGGATGGTGGAGGTGGTGGTGGGTGAGAAGGTCTCGCTGGAGGAGCTGGGCGGCGCTCGCATGCACTGCACAGAGAGCGGATGCGGCGACTTCCTGGTGGCGAACGACGCGGCGGCCGTGGCGACCGCGCGCGAATACTTCGCGTACCTGCCGGTCCGCCATACCGAGGCCCCGCCCCGATCCGAGCCGCGACCGCCGCGCGCCGGCGCCAAGCCCATCGCCGAGGTGGTGCCGGTGGCGCCGCAGCGGGGCTACGACATGCGCCGCGTGATAGAAGCCGTGGTCGACGAGGGCTCCTTCTTCGAGGTCAAGAAGCTGTTCGCCAAGGAGCTGCTGACCGGCTTCGGGCGGCTCGACGGTGGGGTGGTGGGCGTCGTCGCCAACCAGCCACTGCAGAAGGGCGGCGTGCTCTTCAACGACAGCGCGGACAAGGCGGCACGGTTCATCTGGCTCTGCGACGCGTTCAACGTCCCCCTCCTCTTCCTGGCCGACGTTCCCGGTTTCATGATCGGCACAGACGTCGAGCGGCGGGGCATCATCCGCCACGGGGCCAAGATGATCACGGCCGTCGCCGAGGCCACGGTGCCGAAGGTCTGCGTGGTCGTGCGTAAGGCCTACGGGGCCGGGCTCTACGCCATGGCCGGACCCGCGTTCGATTCGGACTGCGTCCTCGCGCTGCCCTCGGCCCAGATCGCGGTCATGGGCCCGGAGCCGGCCGTCAACGCCGTCTTCTACAACCGGCTGGCGGAGCTGCCCGAGGCGGAGAGGGCGCAGCGCCGGCGCGAGTTGGAGGACGAGTACCGCGCGGACGTGGACCTCTTCCGCCTCGCCTCAAACCTGATCGTCGACGACGTTGTGGAGCCCGAGCGGCTGCGCGAGCAGCTCATCGCCCGCTTCGCCTTCTATTCCTCGCGCCACGAGCCGGGCTTCGAGCGCCGGCATGGCGTGCCGCCCGTCTGATGGGGTCGGCCGCCTGTTACCCGGCGAGCGGGTTCGCGTTCTGCCTCGTGTGAGACACCGCTGGACCGCCGTGGCGGTGGGCTTGATCGTTACCGTCCTGGCCGCCTCGGCGGTGGCGTTGGGCACCGACCGCCTGCTCCGCCCCGGCTCGGCCACGCTGGACCTGCCAGGGGTCACGCCGGCCCTCCTCGCCAGCTCCGGCCTCAGTCTCAGCCCGGCCGTGCCTCCCCCCTACTGCGCCTTGGTGTCGGTGGCGCACGATCACGGGCTGCCCCGGAGCGACTGGGCCGGGTGCCCGCTGGACCAGAACGCCGCCACCGGCGTCGCCGGCCGCTCCCCGGCCACCGTTCAGGGCGCTGCGCTCGCCCGCGTGGGCGCCTCCGCGAATCCCTCCGTGGCCGCGGGCGAGCTGGTGTGGGCGGTCGTCTACCAGCGCCGGGGGCCACTGCCGGCGGGCCCGGCCGGGCTTACTCCCGTGAAGGCAGGTGCGATCGCCTGCCCGATTCGCGTGCCGCGGGTCGCCGGTCCGCTGCCCGCCTGCCGACCCCCGCTGCCGGGAGGTGGCACCTGGCGCACGCTGTACCTGCTCGACGCCCACACGGGGTCGGTGCGGCTGCTGGTCCTGCTCTCGGGTGGGATCCCGCCGACGCCCGTCGCGGGCTCCGGGACGGCCGCGCCCGGCCTCGGCATCGTGGCGCGGCCGGTCTCGGCCACGCCCGCCGCGTAGCTCCGACGCCTACTCCTCCCAGGCCACCTCTGGCGGCGCGACGCGGAAGCCTCGGGTCAGATAGACGAGGTAGAGCAGGCCCAGGGTGAGCCAGATCGTGCCCAGGAGCTTGGCGTCGTTGGCCAGGTTCAAGAGGAGAAAAACGTCCACCACCGCTCCGATCGCCGGGGCGACGAACTCCGTGACCACCCGCTTCCAGCCGTGGCCACTGCGGCCCCGGAAGAAGAGGGCGATGACCGAGAGGTTGACGAACGTGAACGCGGTGAAAGCGCCGAAGTTGATGAAGGAGGTCGACGTGGCGACGCTCAACCTCAGCGCGATGAGTCCCGTCGCACCGGCCAGAAGGATGTTCAGGGCAGGGGTGCGAAAGCGCGGATGTATGTAGCCGAAGAACCTCTTCGGGAGCACGCTGTCGCGGCCCATCGCATAGAGCAGACGGGATACGGCGGCTTGGGCCGAGATGCCGGAGGTGAACTGGGCCAGGATCAAGCCACCCAGGAATATTGACGACCAGAGGTCCCCGCCGATGGTCTTGGCGATGTCGAAGGCGGCGGAGTCGACGCTCTTGAAGACCCCGCCCGGATGGACCAGCTGGGTGGCGTACGAGGCGAGAATGAACATGCCGCCGCCGAGCAGGATGATCAGAAGGATCGCGCGAGGAATCGTCTTCGTGGGGTTGACAGCCTCCTCGGTCATGGTGGTGACGGCATCGAAGCCGAGGAAGGAGTAGGCGGCCAGGGCGGCGCCGGCCGCCACGCCGGCCAGCGTGGTCTGGGGGTTCAGCCAAGGCGCTCCGCTGAAGGCCGCTCCGGCGCCCCCGATCCCGACCACGTGGCGCAGGGAAAGGAGGATGAAAATGCCCAGCACCGAGAGCTGGAAGACCATCAGCAGGGAGTTGACGTTCGCGGCGAGCCGAACGCCGACCAGGTTCAGCCCCGAGGTCAGAGCGATGAACCCGATGATCCAGAGCCAGGGCGGGACGGCGGGAAAAGCGGCGTTCAAAAAGGCCGCCCCGATCAGCCAGATCGCCATCGGGATGAAGAAGTAGTCGAGGAGGATCGCCCAGCCGATCATGAACCCAATCCGCGAGCCGATCGAACGCCGGGTGAAGGTGTAGGCAGAGCCGGCGATCGGAAACCTGGCCGCCATCTTGCCGTAGCTGTAGGCCGTGAACAGCATCGCGACCAGCGAGAGCAGGTAGGCGGAGGCGGTCGTGCCGGCTGACTTCTGGGCCAGGACGCCGAAGGTGCCGAGGACGATCAGAGGCGCCAGGTAGGCGAGTCCGAAGAGCGTAACGGCGCGCAGCCCGAGCGTGCGTTCGAGCTGATGCGGCGCCGCGGCCGCGGGCGTCGCCGAGCGGTCGATCGTTTCGCTCATGGCTGCCTCCTGCTCTCCAGTGCCGTTTCAGGCTCGATCGCGTTGCGAATCATCTCGGTCAGGCTCGGCTCGGCTCCACCTCGTACAGCTGGGGCCGGCGGTCGGAGAAGGCGTCGTTGCGGGCGCTGGTCCGCTTGTCGCGGGCCCTGGCCAGGTCGCAGCGGGCCACGATCACCCCCGGCCCCGATCCGTCCAGCGGGCCGGCGAGCGGGTAGCCGTCCGGTCCGACGATCACGCTGGCGGCCACCCACTCGACGCCGCGCTCGGTTCCGGTCCGGTCGGCAGCGGCGCAATAGATGCGATTGACGGCGGAGTTGGCTTGGACCCGGATGACCTCGACGGGACGTTCCTGCGGCGGCCGCACTTCGCGCGGCCAGTTCGTAGGCGACGCCAGGAGCTGGGCGCCGGCGAGGGCGGCGAGGCGGATCCATTCCGGGAACTCGAGGTCGTAGCAGATCATGACCGCGATCCGGCCGAAATCGGTCTCGACCACCGGCGGCCGGCCGTCCCCGGGCTGGAAGAACTCCTTCTCTGCGTTCCAAAGGTGGGCCTTGCGGTAGACGGCCCGGGCCCCGTCGCGATCGACCAGGACCGCGCTGTTCCGAAGTACGCCTTCACCGTCCAGCTCGCAGATGCCGCCGACGATGACGGCCTCGTGGCGGCGCGCGAGTTCCGTCCACTCGGCCACCGTCGGCCCGTCGAGAGGCTCGCTCAGGGCGCGGGCCTCGTCAAAGTCCCGAAAGACGTAGCCGGAGGGGGTGAGCTCGGGGAGGACGATCACCTGCGCGCCTCGGGCGGCGGCGGCTTCGATGCCGGCGCGAGCCGCCGCGCGGTTGCGCCGGACCTCGCCGACGGCCAGGTCCAGCTGGCAACAGGCGACGATAACGTCGCTCACGGCCGCGCCGGGTTGATCATGGGCTGGCTGCTACCGGTGTCTCCTGCTCGTGGGGTCTTCAGCCTAACTCTCGCCGCTCTCCAAGTAGCGCTCGATGACGTCCGCGGCTCGCGCGTCGCCGGGCTCCCCACGACCGCGCAGTCGTGCCGTCACCTCCAGCTTTCGGGGCGCCGGGACCGCCGGCCCGACCTTGAACTTCGCCCGCACGGCGACGATCCGCAGGCGCAGCGCGGCCAGACGGGCGAGGCGAGGTCCGTACCGCGGTCCCGGGATGGGCGGCGCATAGGCCCCGGCCGGCTCGTAGGCGAGCAGCAGGCGGTTCAGCGCCGCGGCCACCGCGGCCGGGTCTGTGGACCAGGTCGCATCGCACTCGAAAGCCACCGCGCGGAAGTTGAGCGTGGCTCGCCCGGCGTCCACCGGGTCCACGAAATCGTGGGGCGTGAACGCGAGGAAGTCGGAGACGAGGAACGTGACGCGCGGTTCGGCTTGAAGGGCTGCGAACGTCGGGTCGGCTTGAACGCAGTGAACCTCCAACTCGCCGTCTCGGCGCACGAAGGGGAGCATCGTCGTCGAGGGGTGTCCACCGGGCGGCGTGGCGATGAGCGTGCCGTGGCGCATCTCGGCCACAAAGCTGTCCACCTGGGCGGGGTCGGTCGGATAGAGCGTGGACTCGAACACGTCAGGCCAGGGGTAGGACCGGCGTCAGCCGATTGGTGAGGCGGCGCTCGAACCGGATCATGCCGCTCAGCATGAGGAGGAGCGCGAGGTCGACCGCCACCCCGGTCAGCGCCTCGAATTGGGTCGTGTAGAAGGCGAAGACTTGGGCCACCAGGAGCTGGACGAGGACGGCCTTCTGGAACAGGCCGTACGCGTGCAGCCGGGACGAGCGCAGGCGCCCGGCGCCGAGCCCCACGAGCACTGCCGTGATGACATTGCTGACCACCACCGCCTCGTCCGCGATCTCGATCTTCCCCAGCGCGAGGTGGATGGAGCCACCGCCCACCAGACCGTCCGCCATCAGGGCCACGACCAGGAGCAGGCTGGCGAAGCCGGTGAACAGCGTGTAGAGGATGAAGACGCCCAGGACGACCCGTTGCAGGCGGGGGGACCCGGAGACGCGGAGATAGAAACGGTTGGCCTGGAGCTGGATCCGGCGGATGAGCTTGGGCGCCAGCGGGGCCTGCGTTTCGGCGGCCAGCAGTACGGTTCGCAGCTCGTTCAAAAGGGGGTCCGAACCGGCGTTGGCGTTGAGGTAGGCCAGCACCTCGCCCGTGTGGTTCGGGCGGCGGTGGTAGAGCGTCGCTTCCCGGGCCATGTCGAAAGCGTTGGCCAGCATCTCGCGCTGGCTGAAGCGGCGGTGCGAGTCGAGCTCGCGCATGGCCACGAACAGCAGGATGAAGACGATGTACAGGATCACGACCGTGGGTCGGAAGAAGTAGTTGTTGTCGCTCGTCAGGAACTTGCCCAACTCGTCCACGAAGGTGCCGAAGCCGATCCCGCTGATGAGCGCGGCCAGGTACAGGATCGGACGGCCGAGGAAGCTATAGAGCAGGACCAGGCTGATGAGCATCAGCAGGCCGCCCCAGATCATGTGCGCGATGTGCAGGCCGCCGCCCCCGACCTTGGGGAACCCGGTCAGGGCGAGGCCGCCGCGGATGAGCAGCAGCGAGACCACGGCGGAGATCAAAAAGAGCTCCAACAGGCCGCCGAGAGCGAGGTTGCGAACGAAGAATCGGGGTTCGACCGGCGGTGTCGGCAGCGTGGTCCGGGCAGCCACCGCGGCCGGGGTGGGAGAGGTCTCCACCGGCCGATTATGGCCCCGGTCCGCGGCGACGGCCATCGCTGCATTCGAAGCTCCTATGTCAAGCGGCGGCAATTGCGACTCCCAATGAGGGGGTCTGCTGGTCGAGTAAGAGCCGACGGTAGACCTCATCGGAGATTCGTCGCTTGAGCGACCTCAGGGCCTCCCGCTTGGTCGCCCCGGCGGCCAGGCGGTGCTCGAAGTAGGCCTTGCCGCGAGGGCTCCAACGGAGTTGGGTGATGGCGATGCGGTGGAGAGCGGCGTTGAGCTGGCGGTTGCCGCCGCGGTTGAGCCGGAAGCGCTGACGGTTGCCCGACCAGACCGGAATGGGGGCGCTGCCGTTGTTCATGGCGAAGGCGCTGCGGGAGCGGAAGCGACCGACGCCTGCGGTCTCGCCGACGATCTTGGCGGCGGTCAGTGCGCCACAGCCCT